>NZ_JIAF01000004.1:1996190-2328889 GCF_000688375.1 Prevotella sp. HUN102 | reverse complement strand
GGTTAATATTTTCTTCATTGATTCTGTTTTTTATGCGTTTATGATTAACTTTTTTTCAGCCCTTAAAAATTTTTGAATGAGACAAATAAAAAGCGTGGACTGATAACTTCGTTAATGTTCTTGAGGTATCGCCAAACACCATTGCCACTTCAACAAGTAAAAGCCCACGCCGTTTGACGTGAGCATCAACTTTTACTCTCGTGCCTCTATAAATTTTGGCGAATTTCAAGAACAAGAATGCAAGCTAACGCTTTCTATCTATTATGTCTTTTTCTGTTTTACCTGTTCATAGGCTATTATGTATTAATCGAATGCAAATATAATGCTTTTCTTTTAAGAGGGCAAAAGATTAAAGAGCAAATGATAGCGAAAGCGAGAATATATCGTAAACTTTATTTCAAACGGCAAGTGTATGGAGGGGAATTATTTAGCAAGAACTGCCGTTGTTGATGCTCCGACATTGCCAGAGGCATTGACATTCTTCGCTCTCATAGAAATAATTAATGAGAAAAAGGGATTGGAATAAGAAGTTTGTTGTACCTTTGCACCGTTAATCAATCCCCCTGCCGACGGCACGGAAGTGAACGGACGGGGAAGATGCTTTACAATAAAAAACTTGGATGCAGGGCATCCTGCAAAAAACTTATCTTATGGACGGAATCGTAAGTTTGCTTACCACACCCGGAATCGGACAGTCTATCTTCGTACTGGCACTTGTCATTACGGTCGGCATTCTGCTGAGCAAAATCAAGGTGGGAGGATTCTCGCTGGGCGTTACTTGGGTGTTGTTCTCAGGCATTCTCGCCGGACACCTCGGCTTGCAGATCGACCCGATGGTGCTCTCATTCGTGAAAGAAAGCGGTATGGTGCTCTTCATCTTCGGTATCGGAATGATAGTGGGGCCAGGATTCTTCTCAACGTTCAAGCAGGGAGGTGTCCAGCTCAATCTTCTCTCGCTCCTTTCCATCGGACTGGCACTCCTGATGACCTATCTCATCTTCTCTCTTTCGTGCACTCCGATAGACACGATGGTGGGCATATTGGCCGGAGCCGTTACGAATACGCCTTCGCTCGGTGCGGCGCAGGAAGCGGCAAAGGGAATATCGGGCAGCATTTCGTCTGACATCGGTATCGGTTATGCACTGGCTTATCCGGTGGCCATTCTCGGACTGATACTCACAACGGGCTGCCTGAAGTGGGTGTTGAGAGTGAAGGTGGACGAGGAATCGCAGCGCATTGAAGACCGGGAGAAGGCACAGGGCAAGGAGGCATTGGTGTATTCCATAGAAGTATCGAACCCCAGCGTTTACGGACTCGACATAGCACACGTAAAACTGTTGCTCGACAAGCACGATTTCCTTGTATCGAGAATTATGCACAAGAAAACCTCGGAGATAGAAATGGCGCATCCGAAGTCGGTTATCGAGGAAGGCGACAAGATTATGGTGATTTCCGAACATCACGAAATGGAAATGATATGCGCTTTCATCGGGCACAGAATCGAAATGACGGATGCCCTGTGGGGAAAACTCGACAGAAGACTCATCTCGAAAAGATGCCTCGTAACACAGGGAACGGTAAACGGAAAGAGCATTGAGGAACTGAAGTTCCGTTCCATCTATCACGTGAACATCTCGCGTGTGCTGCGTGCCGGCGTGCATCTTATCGGAAAGCCCGACTTGCTTTTGCAGACGGGTGACACCGTAGTGCTCGTAGGCGAGGAGGAAAACGTGAAGCGCGTGGAAAAGATACTGGGCAACTCGGTTTCCACGCTCAAGAAACCTAACCTGATGGTGCTTTCGGTCGTGATTCTGATAGGTATTCTTGTGGGAAGCATCGAATTCCCACTCGGAAATATGCCGATGCCGGCCAAGTTGGGATTCTCCGGAGGAACGCTTGTGGTGGCAATCCTCATCAGCAACTTCGGAACCGGTTCCGTCTGAACACGCACAACACGCAGAGTGTGAACCTTATGCTGAAGGAATTTGGCATTACGCTCTTCCTTTGCGTGCGTGGGATTGAGCGTGGGGAGGAAGTTTCGTGACAGCTGCTCGACGGCGGTTTAATCTCTGGATGGCCTATGCTGCCCTGATAATGCTCATTCCTCTCTGGGCAACTTGCATTCTCGGTCGCTATTGGCTGAAGCTCGACTACTTCACTCTGCTCGGTTAACATAGCCGGCATTATGACCTTCGCCCCTGCCTGTCGCTCACGCCTGATGCGTCGAAGAACAATATTCCCGCCATCAAGTACGCCACGGTCTATCCGCCACGATGTTCCTCCGCGTAATGTTGGCTCAGTGGATGATTCTTCCTGTTTGCATAAGAAGGAACAGGCTGATATGCCCCATCCTTTCTTACTTTATGGATTAGAAACAATACAAACGCTCCCAAACCTCACACTCACAGGTTTGGGAGCGTTTTCTGTTATACTCTTCAGATGGCATAACCTAAGCAAACACTATCACGGAGATACCGAAATGGCGAATGGAACTATTGACAAATTTATTATTCAACGGTTTTTCGGAATATCTCTTAGCCTATTGCCGTCATACGATAGCCGAGCGTCTTCAACTCTACGGCTATTCCGAAGAGATACATCTGATGGAGAGCACCGAGGAAGGCGTGGAAAGCATCATTGGTGCTCGGCTCTATGCGCAGTCTTCTGATCTGACTGTAAGTGCGCGAGGCACATTCGCCCACAAGCAGCTCGAGAGCTTTCGACTCCTCAGCGGTAAGCTGAAGAACCTTCCCGCGAATGTAGTCGTCCAAATGGTCGTAAATCCGTCTTGCCGAGGAGATAAGTATAGAGATTCTCCACTTTGCCATAGACCTCCCAATCCTCGTCCCAATACTTGGCGAGAGCCATTCCGGTATACATCATCCATCCGAGCGCAACGGTAGGATAGCTGTTGTACTCGCGCATTCCGTCGGGAAGATACGCCTGTCCTATCTTCAACCAGAGAGCCTCCAAGTCGGGAGCTTCCGGCAGGCGTTCGTCCACCTTGCCGTGCGAGAGCAGATATTCCTTCAGGTCGTTCTTGAAAATCTGTTTGTATTGTTGCTGTGTCATATTTCTTTTTATATATTTATGAGATTAAACGAATTGAGTGAGAGAAGCACCTCATAAGCGAATGAAAGGAATAAAGGGGAATCATCATTCAAGAGCGACGATAATTACCCATCACCTATTTCGTCATTGCAAAATTAATTCTTTTTCTTCATAAACGTCCTGTTGGTTCGATTAATTTCATCCCTACCTTTGAAGATTCCAAATCGAAGTGCAAAAAAGAGTAGCCCTCGCCGAGAGATGCAGACGTTCTCGAAGCGTAGCGAGAGGTTGTGTGCATCTCTCGGCGAGGAAAAAGCAACAACCGGCAATACAAATTAAAAAAGGAGACCGAAGTCTCCCCAAGATTAACTAACTTTGTATTGTTTATGTACCATCAATTAATCTCGGAGCAAAGGTCGCAAATTTTCGCCTTACTTCAAAAGAAAACCGCAAGAAAAGATATTGCCGCCATCGTCGGCATCAGTCAGGCAACACTCTCACGTGAAATCAAACGCAACAGCACGCCCTCGGGAAAGTATATCTGGACGAAGGCGCACGACATGGCCATGGAGCGCAGGAGGCGAACGGTGAGCAACTCCAGGCTCTCCGACGAATTGGTCTGGAGAATCAAGGAATATATCGTTAATGACCAATGGTCTCCAAGACAAATATCGGGGTATCTGCGTGTGAATGAGGGGATAAGGGTGTCCCATCAGTCCATCTACAACATCATCCACGATGACCCGACAGGGAAACTTGCCGGCACACAAGACATCAGATGAAATACAGGCATCACCCAAGGGTGGGCATCTTCCTGTCAAGGACAGGGTGAGCATCCATGAGAGAAGCAAGGAAGTGGACGGGAAGAGATTTGGAGACTTTGAGATGGACCTGATCGTCGACCCTGCCCAAAGGGCCATACTCACACTGGTGGAGAAATCCACCAATATGTTGCTTATGCGGAAACTGCCATTTGGGAAGCAGTCGAAGCCTCTGGCAAAAGCAGTCAGGAGACTGCTGCTGCCATACAAGGACAGACTGAAGACCATTACCACTGACAACGGACCTGAGTTTGCCGCACATAAGGATATCACGAAATGGTTGGGCGTGCCTGTGTACTTTGCAGATCCATATTGTCCATGGCAAAAGGGAGCCATTGAGAATACAAACAAGTTAATCAGACAATATATACCTAAAAAGGATTCCTTTGAGAACTATACGGACAAGAGGATTATGGCCATACAGAAGAAATTGAATGAAAGACCAAGGGAAAAATTAAACTTTTCCACACCAAAGTGCGAGTTCTTCAAACATGTGTTGTAATTTTGCACTTGCTGGTTGACTCTACACCTTTTTGCTCTCTTAATACTGCCTGCTTGAATCTCCAAAGAAATTTCATCATTGATTCAGCAGAATATCTCTTATTTTACGGAGATAATATACACGCTTTGCAAATGACCGAAGATTGCATTCCATTCTTCGCAAGATTGCATTGCGTTTTTGCGAAGAATGGGACGCAATCTTCGCAAGAATGGAAATGAGGAAAAAGATAATTGATTTTCAGATACTTACGGGTCGTATATTTTAGATGTATAAAGATGAATCACTTGAGGACTTACGGATGGGAAAACTGATGTCTCTGGGTTCGGAATCAGCTTGAACTTGGAGCGATATTTGCGCTTTTGCAGAAAAAACATTGAATATCGGAATGAAACTAAGCAAAATTTTGCTACTTTTGCAGAGAGGGCAGACCTACAAATGTGTTTTAAGACAAACTAAAATATATATTAAGATGATTAACGGCAATATTGATGAGCTGATTCGCGATGCGATGGTGGCTAAGAAAACAGAGAAACGCGACGTGCTCCGTCTGATAAAGACAGAGTTCCTGAAGTTCAAGACTTCCAAGGAGGGCGCAGGCAAGGAGATGGATGAGGAGACGGAATTTTCCATTCTCAAGAAAATGGTGGCGCAGCGCAAGGATGCCATCGACCAGTATGAGAAAGCCGGGCGTGGGGAATTGGCTGAAAATGAGAAAAAGGAACTTGACATTATCAGCCTGTATCTCCCTGCCGTTCCTACTGAAGAGGAAGTTACTGCGTGTGCAAAGGAAGCGATTGCAGCCAATCCGGGCGCGAATATGGGCATTATCATCAAGGCTGTGAAGGCACAGTTGCCTATGGCAGACGGCAAGAGCCTTGCAGCGATTGTGCGTGGCTTGCTGTAAAGTATGCTTATAAGATAGGTGTAAGACTGAAAAAGAAAAGAGAGTGAACGCCATTCGTACACTCTCTTTTTACTGTTGGTGACTCCGTTGGGATTCAAACCCAAGACCTTCAGAACCGGAAGCTAATAGCCAATTCTTATTATTGTGCTGTGGGTCAGTCCATTGGAAGCACTTGTAATTCTATTTTGAACCACATTTGAGCCACAACTGCAAAAAAATGCGTGTAAAGCTCGGTGGTTATGTGCTGCAAAAATAGCTATTTTCTTTGAAACTCTATCATCTTTGCGTAATTTATTTTTGTGTGTGGGTTATGGCTTACAACCTCAACTTCTATCGCTTTGCAACCCCAGCGGAAGAATAAGAAGCGTTTAGGTACTCTGTGAGCAATAATAGAAATAGTGTCGTTGCTCTCAAATGTACCTTGAAACCTATTATCAGCACCTATACACCCACTGGCATTTATCCAGCTATCGTTGTAGCTGAAACATTTGAGTGTATCTGTTATGCCTTTGGCTGGTAAAAATACAATACTGTCTTTTATAACAGTATCAATCTTCAAACTGGTAAGCGTTATGGTGCTGGTAGCTGATTTGAGGTTTTTAATTTTTAGCCCCAGCCTCTCTACCTCCTCTTTAAGGTAGCTATTGAGTTGCTTAAACTCTTTCCCTTTCAGAGATAGCTCAACAACCTTTGCAGCATTTTTACCATCTTGGGTTTTGTACAATTTAACCTCTTGCATAAGAGCGGTTTGGTTATTTGCCAACCTTTTGTTCTCCTCTTTCAGCTTGCTACACCTTTGTATAGCTCCAAATGCCAACGCAACAGCAGCAAGCAATAATACAATTAAATACCTTTTCATATCATACTAATGTAATCAAGGATTGCCTGCACGTGCGTTTCAACGATTTTCTGTTTCCCCTCATTAGAGAGTAGCAGTTTGCAATCCTGTTCGTTGTCCATAAATAAGTTTTCAGTTAGCACTGCTGGGCATTTGGTATCTCTACACATAGCAAGGTTTTGCACCCAGTATCTTTGGTTTGGAGAGCTAACACGCACCTTTAAGCCTTGCGCCTCTGCACTTGCGCTGAAAAGGGTTGCTAATGATTTGCTATTTTGTGAGGCGTTAAGCCCTACAAACACACTCCAGCCTCTTGCTTGCATAGGCTTCCCTGCATTTCCAGCAGCATTACAATGTATGCTTACAAGCAGGCAGTTTTTAGCTCCTACTTTTGCGCATAGCTTGTTCACCCTATTACATCGTTCTCGTAACGATATATCTGTATCTTCGGGTACAATGCGTACTGCATCAATGCCTCGCCCTACAAGTTCTTGCTCCAGTATTACGGCTATTTCTCGTGCATACCTCCACTCGAATAACTGTGAGCCATCAGCCCACACTGGGCTACGTTTGCCCAGTGTGTCCTTGCCGTGTCCATTATCAATTATTACTTTCATTTTTTGCCTCCTCTTCTTTTTGTTTTGCTTTCTTTTGCTCGTATTGCTCAATAATAGGTTTAATATGGCTGGGCATTGCTCGCTTAAATTCCAAACGTATAACAAGGTAAATAACCCATATTGCAAGGTTGTTAGGGTATGCAATAGTTAAATTGCGAAATGAGTGTTGTAGGTAAACGTATGCAAATACATAAGTTATGCTCTTTACAGCATACAAGGCTATTGCCTTATCTCCACACATAACCATTACAGAATGTATGAGGTAAATAATAGCAATGTAAAGCAACAATTCTTTTAATGCTCCTCTGAATTTCTTTTTATTAAAATTCTTGCAGGTGTGTATAACCACACCATCTGCACGCATACCACACCATATATTCCAGCTACTCATAATAATGAGAGCTAAAACAAACCCATTAGTAGGCGTAATCATACCTAATAGGGTGCTAATTACAGTAACGACTATAAGGCGTAACTGCTCATAATTAAGGATTGAATTCATACTTTATCTCCTTTGCTTCATATAACTACGTTTCTTCATTAAATAGAGGTTGTACGCATCTATATCATCTTGCGATATGGCTTCTTTTGCGCTGCGAAACTCAAAGCCAGCCATTTCTCTAATGAGTACTACCTTAATAATGGTATGGAAAGGAAAACGGATATTTGGGTGTTTTACAATGGCAAGCAGTTTCTTGCTGCTCGTCCAAAAAGCCGTTTCAGCCTCTCCCAAATCCCACTTAAATCGTATAAGAGTGCGTTTGCCATTTTCAGTATCAACATCTTCTGTAAAACCTGTACACCAAATAGGCTTATTTATTACAGTGTCTATACTGGGGTAATCTCCACTTGGCTTTTGTGGGTTTGCTCCGTCCCCTTGCAGTGGGAGGTCTGCAAAATCGTAAGTTTCCTCTGTCATATCTTACTCCATAGGAATGTTATTAGTTGCACAATCTGCATCAACCATAGCACGCAAAGCCTTACGCTCTGCAAGGAAATCAAGGTACGGCTGCTTCTTGCTTTCGTCCTCAATACCTGCTACTGCTGCGTTATAATCGTTGAGCAGTTTCTTCTCAAGGTTATCGCTATACTTAGCCATAATGAGAGTTTCCAATACAGTATTGGCAGTAACAGGGTAATAACACAAAAGGCTATCATACACATTAACCTTGTGCTTTTTACCTTGCTCATCATCTACTTGCTCGTAGTGCTGGTTGAAATTGTACAGCGTTGTACCTTTCGCTCTATCAATCACATCAAAACGTGGGCTGCACGCTATCGCTATGCAAGCCTGTACTCAATCTTTTTTCTTCCATTTGTTTTATTCTTATCTGTTTTAATGTTAAACTTATTATCTCTTTATAATGCTTGTTTGAGCAATGTTGCAGCCAGCCAAAGTGTGCAGATAGCTTATGTCGCAACTCGCTTTCTGTCATCGCTCCATAACTATTTTGCAGCCTTTTCAACTTTCTCCAATAGGTGTACAAAATGCTTTTTCGTGCCAATATATTGTAATGGTTGCTTTTGTAACCTACAAAGTCTATACTGCGTGCATCTACTGGGAATATTTGCCAGTTTGCTTTTATAGTTAGCCTTAGCTTTGTTTGCAAGTACTCTCTTACTTGTTCAAGTATATAGTGCAGTTTTGCTTTACTATTAGCGAGTATTACAATATCGTCCATATACCTGTAATAATACCTTACACGCAACACCTCTTTAACCCAATGGTCAAATGGGCTTAAATACCAATTTGCAAAATGCTGGCTTGTTAAAAAGCCTATTGGTAAACCAATATCGCCCTCTGTACTATCTATTATAAGGTGCATAAGCCAAAGCAGCTTTTTATCCCCATAGCTTTTTGCTATTATATCTTTGAGTATGCTATGTACAATGCTATCGTAATAATGCCTTACATCTATTTTTAGGCAATACTTTGTACCTGCTTTATCTTTTTGTAACGCACGGTTCAAATCGGTTAGGCACTTATGTATTCCACGCCCTTTAATGCAAGCATAGGTATTGGCAATAAAAATCTTGCGCAAATCTTCCTCAATAACATCTATCAAGCAGTGGTGTACTATTCTATCGGGGTATAGCGGTGCTATTTTGAGGTTGCGTTGCTTCACATCAAAAATAGTTTTCTCTGTGTATTTTGATGGCTTGAATGTTTGATATTCCAGCATCTCCCATACATTTTTTATAGCATCACAATAGCCACGTTTTAGTAATCTTTTTACATCGTGTCTATTCATTTTGCCACGTATGGTATTATTCGTAGCTCTTAGCACGTTTAGAGGGTTGCATACCCTCCAATACCCATTCTCACTATTTGCATATATCTTATGTGCCATTGTTTTATAAGAGCTTTCGCACTTGTGGTAAACCACAATCTACCAGCACTTTATTTTAACCATATTCTTTTGCCAGCACCCTTGTATAAGGTGCTTTTGTGAGGCAAGGTTTACGGTGGTTGCAAAGATTCTCCTTAAAAGGGAAAACCGTAATTATGGTATAAGGGGAAACCCCAATTCGCATTCGTATTCGCACCTCGATTATTCGCATTCGCACAGCGAACACCCGCATTCTCCGAATTGTTCGCATTAGCAGAGGAGAGGAGTTCCCGAACCACCGTAACCGTATTATTATGAACTCACACAGAGCAATATTTTACTCAAACAAAACTAAATGCCATCGGAACTCGGAAATTCAAGGCACAAGGGGAAACCCCACGTCGCAACCGCACCCGTATCCGCACCTCGATGAAGCGCATACGCACAGCGAACACCCGCATGCTCCGAATAGTACGCACCAGCAGAGGAGAGGAGTTGATACCAGCCATCAGCATTGTTTGTGGCATTTACTGTCTGCCTCCAAAAATAGTCGCAATAATTCTTATTAGCAGCTCCACCTGTTACGCTACTTGGGAAAGAGTAGCCATTGGCAACTCCCATTTCAGAAATGTAGTTACTACCAGTAGGTAGCAATCCTAATTCTTGATAACCATCTACATTTTCCCCTGCGTGGTCGCTTGGAGTGGTAAACTTTGCAGGGTCACTACATAAATACAACTTACAAGCTCCACCATCTGCAAAAGGTGTATAGAATACCAGCACATCATCGTTATGCTCCCACAGGTATTGTTGCGGTTGCTCCCAGCCTCTGTAACTGGCTACTTTAATGGTTTTATCTACTCCGCTCTTCCACTCTTTAATTAGGTAATCAACAACTCCAGTATTGTTACCCAGCTTGGCAGTGATACCAGCAGGAATAAATGGCTGCCAGCCATTAAAACCTCCCCATTCTCCACCTACATAAGAGCCGTTGCCCAATCCTCCTTGCGCAAACCCATCTTCTGTTTTTTGAGCATTGTAAGGAGCTTGGCTATCAAGTTCTCCAAATTCAATAGCCATTAACCAGCTCATTTCTTCACGAAAACGCCAACCTCCACAATGCCAGTTGTCGCCCAAACTCTTGCACCGTGTCCGTATAGTAGCCTTGTTGGTGCTTGTTGCAGGCATACCCAGCACGCTTGTTGGCTTTCCATCGTTGCCAGTAACATTAGTACCGCCTCTGTAATCTGCTGCATTTGGGAGTAGGTCAAGCAGCCCTGTTTCAGCAACACGCTTTACAGAGCCGTTGCTTTCCCATTGTAGGAAAGATGCACAGGTGGGCTTATTGTTTGTGCGGTTGAATGTTGCCAGCCACGGACTACGAGATTTCTCTTTCATACGTGTAAATCCAGGCAATGCAACCTCACTAATGGCTACAAGGAGGTAATCCCCATCGAACTCAAACTTACGGTAATAATCGGGCTTGTAGAGTTGCACAATACCATCAACAGCATTAAGTTTTGCAGCTCCTCCTCCCTCTTTTAAGGTGCTATCGTTAGCCCCCAGCCAATAATTAACCGTTCCATCTTCATGTGCTACATAACGCCTAATACGTTTCTGTATAGGCAATGAGCGATGTAGGTCTAAGTTCCCCACACGCTCAACCTTACCATCTGCTACATTATGCCCTCCATTTTTGAGGTTAATGCGAATGCCATACCATAACTCTTGGTATGGAAATTTGGGTACTGTGTTCCCAACACCAATAAGTAATCCCATTTGGCTATTGTTTAATTATTATTTGTTTATTCTTCTACGCTTCAAAAATACGAAAAGCGTTAGTTATATTCACGCTTTGTTTGTCTAACTTTTGAAAGTATAGGCAATTATTGCCAGTTATTATCTCTAAAAGCTCCCACCAACAAACCAGCACCTAAATGATTTGTATTTATGCTTGGTGTTGTGAATGAAGAGGGAGTAGGCATTTGCACGACCTCTGCAATCTCTCCACCATTCCAAACAACTGCTCTACCATTGGAGAAGATTTTAACATTATTGCTGCTATCATTACCATTGATAATCATTATTCTTTGTGTTGCAGCAGCATTTAAGCAGTATTGAAATACAGAGCCACCTTGTATGTTAAAGATTATGGTATCAACAGGGAAACCGCTGTAATCGCCAGTTCGCCCATAGCAATCAACCTCATAATATCTTTCCCCATTACTACTGGTTTTAGATGCTAAACTTACATAGTTGCCATCTGTGTACACACCGTTTGGATAATAATAACCATAAGCTCCCTTGATAACTAACAAGTTTCTTTCTCTTGCTCCAAATGAGCCACGACACCAAATATCAGAGGAATAAAAGCGCAAGCTACGTCCGTCCTTAGTTCCTTGGTGCTGCATATCTCCACTAAAATACAGCTTCCCCTCACTGGAATTAAAGCCAATCTCTGCCTTTACATTACCGTTACTATCAAGAGCTTGTAAAACTCGGAAAGTACCTGTAACACCATCTAATTTTCCACTAAAAGTTCCATTTGTAGCATTTATAGTACCTGTAATCTCTGCGTTGAGTGCTTTCAGCTTTCCATTGTGATATATAATAGTCATACCCTCATTGTTTCCTGCCAATGCCTCTTGGTAAGTGCCTCCAAAATATGCAGCAATCTCATCTGTACTATTGAGCATAGCTTTTAAGCCTGCACTCTCAACCCAAGCATCACTTTTTTGTAATGCGCCCAGCTTTAAGAATGTGGATAGGATAAGCCCACCCTCAATTTGTGTGTAGTTTTGGGTAATGGCTTTTAATAAATCCTTGTTAGCCTTAATCATGCTCTGTACCTCTTGGTTGCTTGAGTTCCATTCGGGGGCTTTGTTCCCCTCAACTAAAACAAACTTTGTCATATATAAGTTTGCAAATTGCATATCAGCTGTATCGGTGCGGAAAAACAATTCTGTATCGGGTTGGCTATCTCCTGTTGCCACAAATGTATATACAACTCGTTTCCATTTTGTATCGGCTGTAAAATACTTATATGGTGCAACTCTCTTATCGCCTTTCGGATTCATAAAGCCCATATTAAGCTGTATTGGAGCATTTGCTTTTACCCAAAATGCAAGTGTGTATGTAATACCACTACCAAATTTCTCGTTTGGCAATAATATGTTACCTCCTGCTTTAGCAAAAGGAGTATGCAGAAACCAAATATCTTTTTGGTTCGTTTTCCTAAACCTCATAACATTGCCCATAATACTATCGGCATAAATAGGTGGGATATTAACACCATCATTAGGGTTGTGAAACCAGCCTTTGAGGTCTGTAAAATAAGCACTATTCCCAATATAATTACCATTACCGACCTCTACGCTATCAACATATTGCTTGCTAACAGCATCAAGTAAGTTGGTTCGTTCTTTGTAATATGCAGAGAAGTTGCCGTTGTAGGTTGCTTTATTTACTCCTGTGCTATTTACCTGCATATTTGAGAGAAATGCACTAATATACACAAGTAGCGTACTGTATGCTGCATCAAACTCATTGGTAGTACAACCTGCCAACTGTGCCTTTGCTTTCACAGTAGAGTAGTCCACTTTAATATTAGCCAGCTCATCTTTGAGCTTAATTTTCTCGCTTGGAGTAATGATGCTATCTGTTGCCAAATCTGTTAGTTTTTGTAGTGCAGCATTAGCATTTGTATCATCGGTATAACCAGCCTCTTTCCAATCGGCATTGGTGTATGAGCTTAAGGATTCGCGTGCTTTGGTGCAAATTCGTATCTTATAATCATTGAGAGTTATCCACAAATCACCAATTTTATACGGTGGTTTTGGATATGTATTATAGTTTGCTGTTAGGAAAGTGTGATTTTTACTGCTGGCAGTTTCCAACGCATCATTAGCTGTTTGTATGGCTTGCCCAATACCAGTGCTGGGAATATTTACCCACTTATAGGTTTCTCCCTCCTTTGTAAATCTATACTCTAAACCAGTAGCAGTGTCAGTATATAAGTCCCCCAAATGTGTTTTCTTATCCAACTCTGTTTTCCACTGGTTAGCTGGTGCAGTTCCCAGCGTTGGCACACCCATACCAAACCAATACTCAACAGTACCATCTACTTGGCTTTGTAAGCTCTCTATAATCTCATTTACATTATCAAGTGCAGTGGAGGTTGTATTAACCAAATGCTCCAACTCCTCAATACTTTTCATTGTACCATCGGTTGAAACAAATTTTATATTACCTCCAATCTCACTATTGTCAAGGTCAAAGTAAGTACGTTTATCTATACTCTCAATACGCCCACAGTTAATAGTACGCCCTGTTATGCGTGTTGCTCCGTATGTTGTTGTAAGCTCACGATAGCCATTGTAAACAGAGGAAAGCACTCCAACAGGGAAATAATAGTAAGCACCTGTATCTACTGCATAGCGTGTTTGGCTGAAAACAAGGCTTGCGCCACTCTCTCCAGCTCCTTTTGCGCAACGTGCATATAGGTAATATGCCCCATTACTTGTTAAGGTAATGGTGTTCTCTCCTATATTCCACATTCTATTATTTTCCTCAATAGCGTAATGGATTAACACTCCATTATTGCTGCCTATTCTCACTAAATTAGGGTTAGGCTTACCATTAACAGTGGCATTAGCCTCAATGACGATGTTTTGTAAAATGAATTGCCCAGCACGATTGCCAACGCTCAACATAAGCGTTTCAATACTATTTGGGCGTATATTGGTGGCATCAAAGAAGCCATCGCCATCAAATACCATATTTAGCAGCTCCTGTGTGGTTCTCCAGTTAGCTCTTGCTTTGGCAACATCTGTAAGCTGGTTTAAGGTAATGAGTTTGTTTTGCTCCTCGTTATCTATAATCAGCTTCTCAATAATGCTTACCTCTGCTGTGTCGCTAATTGTTAGCTTGTAACTATACTCGTCTTTGTAACAATCTCTTGTAAACCCCTTAATTCGTATAGCTTTATCTACATTTATATCCTTATCTTTAATAGGCAAATAATCGCCAACCTTAAAGAGGTTAGGCAATGAGCCATCTACACCAAACCTACGCTTGAGTAACAGGCTCGCAAATTCAAGCTCATACTCAACCTTTGGCTGGCTATCTGCCTCCAAATCTTTTGTGCCTGCCTTTTTAAGTTCTGTTTCTGCATCAACAACGTATGGGTCGTTTGGCATAATAATATCAAGTAACACATACTTATCCCCCTTTTGTATTTGGTAAGCTGTGGCTGCACTTGGTATTTTCAAGCCTCGCTTATCCTCATACTGGTTAATCGTGAAAGTTTGTGTTTTGGTATCATAGTCGGCTATCTCGAACTCATAGCCAGCCAAATTACTATTACCAACAAACTTGAGCTTTGCAGCAGTGCCATCTATCAACCAGCGTGTATTGCCGTTGGTATCTTTCTCTTTGAGGTCAAACATTGTGTTGTCCACAAACTTGAAAATATCCCCCTCAACAATAGAGCTAACAACTCCTGTACGGTGTGGGTAAATATCCTCATATACTCTGCTCCCCTCCTTAACTCCAAAGGCTGCTATTGCTTGTTTGTTATCAATATAACTTTCCTCGTTATCAGCAATCCTTAAACGCTGCGCTCCATTCCTGTAATTGGTTGTAATATTCTTAGTACCACCCTCAACATACAGGCGTGTTACAATATCATTACTATTAACATTCTTGCGTTTCAGCTTGTAAATGCCTCCTCCCATACCGAATGAGAATGTAGCAGGGAAGAGTTTGCCAGCTTTGCGGATATGTAGCTTATAATGCTTAGGAGTAACAACCTCAATCTCAAACTCTGTATTGAAATCCTTGCATACACGCTGCAATACGCTCAAACAATTCTCTTTACTGAAAGAGAAATCTTTGTACTCTGTTTCTATGCAGTCGCCCAACTCCCAAACCTCTCCCAAAGGAGCTGATACACGTTTTACGTTGTTGATTAGCACATTCATCAACAAGCCCATATTGGCTACAAGTTGAAACTCTCCGCTGGGGTTATGCCCAGCAGCATCGGTATTACGATATTGTGCATCAAGTAGCTTGTATTGTAAGCCCTCAAATACCATATTGTTCTCAAACTTGCGTTCTCCATTTTTAGTAGGCTCATTTATCTTGTTAAGCGTGTAAACATCGCCAAACACCTCTATATAGTCGCCTACCATATATTCCATTGCCGTTGTGCTTTCTGTTTTTATAGTTACGGTATCTTCGCCCAGCAAATCACGCTTTTGCTCTGCACTTTTTACGGTGCAGAGCTTTGCAGTACTATCTAACACATAGCGTACCTCTCCATTACGTTTGTGTACTATAATTTGTCCCATACTATAATTGCGTTTGTGGTAAACTCCTCTATATCCTCAATGACACCTGTTACAACTACATAATAGTCGCCATTGGTTGTATAATTGTGCGTAATAGTTTTGTTTGCTCCGTACACATCTTGCGTTGTCGTTCCATCGCCCCAGTATATATTAACCAGCTTACTTGTGGTAATAGTGATACTTACTTGCTTTGAGCTTTCGTTTACCCTAATGTGTTTCAAAACCTTTTTGACTGGTTCGGGTTCTCTTAATGTAAGAGTAAATGTACCTGTCATATCCCTATCGTTCCATACCTTTTCAACCTGCGTTGCATCGGGCAAATATACCTCATAAACCAAAGCCTTTGTTGGGTGTATATCTATTGTCAATCTGTGTAACCCTGCTGCTACTGGCTCTGCTTGTACTATATCCGTGCTGGTGGTATGTTTCTTGTTGAACTGGCTTAGAAAGTTTGTTACAGCTTTTACAAACTCCATTTTACCGCCTGTGGAGTGGATAAAGCACTCTAATGTAATCTCTCTTGCCTCAAAGCGTGGGCGTGCCAAATCTACGGCTTCTCCGTGATAACCGCTGAAATCAACCTTTAATGGGTCTTTCATCTTTAAGCTACCCAGCAGCCCCTTGCTCGCACTTACAAATACTCCATACTCCTTAAAGTTCACACCATCTAACAGATAGGCAAGCTGCTTTGTATTGTTTAGCTCCCCATCTATCTCCTCCTGTGTGAGTTCTTTTTGGTATATGCGAGTTTCGTCCAAACAGCCATTCCCCAGCGTTGTATTGTAGTTATCTTGGCTAATGCTTATACCAATAGGATTTCCAAAATCGTTAGGCATTACAGCACGTTCTACAAGCGTTGAGTTAAGGTATGTGCAAATGGTGTTACCGCTCCTACTGATTGCAAGATAGTACCATTGCTCTGCGTTTAGCTCTATGCTCTTTTGGTACAGCTTGTTAATGCCATTGTAGTTAAATACAATGATGAGCTGGTTGCTAACAGGGTGCAGCTTAATCCACGTGCAAATTGTAAAATCACGTGCCATATCCAGTACGTTTTTTTGCACCTCGCATTTGCCAGCACCATCAAACCTTATACAGTTTGATTGCCTACCAGCCTCAAAGCTGGCATCTGTAACCACTCCGTCTGCACGGTTGGGGCTATAATCATACGTTTTCTTTGCTCCCTCTGCCTCATCAAAAGGCATATTGAGTACCATAAATTGTTCCTGTGTCATATCCTAACTATTTATAATTTTTACATTTGTATGTCATAATTTTAGCCTGTTCTGCAAAGCCCTTAACCAGCACCTTGCTATTGCCATATTGGTTTATGAAAACCTTAGCTTGCTTACTCTGTATGGTTACATTAACCGCTGCATTTTCAAAGCAATCTATGTGCAGGTGGCTATTATCCGTTGCTACAATAGTAACTTGGCTATCGTGCCTACACCAGCATTGGTGTATGTTGTAATGTGTGGCTGTAAAGCTCACATTACTACTGCCTAAAAAAGCAGCTTTAGGAGAGGCTGCAACCTCTCCTTTGCTATCAACATACACTCCATACTTTTCGCCATCTTTGCCGATATACTCACGAAAGAACCCCATTCTGGGGAAATCTTTTTGTATGCACGGTTTGATAAAGTAAAAGTATGTATTGGCAAGTTTGGATATGTCCCCTTGCGTGTTATGCACCATACTTATGCTTGCAGCACAATGCCCATGTGCCATTAGCTGCCTCAATACTGCTATTCGTTCCATATTATGTAGTTAAACCTTTTGCTCGTAATGGATTACTTGCAAGTGAAGATTTGATATTTTCAAGTTGCTTGGTAATATCCAGCAGATGCCTATTGTAGCTCGTATTATTGGCAATGGTGCTTAGATATGTTAGAGCAGACTTAACTGTGTTATCTACACCAGTCATTGTAGCCTGTAAGCCTTGCATAACCAACAACTGCTCCATTTGTCTAATACGCATTGTAGTTATCTCTCCTGCAAGCATAGAGGCTGTATCCTCCGTAACACCTTTAATTTGCCCCTCCAGTGTGTTGCTTGCCTTGCCAACTTCATCTTCCATACCTTGAAAGTACTCTTCAAAACCTTTTAAGCCATCTGTAAATGCTTTACCAGCGTTTTGTAACATACGTTTCCAGTATGCAAAATTGAAGCCTACAACACTATTATTATGCGCTCCCATATACTTTGCAAGTGTACTGGTAAACTCATTAACAACAGGCTCTATAAGTTTCAGTTTGAGTGAGTTCTTAACAGCATTTGCAATGGTGGTGTTCCAAATCTTCTCAAAGCTCTTTGTACTATCCTCCATCTTACCGAACGCATCAGCCCAAACATTTGCCAGCTCATTAGCCAAATCACGGAAGTTGGTTTGTACCAAAGATTCTACAATTTCTTGCTCAATCTTTTTTATATCTCGCTCCGCTTGCTCTGCATTAGCCAAATACTCCTGCACTTTGTTATCATCACGGTCTTTCTTTTTCTTACTCCTCTCAAGCCGTGCTAACTCCTCATACTCTTTCTTTTGCTTTTGCAGGTTCTCAATCGCTTTTTGTTGTTCCTTGTAGTAATCATCGCCAACAGCGTTTTCTACACTAAATTGAATTTGGCTATATATACGTTGTAATGCTTGCAGTTGCTTTTCGTGCTGTTTCATTTCGCGCTTAATCCTCCTGCTCGTACTATCGAAAACAGAGATTGCGCTTGTAATGAGGCTGACACCGCCACTGATAATATCCATAGGATTTGAAGTAGCAATACCTTTTGCAAGTGTTGCAGCTCCTCCCATCATATTGCTAATATCTCCCAGCAGCTCCTGTGTTGCTTCATCACCAGCCAGTCCTAAGTCCTTTAAGCCATTGACAATGCTATCAAAGCCATCTTTTACCATTGAGATACTGGCAGCAATAGAGGTAAACATCTTTTTGAATTTTGCAGATTTCTCCACACTACCATCTGCTGCTGCGTTGTATTCTTTAATAGAATTTACAAGCAACTTAAATGGGTTTCTTTCGCCTTGTGTTTGTACCTCTAAATCATCAAGCTGCTTTTGTAATGCTCCTTTAATGTTGGCATCAGCTATACCTGCAATCATAGCACGTAATTTTTGCAGGATATTATCAAATGCAGAGCTACTTAAATATTCTGCATTTTCAAAAAGTTGTTTCCAATCATCTGTTGCCTGTATCCTTGTAGCATCAATTTCAGCAATAGCTTTTCTGCGTGCTTTCTCTGCAAGCATTGCCTGCTCGTTATAGCCGTGCTGTTTTAACCACGTAATTTCTTGCTCATACTTTTGCTCGGTTTCTAACCGTAAAGCTGCATTACTTTTGTAGGTTTCCAAAAGATGTTTTTGTAACTCTTGTGTACTCTCTTCAATTTGTTTATCTACTTGCTGTATCGCTTTAGCTCTTTCCTCGCCTATGAGATTGGTTTTGCCTTGTTGCAGCTCCTGTTTGAGCTGCAACAAATGTTTAATGCTTTCACTTAGTGTGTTACTATTGTCTTTGGCTTTTGATAGGCTCTCACTGAATTTCTCAAATTCAGTTTTAAGCCCCTTAGCAGCTTGTAACTCCTGTTGGAATGTTATGAGGTCGTTACTCTCTGCCTCGTTAAGCCCAGCCGTACTTGCCTCTTTCTCTACAAGGTTTTGCACCTTGCTTTCAAGCCACGCTGTATAAGTATTGCCATTAGATACCAGCTTTTCAAATTGAGCATTAGCTATATCTTCGCCGTATGTGCTTACCCACTTGTAGTATAGCTCATATTGCTTTTTGCGTTCGCTAATTTCTGCCTCTGTAAGCTGGCTTATCTTAATCTCGTAACTGGCATTTTCGTTGGTACGCAAAGCTCTAAAATTAGCCTCTGTTTTAACAGGTATAGCCTTACCAGCTTTTTTGTACTTTTCTGCCAGCTCCTTTTGCTCTTTATCAATTCTTGCCAGCTCTTTTTGGTGTTGAGCCTTAAGCTCTGCTTTGCGCTTCTCAAAGCCATCTTTTATAATATCAAGTCGGCTTTCTTCTACCTCTATCTGTAAGTCAATTTCCTTTTGAGTAATATCTTTTAGTGCATTTTCCCTATCCCTTGCTTGCCGTTCTGCATCTCTTGCAGCCTTTTTAGCAGCTTGCTCTTTGGCTCTGTTTGCAGCATTGGCAATTTTAGTTTGCGTTTTAGGTAATCGGTTTTCGAGTTTTGTAATTTGCTTATCCAAATTTTTCCACTCCGCACTGCCTAATGTAGCCTCTCCACGTAATTTTTTGAGTTTGCCTATCTCATCATTAATGCCATTCTCTGTGTTGAGGTTATTTTGCTTGTTGTTAATGAGGTTATCTACATCACGCAACATAGCCATAGTTTCTGTATAGCCATATAGTTTTAAGTCTATACCAATTTGTGAGCCGTTAAGTTGAGAGGAGAGTTTATGCAACTCGTCCAAACTTAGCTTAGTGATGTCTATCTCATTTTTAAGATTATTGGTAATAGGTTTACCAAACATACTATCCGTTTGGCTGGTTATTAGTTCAATACCTTTATTGCAGGCTTGTGCAGATGTCAGAGTGCTTTGTACAGCACTCTCTACATTACCTTTGAATGCCTCCATTTCTTTGTCCGTTGCTCCAGTTGCCTCTTGCACACGTTCAAGAATGTTAGTTATAAGCTCATTGTAGGCTTTGTTATACGCATCACCTGTAAGCACTTGCAGTTTCTCTGCTCCATCAGTTGCAGCAGTTAGTACGCTTGCCCATAAAGCCTCTGTTGCCCCCTGTATATGCACAGATGCTTCATCAACAACTTTATAAGCCGTTGTTGCCACACCCTCTGGGGTAACATCTATAGTTTCCTTAAGTTCCTTATGACTTGCTTCTTCTGCTGCCTCTTTCAAATCTTTAAGTATATTCTCTTGCTCTTTTGCCAGTTTATTATACTCCTCCTCAATATACTTAGCCTTAATCTTAGCAGCAGTGCTACGCCCGATAGCATCTACAAGCTCATCGTGTTTTTTAGCCTGCTCTTCAAGTCCAGCATTTTCTTTCAATAACTCAATGCTATGCTCTCCGCAAAGGTCGTTTATCTTTTTCAGAGCATCTTTGTACTCCTTAGAGTTTGCAGAGGAGGTTTTTAATATGGCAAAATAAAGGTTTAGCTTGTTGTAGCTCTCTGTTACGGCATCTTGGAACTCTCCTGCAATCGTTGTGTTCTCCTCCTCTTGCTTGCCGAACATCATAAATGCACTTGCAGCAAGCCCTACAAGTGAAATAATCGCTGTAAAAGGGTTTGCAATGAGTGTAGCCCACAAAACCCTTAATTTTGCGGTAAGGAATGTTGTTGCAGTGCTTAGTAGAGTAGAGGATGCGGTTTGCATTGCATCGCTGGCAGCTTTACCCTTTCCTGCCAAAGATGCTTGCTGGGTTGCGAGCGTTGTAATCTTCTGCGTTGTAGCCTCCTTAGCTAACTTTGCAGATTTCATTTCGCTAACAATAATACCATGCTGTTTAAGCTGGTTGTGCTGCTGTTCTTTTAATGCAGCGGCTGCCTCTGTATTACCCTCTTGCTGTGCAAGTGCTATTTGTACACGAGTTTGCTGTATCTTGTTTTGGCTAACCCTATAATCTTGCAGCAAAGAGGCTTCTTTGGCTTTCAACTTAGCAGCCTCTGTACGCAATGCGTTCATACTGGCTGTATTCTCCAGCATTTGCGCCTGTATGCTTTGTTCAATAGCAACACCATAAGCCATACTATTGCGTGTAAGGTCTTGCTTTGCCAAACTCATACGCTGGTCAGCGGTTAATATGCTTTCTGCTGCTGCAAGGTACTCTACGCTTTGAGAGTTTAGGTTTAATCGGCTTAGGTACTGTTGCTGCTCCTGTGTGAGCAATGCAGCAATAGCCTGCATTTTAACGCCTCTCAAAACCTGTTCCTGCTGTTCCAGTGTTAGAGCCTTTTGCAACTCCAGCGTGTATGCTTGATGAGCTTTGCCCATTAGCTCGTGTTGTACAACATAATTGCGTGCGCTCGCATTGAGGTTAGCAAGCGTACCCATACGAGCCTTTTGTACAATCATATCAACCTTAGCCATACCAGTACTCTTGCCCTGCTGTATGGCAACAGTAGCCATAGCCACTTTGTATGTACCATACATCGCGACTAAACCACCTAAAACACGTAATACTTTGTCGTAATTCTCTACCAGTGAGGCAACAACGCTAATACTGCCACTTAATACGCCTTGTGTATTTTGCCCAATATCATTGAGCATCATATCAAAGGCATCTTCAAGGTTAGAGATTTGACCTGTAAGGCTCTTGCTTTGCTCCTCCATCAAGCCATAGAACATACCACCCTCGTTGGTTAAGCTCTCTATGACTTTTTGAACTTCGGGGAAACCTATTTGCCCAGCAGTAACCATAGCATTAACCTCATCAGTCGTTTTGTTAAGCTGTTTAGCCAACTCTTGCACCAAAGGTATGCCACGCCCCATAAACTGCCTTACATCTTGCGTGAACAAACGCCCCTGCACCATAGTAGTACCGTACAGATACACAAGGTCGTTTAATGGTATGCTCAATCCACTTGCTATGTTACCCAATCGCACAAGTGTACCGTTTACATCTTCGGCTGCTGTACCGTATGCCAACAACTGTTTAGCACTTCCAGCAATACCTTTTAGGTCAAATGGAGTAGAAGCAGCCGTTTTTGCCAGCTGGTTCATTAACTGCGTGCCTTGCTCTGCGCTCCCCAGCATTGTATTAAATGCTATTTCAAGTTGCTGGAACTCTCCACGAACACTAATTATATCTTTTACCCAGCTTTGAAGCATAGCACCAATGGCAATGCCTCCAATAGCCTTGCCTATACCCTCAAAGCTGCCAACAACGCTTTGGGATTGCCCCTCCACGTTTTCGGCAAACTGTATAATTCGTTTCTCATCTTTAGCTAACATTTCATTTATGTTGCTATCTCTGATGAGTACATCAAAAGCCAAAGCACCGTTATTACTTTCCACTACTAATGCTATTTATATAGTTAATGAAATCATCTGCATTCTCCTCTGTAAGCTCTATGCTACCATTATCAAACTGGCTACCTCCTGCACTGTTATTTGTCGGCTCATCGTCTATATCATAGCGTGCTTGGTCAGCCAGCATACGCTGCACAACAGCCCACGCAATACCTTTTGTGAGATACTCCCATGTCCAATGAAAGTATGCGCATATAGCCCCACGTTGCCCATACAGACTATTTAAGCCTCTTGGTTCTCCTCTATGCGTGTCGGTATTGTCGTTCTTGCGCTCGATAACAATCGCATAGAGTTTATAAAATCCGCTAAATTGTTTGTTAGGTCTATTGCCTGCACTAAATCAATAAGAGTGCTATTTTTGAGCCAGCGTACGAAAAACTCTGTATGCTCATTTAATAACCTTTCGTTTTCCCAGTCATTACCCAGCACGGCTATTGCTACAATCTTTGCCATGCGCTTGTTATGTGCTGAAAATAGCCTGCGTGCCTCCTGTCTTGGTGCTTCTTTTAGCTTGTTTTCATCAATAATAAGCTCTATATACTCCATAGAGAGCCTATCCAGTGTAAAGGCGGTTGGCTCTTTGACGATGAACTCACGCTGTTTCTCCTCAACAATGGTTTGTGTCTTTTTGAGCCACTTACACCATTGAGATCGTGGTATTTTTACTTTCCGCTTTTCTGTATAGTCCACAACAAAGCTAATCCCTTTATTTATGAGCAGACGTAATTCTTTTCTTTCTGCCTCCAAAGCCTCTAATGCCTTTGTATTATCTTCCATACTTGTACTACTTATAGTAAAAAAGCCCACTATGCAATAAGCACGGTGGGCTTTACTCGGTGTTACCCAATCCCACGTTATCCTGGGAATGTTTTTGTTTTCTTCTTAGCCTTAATGGTGGCAACCCCTGCTTTCTTTGGTTTGAGAGGTGTAACCGTGAAGTCCACAAGGTTAATGCCCTGTGAGGACATTTCTGCGTTAAGCACCGCTTCAATATCCGCACGTGGAATGGTGTAAACCAAACCTACTTCGGGGACAGCTCTAATGCTGGCTTCGATATTCTCATCAACATCACTCCAGCTCCATTCGGCTTCGTCTGCTGAACCTGTAACAGTACCTCCCAAATAGGCTTTGAGAAAATCCACATCGGGGTCCATTATGGAAAAGGTAAGGATAGGTACTTTCTTTTTCCTCTTACGCACTTCGGGTGCGCTTTGTCCTTCCTCGTAATGTTCTGTTACATCTGCTGATTCCTGCACCAACTTGCAGGTGTTTTGGTAGGTCTTGCCAATCTTTTTGTAAGTTTTAGCCTCGCCTCCATCTTGTTCTATTGCACCTACTTGTATTTCGGTCAATCCTAATGAAATTAATCCCATACTTTTACTTTTATAAGTTGTGAAAATTAAATCTTATTTTGAGCCATATACGGTGGCAATGTAGTGCAGCCTCCTCAATGACATCTTGTGCAACGCATTCGAAACTCCCCCAGCTTTCGCTGTAATACTTTCCCAACACCTCGTATGCAAGCCCTGCAAGCTGCTTGATACGCTGCGTGTCAGCATCGGTATTGGAGGCATCGCTTTGCGTTACACAGTCTATCTTATCGGGAACATAGATGTTTACGTTGCTTGTGCCTAATTGCACTGTGCCACTCTCAATAGAGAGGCTGCTAATGGTGCAGTCTTCAACCTTTGGTGGCTGTGTGCGTACAGGTTTTTGGCTTTTCTTTATTACGCCTGTAAGCTCCTTTGCCAGCTTAGAGTTGTTTAATACCACATACAGAATATCGTTCTGTACGGTGTTAAACTGCATCCCTTTCCGCAACACTATTTTATCTACATTTTTATTTGCCATCTTATAAAGCTACCTTGTAAATCTGCTTCTTCAAATCTTTCAATATGGTTGGTATTTTTTGCAAGGCGTATCTCTCTGCGCTATCCAGCACATCTTTGTTAAGGCTCTCAACATAATGAGCATAGTGCATACCAGCTACCACAATCAGCACATAGCCCTTTGTATATTTGGTTGCCAGCTCCTCTGCTAATGCTTGCCCCTCTAAAATGCCACTGTTATTAACAGCAGAAACAATCTTGCTTTGTACACGCTCCTCAAAATTTTTGCAAATAATATCTCCATTACGTACCAGTACATAGCCTATTGAGTTGCGCAAATTACCTGTAATGTCGTTGTACGTTCCTTTCTCTCTTGCAATGCTTACACATTGTTCGCCAATATACTGCATTGTAACCTCCAATGCACGGTGTATGCGTAAAGCATACTGGCTGATAGAGCTGTGTACATCGTCCTTACCGAAATTAGCCTTAAACCCATATTTTGGCATAGTGTTGGTATTTTTTGTAGCGTAATACAGAGCCTACGACTTGAACCTCTCCTGCCTCACTTAATACTCTTACACGTGCATTGAGAGGCACGTTTGGGGAGTGTTTGGGGAGAAATATATTAGAGCTGTATTCAATGGCTTTTGCGTTTACTGTTGAAAGTACTGCACCAGCCTTAGCAGGTTCTTCTCTGCACTTAGAGAGAGTTACCCAAATAGGATTACCGCCTACCAAATCGCCAACCTCATTACGAGTTTGAGCCTCTACTTGCTCTATTTCCAGTAAATCTCTGTATCTACCTCCCATAATTAAAACATATTAGAAGCGTGTGAGAGCGTAATAACTGCATCGGGGACAAACTCGGAGGCATCTATACCGTTGCTGTTGCAGAGGAATAAAATCCTATCTTTGAGCTTTTCGTTATAGCTTTGCGAGTATTCGCCCTCTTTCTCGGAGGTTAGAGTAATATACTTTTGGAGTGTGAATATGGCAGCCAGTGCAATTAAACGCTCATTATCGGGCGTATATTCGTCCTTTATGCCAGCTGTTACCCCTGCTCTTTTGCAAGCAGATAACAATGCTTTTTCAAACTCAAGCTCATACTCATCTGTACAATATGGTTTAACCTCGCAATATATAGCCTCTAAATTTGTCATACCGAATGCTTGTTATTAAAGTCCTCTTACTTGGTAGTTGACAATGCTGTCAATTTCCGTAATAATAGGCAACGCTCTCCAGCTTGCTTGCGTGTACTCTCCTGCCTTTTGCCCTGTGCTTTCGCCAGTTTGCCACTTGGCAATACGCATACCGTTACCAGCATCTGTGTACTGCACGTTTGGCTCTTCAATGATAGCATTGTCCTCAAATGCAGGTTGTACCTCTCCAATCTTGCCAGCAGGCTTAAGCGTAATAACATTATCATTCCACGGATTGATAAGCTCTGTTTTACGCTTGCCGTCCTCTGCAACAGCATTACGCTTGTTAATGAGAGTGATTGCTGGCAATTCAAACTGTTGCAGCATAGCATTGAGTTCAGCAGGTGTTACAGCCTGTCCGCTCTTATCTGTACCCTTAATTGCTCTGCGTACAGCTGGACAGTTAATAAGCCACGCATATACAGATGGCGACATACAGGTTTCTCCAAACACAATGCCCTTGTTTTGGAATGTGTAGCGAATATCTGCCAACTCCTCAAAAGGATTTACCTTGCTCTCATTATCCTTTTCCCAGTTAAAAGCTGCTTGCAGGCTATTGCCCTTTGGCATATTGTAGTCCACCTTGTAGGTACGACCATCGGGATTATTGAGAGTAGGGGTAAATTGTGCTACACCCTTATTTGACATTGCCTGCAAGATGATATGGTCAGCTGTATCCTTGCAACCCAAATAAGCCTCCTTAACCTCTCCCATAAGGATTTTGTACACCTCTTGGAATTTCTGCTGGTCGGTATAACGCTTGCTGCTTGCCTCTAAGATAGAGAGCATTTTGCGCATTTTCTTAGCAGACATACCGAAGCGGTGTCCCATACGGGGGATTTCTTCGCTAAAGGTCTTAAAGCCATCAGTAGGGCGCAACGGAGTTGCTGCATCATTACCAATTACGCTTGCCATAAAGCGCACGTTGTAGGTTGCTTGAATTGCATCTGCGGTCAAATCCATTTGTGGCAAATTGTAGTCGAACCACTTATCAACATACAGCTGCTCAAAAATAGTTTTGTTTTGCAGAGAGGCTTTATCAAAGAAAATTCTCAATGTTGCCAGCAAATCCACTGGAACGCTGGGCAAACTTACTTTACTAAAAATAGAATCCATAGTTATTTACTCCTCCATAGTTTAACGGCTATTGGTATAGCTTACCTTTGTGCCTTTGAGCAATGAACCCTCCATAAGAGTTGCAGGAACAGGGGGAACTCTACGAGCATACACCTCTCCATTGCCACTATCACGAGTAACATCAATGCCTGTGTCTGCCAACTCCTCCTTAATCTCTGCATCAGAACCCTCTCCAATGGTAATAGAGTTAGGCTCTGCAACCAGTTTCACATTAGCTTCGTTGGCTACAACCTCAAACAGAGCATCACCAACAGTAAGCCCCTCAATAGCTTTGTTCAATGTGATTTGTACCCCTGCTTCTGTATTAGCAACGGCTGTAATCTTAGGACAAACTGCAAGTGTTGCAGCCAAATCCTTTGCTACAATGTCGCCAACAACAAACAGAGGTTTGCTAAACTCATCAGCCTCAAGCGTAACCTTTTTAGTATCGCTTGCGATAGCCACAACTCTTGCGCTCTTAATGAGCGTTACCAAACGTGTTGCCTCATCAACATACGCCAATGTGCCAAAAGGCACAACTGCACCAGCAGTAAGGTTTGTTTGGGCTGGATTGAGCGTAAAACCTCCTGTAACCTTTACAGGTGGCATAGTGGCGCAATGTCTATCACCACCATAGTTTTGGAATTTACGTTTCATACCACTTGTTTTAATAATTACTTAGCATATTCATTTAGCATAGTTTCTGCCAAATCACTCTCTGCTTTTTCTCTTGCTTCTTTGGAAACACTGCTATCAACAGGCTTTAAGCCTCTATCTACAAGGCTTTGCTTGTATTTACCTAAATACTCCCCAACATTGACATCTGCTGGAATTGTAACAAACTCCATATCTGCCTCTGTTAGCCCCAGTTTTTGCATCTCGCTCGCAATTATAACATTGCGCTGGCTTTCGCCCAACTGCTTTTGCAAATTGCCGATAACTGTGTTTTGTTCCTCAATCTTTGTAGAGAGATTTTCGGTTACTTTTTTGATAATAGCCTCAATGGAAGCCTCATTCAGTTTTTCCTCTTGCTGCTGTTGTGGTTTGGGGTTCTTGTTTTGCGCCCATCGGGTTGCCTCTCCTTGCATTGTTTTAAGGACAGGCAAAAACTCATTTGCACGTGTTTCAATAGCCTCGTCTGTTGCATCATCTGCCAAACCATTGCTTGCAATGCCAGCAATTTTTTGGATAGATTCTTCTGATAGCCCCATGTCCTTGCATTTTGCTACCAATGTTTCCAGTAACTTTTTGTTCATACTATACTAATTTGCTTTATATCGGTGGCAAATATAGTCTTATTTGCTTTAAGCGTGTATATAATAAACGTACAACTTTTGAAAGTGATTTATAGCCAGTCAAATACGAAAACTGTTACCAAAGGTTAAATTATTGGATTTATTCATTTGAATGTTTGGCGTATTGACTTCTTCAACCTACATTTGCATCAAATTAAGCGTGAATATACAAAACGCTTTTAAGGACAAAAGTTGAATAAATAAATTATAAAGCAATGACAAATGAAGATTTTAGCAACGCTGTTGCACTGGTAAGCGAAAGCCCTAACATAAAGGTAGCTTTTAATGTGCCTGTTAAAGACCATTACGGCAATGTTTATAAATTGCTCATACTTGAGAGTAATGCTACTATAATTAGTAAGCTCATAGAGGCTGGTTATAGTTTGAGTATGTGCGCAAAAGGTTTGGTGGTTGATAAATTTTAATGGTATGGGACAATTTAGCTGGATTACACAAGACACGAAACATCGTATTGTAAACGATGAGCCTTTTACAGTGTATATGGTAGATGATAAAGGCAAGCGTTATAAGGAAACCTGTTATGAGGGTTACGGAGTGTTTGGAGGTAAAGACTATTATGAGTTGCTGGCAGAAATGAATGGCTATGGCTCGGATAGAGAAAAAGGTATTGAGCTTGCGTTTGAGGGTGCGCCTTGTGGAGATAACCCAAATGTAAAACACCCCTCCATTACAGAGAGTGGGGAGTATTACGGAGGTGTAGCACCCAAAGCAGACCCCGAACAAGGTTTCCCTGCATACATTGATGATGACGACTGGGAGGATATAAGTGGGGAGTGGGAAGATTAGGTAATACTTTTATAATTACGGAATATGGTAAAAACAATCAAAGCAAAAGTACGTGTAAAAATTACTACTGAATTTGGTAGGTATTGCTTAGATGAGATACACGGCTTAAAGGAGGGTACAGAATTAGAGGGGAGGTATAACCCAAAGAACAAAGCATTTGATTTTACTTGGAAAGGTACAGATGCTATGTTGTGGGTGGGGCAAAATGCAGAGTTAATAAGTTAAATACAGGGCTGGTGTAAGCCAGCTCTATAATACAAAAATAGTATGACAACAAAACAGTTAAACAAGGCATTGGAAATTGTGCGTATAGATGGCGTACAATTTAATACTCCAAATGGAGTAGCTAAAATATATGGCTATGGCTTTTATGTTGATGGCAAAGGCTACTTGCAATTTAATAGCGATGTAATACCTTATACACCTTGTGGAGGTAAGGAGGCATTAGAAAGCATCGTACAAGCTGGTGGCTTTCTCAACTATAACAATATCACATTTGTACAACCAATTAAATAATATAGCAATGGAAGAGATTACACGTAGAGCCTCTGTAATGGCACTTAAAGACCTTGCGTACAGAGCGCACCAATGGACGAGTTTCCACCCCGAAAAGCGTGGAGAAATGTTATTGAATGATTGTGAAATGGAGTTGCAGGCGTATTTGGCAAAGTTGCCAGCAGAAATGCACGAACATTTTGAGCAACGCTATTTGGAATTGTACGCTAAATGGCTTAGTGCTTGTAGCCGTTGTATCTCCTCTTTTATAACTGGACCCGCAAAGTTCCCTGTTAAGCGTGCAGAGAAACTTAATAATTGGGAGCGTGGTGCAAGGGAAAAACTTGAAAACTGGGCAAAGAGGTTTGTAGATAGAGTTTGTAACCCCACACAACACAGGCTTACTGGCTGGGCTGAAATAGAACGCCTACAAGACAAAGTAGAAAAGCTAACTGCATTGCAGGAGGCTATGAAATCAGCCAATAGCGTTATACGCAAAAAGAAGCTCACAGAGGAGGAGAAATTAGATGAGTTGGTAGCTCTTGGATTTTCAGAGGCAAATGCTAAAACGCTACTCGAAGAGCCTCAATACTCATTTATGCGCAAAGGCTTTCAGCAGTACCAGCTTACAAACAACCTTGCTAAAATCAAAGATGCCCAGCAGCGCATAGCACGCCTACAAAATATGGTAGATAGAGAAGATGCAGAGGGTATGGTTAATGGTGTGAGGGTTGTTTATTGCTACTCGGAGGAGAGATTGAGATTGTACTTTGATGGCAAACCCGATGGAGAAACCATAAGCAAGCTAAAGAAAGCAGCTTTTAAGTGGTCGCCTCACAATGGAGCTTGGCAAAGGCTGCTTACAAGCAATGCGATATATGCAGCAGAGAGAGTGCTGGGAGTAGAGAAATTAAACATAGGTAAATAACAAGATGCAAGGTGTGCCAAAACAAGGTACGCCTTGCTACAATAACAAAGGTATTATGATTATAAGAACCAATTTAGAGATAGATAGAGCCATAACTGCTATTAGTAAGCGTTTGGAGGATAAAGCAATGAGCAAAGCCTGTAATGCAGCCGTAAAAGAGGGGTACACAGAGGCGTTGGCTATATTGAGAGAGCAAAGAAATGGCTATGAAGGTATAGCTGAAAGATGCCACACCATACAAGGCAGAGCTATTGCAGTACTGGCAGTTGATTTCTTGCGTGGAGAGTGTAATAAAAAAGTGTTGTGTAATGTGCCATTAAAAAAGTAAGGTATGGAGGAAAGTAAGTTTATACTGGTAGAGTTAAAAACGCCCTATATGGGGCAAACAAAGTGGTTATTTGGCAGTAAAAAAGCTATATATGATACGTTGCCAGCCAATGTTGTTGGTATAGCTCTTACCACTCTGCAAAACCGCTACAACTTAGAGGAGGTTTACGAGAACCCCAAATGCACGATGCAGAAATTAGTATTACATAGAACGATAACAAATAGAGGAAAAAGAAAATGATAGGTTCAGTAATTGGAGATTTGGCTGGTAGTACATACGAGTTTAAGCCAACAAAGGATTATAATTTTGAGTTTATGCCTAACGGTAGTGAGATAACAGATGATAGCATTATGAGCTTAGCCATAGCAGAGGCAATTATGCGCAATCAACCTTATGCAGAGCGTATGAGGTACTGGGGGCGCAAGTACCCCAATCCCAAAGGGGCGTATGGTGGCTCTTTTAGTGCTTGGTTAGCCTCTCCAACGCCTCAACCATATAATAGCTTTGGTAATGGCTCTGCAATGCGTGTTGGTGCTATTGGCTGGGCTTTTAATAGCTTAGAGGAGGTGCAAATGGAGGCTTATAAAAGTGCAGAGTGTACACATAACCACACAGAGGGTATTAAGGGGGCTGTTGCCACTGCTACTGCAATTTTTATGGCACGCAAACGATGCTCAAAGGAGGAGATTAAGCAGAAGATAGAGCAACAGTTTAGCTATGATTTGAGTTTTACGCTTGATGAGATACGCCCTACATACAGGTTTAATGAAAGTTGTATGGAAACAGTACCACAAGCAATAAAGTGCTATATTGAGAGCAAAGACTTTGAAGATGCGGTAAGGCTCGCTGTTTCGCTCGGAGGCGATGCTGATACGCTGGGTTGTATTACAGGTGGTATTGCAGAGGCTGGCTATGGCACAGAGAATATGCCAACAGAGTTTATGCAGGCTGCACTTATGGCATTACCAGCCGACTTGCACGATATTTTGATTAGATTCTATCAACGTTTTGTGTAGTTTTACTATTATACGGTGCATTTGTTTGGAGTACTCAATAAATAGAGCTATCTTTGCAGCATGTTTGGGTTTGAGGTTTGTACTCAACTCTTACAGCATACATACATTATAGCCAATTCGCTGTCGAAATCACCACCTCGAAAAGAATACAGGCTATATACCTATCCAATGGGCAAATTGTATCTACTCATAACGTAGAGCTTGCACCAACGGATAGGTAGGTTTGTGGTGAACCTCGACAGCGAATGGTACGGCTCTACGTTTCTGCGTTTAGCACCTTTGTTGAGCTTACCAGTAGGAGAGGTAAAATTACAAACGTTAAACAAAGAATAAAAACTATGAAGAGATTATTTTTTATTTTTAGCCTCATAGGGCTATGTTTGGCTTTTGTTTCTTGCTCAAAGGAAGAAACAGAGCTAAAAACCATTACTAATTTAAGTGGTATAACTTGGTATAATACACACGTTTTATTCCACGAAACAGCAAAGGGGGAGAGTAAGGGGTATCAAGATGCAGGTAAAATAGAAACTGGGCAATCTTTTACTGTAAATACAAGTCTTGAGTATTTCCATATATTTGCAAAAGACCAAAAAGGGGCTGGATTGTTTTCTGACACACTCCGTTTTGTAAATGGCAAAGCTACTGTTTCATATACTAACATCAATAAATAACATAAATCTATGAAATTAAAAACTTACACATTGTTAGCATTGGTTGGTGTGATGTTACTGCTACTTTGCGCTATGTTTTCTTTTGTACATAATATCACAGGGGCTACGTGGAATGCTACTACTATACTGGTAAACAATGCTGCTCATTTAGTTGCATATAGTCTTATCGCTTTGTTTTTCTACAAATTATATAAAAACCAAAATTAAAATGGAAGATACGAACCAAATTCTTGGCGTGCAAGAAACTCCCAAAACTGGCAATAAAGAAGATATGCCATCTTATCCAGCAGAGAGCATACTCAAAGGGGTTGCTGTTGTTGTACTGGTTGTAGGAGTTTTAGCAGCTATTATATTGCTTGTTACTATGGGTTGGGTACAAAACCCTAAATATACCTATCATAAAGAGATGATATTTAACCCAATGGGCTTTGTTATGGCAATTATAACATTATTGTCCTCAATAACGACTTGGGCGGTGCTTAATGTTTTGAGCAATATTTCTATTAACTTGTTTGAGATTAAAAGCAACCTAAATAGTTAATATGGGTTAAATGGTGATTACTTCCAAAAGTTGTATATACAACCTTTTGGGTTGTAGTTAGGTTGTATTATATTTGCAGGTGTTTAGCATTTGCAGTAAGGTAGGAGAAGCTGCATTGCTGCAAAAGGATATTAAGGAGCTTAAGCTGTTGTTGTACATCTCCTACATTAGTACACACAGCTTTTGCTCCTTGTTTATTTTTAAGCACTTGCAGTATGAGTAATTTATCCGTATTTCAGTACAGCGATGCACCTGTAAGTTTTCGTAAAGAAACAGGGTGCTTGTATGTAAACGCAACCGAAATGGCAAAACCTTTTGGAAAGCGCACAAGCGATTGGTTGCAAAATCAAACATCAAAAGAGTTTATAAACGCATTAACCGAAGTGAGAAAAAGCGTTTCGGCTGATTTTCAAGCCATTAGGGTTGTAAAAGGTGGAAGTCCATCACTACAAGGCACTTGGATGCACGAAGATGTTGCGTTGGAGTTTGCACGCTGGTTAAGCCCTGCATTTGCCATTTGGTGTAATGATAGGATTAAGGAGCTACTCCAAATAGGATTTACAGCTACACAACCCACAATTGAGCAGCTTGTAGAGAACCCCGACCTAATTATAGAGGTTGCAAGCAAATTGAAAATGTTGCGCCAACAAAATACAGAGCAACAAAGGCAAATAGCAATTCAGAATAGGCAAATAGAGAGCCTTACAACGGAGGTTGTAGAGCTACAAAAGAAAACGGATTATATAGAGGTTATTTTGAGTAGCAAGGAAACTGTAACCATAACTCAAATAGCACAGGACTATGGTATGAGTGCAAAAGCCTTTAACAAGGTGCTGGCAGACCTCAAAATACAGCGTAAAGTAAATAAACAGTGGGTACTTTACTCTCCATACATAAGTATGGGATTTGTACATAGCAAAACAATACAAATAACACATCACAATGGTACTATTGGTACAGTACAGCATACAGAATGGCGACAAAAAGGGCGTTTATTTTTGTATGAGGAGCTTAAAAAACACAATATATTACCAATGATAGAGCGTAAATGATTTATTTAGACTAACTTTGCAGGCGATGGATAAAGAATATAGGTACTACAAAGGAGAGCATACCAATCCTTTTGAGGAGGTAAACGACAAACAAGGGGCTTGGTGTATGCGCTATAATGAAATAGCTGCAATGTTTTGGTATGTGGAATACTACTGGGTTAATGGAGCTGAAAAATATAGCAAATTGGAGGAGCGTAATCCTGCATACTTCTTTGAAAAATACAAAGAGCCTCAAAAAGAATTTGCAAACATTATAGATGCAATATTGGAGTTCTCTACTCATTCTTTTGCTCATAAACTCATTAAAAATGGCTGTAAGTTATGGGTTGAGTACTTGTATAAACACGGTATAGAGGAGAGGTTTTATAATCCTCAATTTGAGGTAACAAAGGATTATCCAACATATTTTAGATGGTATAAAGGAGAGGCTACAAATCCTTGGTCTTACTTAAAATCAGACAAAGAGGTAAATGCTGGCTTTTGGTGGGATTTTGAATTTATGTACCTCAAACAGCATTTTGGCAATATGCCCAGTATAGAGGTATTTACTCAACACCTTAAAGGGTATTTGTGTAACATAGAGGCTAATAGCCTACATTTTACAGAGCCTCAACAAATCGTATTGGAGCAAACAAGCTATATGGCAGAATACCCGAAGCAGTAATACACGCTTCGGGTATTCTCGTTAAAGTATTTCTTCTAACTCAACACACCAGCTACCAACTCTTGCAATGTCGGGCTTAGTAGCTTTGTACACCCTCAATACACGGAATTTGCTACCAGCTCTAAATACATATTCGTCCTCTCCCATAAAACGGCTAATAGGATTAACATCAACACCTGTTTTACCTCTTACAAGAAAGGTTAAATCTGTACCAAACCCATCGGCTACTCGTATATCCCTTGTTGTACTCATAGGGTTTAAACTAATCCATTCCTTGCCACTGTTATAAGCACTCTGTATATCTGCCAACATTTGTTGTGCAGCAGGTTTGCTTAAACGCACCCCTCTATATGTATGGCTATTGTATCTTGGCATCTTTTCACACACACCATTATAGGCTTTTAGGTAGTCCTCTATGAGCTTTACAAATTCATGATATACACCAGCTTGTTTCATTTTTGGCATTGCCCAGTTTATCCAATCGTCAGCTTTATACGCATACTCATTAACAAAGTTACTACCTGCTGTGTACCTACGTAATATAGAGAGTTCTTTTGCTGGTAGCCCTATTTTTTTAGCATAACTTTCACAGGCTGCACTTTCATACTCTCCACCTATTGAACCACTATACACTCCAAAACCATTGGTATTGGTTTTGTGCGTTAAATAGTCTTTTATGGCTTTCTTAACCTCTGCATCTGTATAGCCTCCTATATGTGGCAATTTTGGGTTAATACTTTGGTACTTTACACCCAAATCTGTTACATAATCAGCCAAAGCATTTTGAGCTTGTAGAACTGCACTTGCTCGATAATCTCCATTATTATTTAAGAGTGCTTTTTGAAATTCAGCGTGCAGTCGGTTATACTCTTTTGCCTCTTGTGCAGAGTACACCGATGTCATATCATATTTACTTGTACTCCCTTTGCCAATACCTTTTTTAATTAGGCGTGCTAAACGCTCTTTGTTTAACCTATCAATTTCTTTTTGTGCTGTTTCTAACTTAGCCTTAATAGCACTCTCATCAAGCATTTGGCTGCTCATTAGTTGCTGTAATTCTGCTACTAATGTTTTTACCTTTGTACTTTTTGTTGTTTGAGCAAAAACAATGGCTGCATCAACATCGGGTTGCAGAGCTTTTATAGCAATCTTTGTATTATATTGCTCCTCCAGCTTCTCAAAGAAATATATAAACTTTTGGGTTGTAGGGTATTTGTTAGGGTTGAGTTTGGCATAATACAACTCCTTTTGGATAACCTTTTTAAGGAATAGCTCATCGGTGTCATAAATGCTTGACTTGCCGATGTGCTTTGCCCAGTTCTCCATAAATACCTTTGCATTAGCCTCTCCAAACTCCAATGTAAGCCCATACAGGTTAGGCATATTCTCATACTCTGCAAGTGCCAGCTTCTTAGCCCCTGCCATCTCTTTTGCCAACACCTTAGTAGCCTTGCTAATTTCTATGCTGCTCTCGCTCTTAACGATTGCTTGTAGTGGTGCTGTATCAACGCCCAGTAAACCATAATGCCATTTATTGGCTGCGTTTATAACATTGTTGGCAGCCTTAACAGCTTTCTTATATGCTGTAACCTCTGCCTCAACTTGTGTTTTAATCTCTGCAATACTCTTTACAAAGCTGCTCCCATCGTTTACCACCTCCAACGTATAATGCGTTATATTGGTAGTCTTGCCTGCGTGGGTAATAGCCTTAACCTCCTTGCCTGTTACTTTGAGTTTAGTATTAGGTAGGAGCATTGCCGTATGTTCTCCTCCAATAGTAGTTTGTAGGTATCTACTGCCAGCAGGTAGCTTTATAACACACGTTGCACCTGTATCAGCAGCGATAGAGCCATTTTCAAGCGCAACAGAGCATAAATTACTATAATTCGTACCAATATACCGACTGCTGGCAAATAAGCCTGTGTCGCCCTTTATTGCAGCTCCCAGCGCATCATTATCTAATACGGCTACAAATTGTACCTCTGTTTTGCTTGCAAACTTAGCTTGAGTGGCTATCTTTTCCAACTCTGCAAGCTCTTTTGTGTTTATATATGTTGAGAGGGTGTTATTACCCTTAGCAGCCTCTTGCATTATAGCAGCCAATTCTTCTTTGTCTGCCAACTTGCTTAACTCCTCAAACTGCACGCCTGTTGCTGGTGGGGTTGTGCAAATAGGGAAACCTCCTGCTTTGCCAGCTTCAACATAATTGCTACATTCTGCAAACTCCTTAGCTGTGAGCGGTTGCACTTTGTTTATAGCATCAAGCTGCAACTCTTTATTGGCTAATACTTTCTTAAAGTTTGCCAGCCCAGCCTCATTTTTATGCTCCCTTAACCACTTAAAACCTTTGTCTATTTCTCCATTCTTGTAATTATCAGTTATAAAGTAAGGCAAAGAGGCTGCACTTCGTATGCGCTCCTCATTATTTGCTATCCAACCAGTAAAGCCTGCTGGTACATCTGTAATTATACCAGCAGGTGCAAACGCACTTGTGTCCTCTCCGTTAAGTATAGTCTCTGTTAGCTGTCCCAGCTCGCTATCTTTGCAGAGTATAGGCACAATGTAACAATAGCAGTGAGGATGCCAGCCCTTAAAAACAAACCCTTTGGGGTACTTACCCTGCAAATCATCGCATATATCAGTACAAGGGTGGTTATGGCTTAGTTTTACCTCATAGCCCAGCACAAACTCCATTTGTTGCCAGCGTGTAATGTCGGCTGTCCTGTAAGCCATATTAGTTTCAGTTCTTGCCAAACGCATAGCGTTCTTGTAACTGCTCCTATACACACCTTGCCCAGTATGGTAATTCTTTGGGTTATCGTCCACCCAGTAAAAGGTATCTGTTTCCTTATCATACCTCCTGCGTTTCCATTTGCGCCCATAAATAGGGTTGCCCTCCTCGTCCTCTCCAACCTTATAACGGAATCTACGGAAGAGGTCATCGGGGTTATTAAGGTACTGCTTAACCTTGCGATTGAGCGTGTCAGAGCTTAACCCTTGCCCTATACCCAAATCAAGTGCCACCTCAAGGTCTGTTTTAGCTTGCCCTACATACTGCCAAACACGTTGGGAGAGATTCAGCCCGTCCTGCCTGCGCTCAAAAAAGCTGTTCATAGCCTCTTTGTTGCGCTGAAAATAGCGTGCATAGTGCTTATCCTCTATGCTATGTTTGCCAAACAAGCCCTTAACCAGCTTATCGGTTGTGTCGTTGGCATAGTTCCACTCCCTTACAATGTTACCTCGCAAGGATTGGTACACCTCGCTATATAGTTGCCTTAGCTTGGCTTGAACGGCTGGTGCTATATCTTTATAATCCGCAAATGCAAATGGCTTATCCTCGTTAATATCCAGCTCCTCACACATAGCCACTATTTCGCTTATGCGCTTCTGGAAGGTATCACGCACGGCAAGCGCATACCACTCGGTACGCTTGCCCAGTTTAGAGTATATGTCTTTATAATCTAATTTTGCCATTGTATAAGTGTTTGTTTATAAATAGTAGCACCAGCGCAAAAAAGTTTTATTACTCGTAATTGAATACGCTATTTTTTGCCGTTTCTGCCTCTTTTGCCTCTTTCTCTTCCTCCTCTTTCTTGATGCGCTCTTTCTCCAACTGCTTATCTCTTACCATTGGGTTAATCTCAACAAATGTTTCGGTACTCAAACCACCTGCTTGCTTAACCTTAATTGCAGTTGTCATAGCCTCAACAATATCCTCTCCAAATGGCTCTTGGTACTCGTGCTTTACTTTGAGCTTCATAAGCTCATCGTACAGCTCAATGTTGGTAACATTGGCAAGTATAGCTATAATGAGGTTGGCTGTACGCTTGAGGTAATCATCGTGTGTTTCCTTACGCATAGAGGCTTTTACCTCTGCAAGCACCATCATTTGTTTTAGAGCCTTAGCAGATACGTTGGTTAGCTTGCTCATCGTATCGAAATCAATGTTAGGCGTAAAGGTATTGCGGAAGATATGCCTTTCGTTATCCTCGCTCTCTTGCTTTTTAAGCTCATTAGCCGTATCGGGTACAAGGTATTTAAGCTCTCCCTTTTCTCCCAGCACATACAATTTGTTTTCTGTGTCCTTTTCGGGCAAACCCTTTACAACATCAGCAGTAGCCACCAGTGCAGGGTCTGCCATATAGTCGTTTACATCGGCTGTACGGCTTTTCATATACTCTTGGCGTTCCATAATGGCAGTAGCTCCGTCCCATTCCTTTTCCTGCTCAAAGAGTATAATAGGCTTTTTACCTGCATAGTTGATTTCTTGTTCAACCTCCCAGCCCATAGAGGCACGTTTGCAATGGTATGTGTAGTTGTCGGTGTATATATCCACATAATAGCTTGTGCTATTACCTCTATCTCTTAGGTAATAGCCTCGTGCAAAGTACAATAGGCGGTCGTACTGGTCTTTAATGTAGTAAATATCATCGCCCAGCGATTTTGCCAATACCTTAATGAGGCAATCAGCTTTACCCTCCTTGTTGCGGTAACAGTGAAAGAGCAATGCACTCTTTTTCTCTGCACCTGCCAAACGCTTTGCCTGCCTAATGCGTGCGTTAAAGTGTGTATCATCTATAAAGTCGGTATAAGCCTTGTAAGCCCTATCCGTTTCCTTTGAGCATTGTACCCACTGTACAGGGCGACCATAAATGAAAACAACAGCCATTTCGTTAATGTACTTTGGATAGGAGAGTGGGAGTTTCCACCTTTTAACCCAGCCTGTAAAATTGCCGTTCTTATCAAAAGTAGCCTTATCCATACGCTCCATAATAGGGTGCGTTTCAATGTTATATTCTTTGAGAGCTTTTGTTTGCTCGATATTGTCGTTACTCATTAAGGATAACGCACCTCCGATGTTGCCAGCATTTACAAGCTCCTCAAACGATTGCTGGTAGCCAACAGCCGTTTTGAATTTGCTAAAAAATAAATCAATAACACTCATATCTATGTTGGTTGTTGCCTACCTGTTGCAGTTTTCATTTCTATGCACAAGCCGTGATACCCTTTCGCTGGGTACATAAGTACCAAATCGGGGAAACCTGCTCTTGTACCCATTTTCTTGAACCTTGCAGCTTCTCTTGCATTTCTCCTGCCACCATTTGGAGAGTGGTGCAATAACTTTGAGAGTTTTGGGTATTGCATACCAAACCAATTTACGCAAGCTATTTGCAATTCGTCTTCATCGTGTTTCATATTCTTGCCTCCTTTCCTCATAAACCAGTAATACATCTTCAATGTTGCCGTTTGCATCAAGCTGGCTTTGTATGCGAGTTATAACAACTCCCAACTCATCGTGTAATTTCTGCAACATAGCTGTTGTTATTTTGTGCAGTGTTTTGTTTAACTCCTCCTGTGAGAGCTGCACCTTACATTCTATTGCTGCCATAGCCTAAAATGGTAAATCATCATCATTGTTGTAATTATTCACTGCTGCCTGTTGTACAGGTTGTGGTTCTGCTTGTGGTTGTTCAGCCTTACCTCCACTATTGGAGAGCAAAACAATCTTTTCGCAAATAACCTCCGTAATGTAGCATTTTTGCCCATTCTTGTTATCATAGCTCCTTGTTCTCATTTTGCCCTCAATGTACACCTGTTGCCCTTTCTTCAAAAAGCGTTCTGCAATAGAGGCGTTACCGCCCCACGCTACAATGTTATGCCATTCTGTTTTCTCTTGTATCTGCGTACCATTCTGCATTGTGTATGCTGGCTCTGTTGTAGCGAGTGTGAACGTAGCAACCTTGTTTCCGTTGTTTACTTGTTTTATTTCGGGTTGCTTACCTAAATTACCGATAAGCTCAACCCTGTTTAGACTTCCCATAATCTTGTTTTTTGTTTTTGGCAATAGTACTATTACTTAGTATATAATATATATAATACTTATATACCCTACTACTGTAATACTTACTCTGTAATAGGCTCTTTGAGGGCATTGTTTGTAATGCGTTTGTACACCTCATAAGTGAGGTATATATCGTACATTGCATCGTGCAATTTCTCCTCCTCAATCTTTATCCCAAACGCTTGTGCAACGGTGCAGAGCTTAAAGTTTGGCATGTGGCTTCTCACTTCCATTAGTGCCTGTGTAGCCAACACCATTACATCAATAGCCGAACTCCAAAACCAACTGCCAAAATAGCTGTCCCCATTTTGCACAAACCACGCACGCAAAAACTGGTTATCAAAACTGGCATTGTTATAGCCACAGAGGAAAAACTTATCAGTTTTGTTGTACTTATCAACGTACTTACCCAGCATCTGTACAAACTCACTGTACACCTCCTGCATAGGTGGGTACAGTTGTATCTCCTCCTTTGATACTCCTGCCACTTGCAAAGCCTCCTCTGTTATGTCGGCTTTTGGATTTGGGCGTACCTTGTAGTTAAAGGTTTCTTTGATTTCTCCATCAATTATCACCATACCGCTAAACTGGTGTACTCCATTCCTCCAGTACATTGTACCTGTTGTTTCAAGGTCGTAAAATAATTGTTTCATTGTTCATTAAAAAGTTTTGGCTGCTGTTTATCAAGCAGCAAGTTATTTACTCTGCTAATCTCATCATCAACCTCCTTTTCTAATCTTTTACTATCGTTTAAGATATTAGAGGTTCTATATTTGAAATACTCCTTTTGAGCCTTTCGCATACGCTCAACCAGTCTAAAAAACTGGTATGCCTTTTCTTTACTCATTTGTTACCTCATTAACTTCTTGTTTTATGTGCATTTTGTGTACAAATACACACTTTCTCTCCCAGTTTTTACTCAATATAATGTACATTTATGTACAATCTTAATATTCTCATAATGACATCGCATAAGCTATTTAGGTATATATTTATCTAACATTCCTGCATCTTTGCACATTTTCAAAGCCTCCAAAAAGTAAAATGGTGCATTTTTAATAGCAACCTCTCCACTTGTGCCAGTACGCCACATTTCAGCCTGCCAATCTTCCTGTGTCATAGAGGTGGATATGTCATACTGTTGTAATACTTTGTTTATCTCTGCGCAACACTCGTAATCCTCGTTTACTTGGAAAACATTACGCACACAAATCAAGATGTAGCCTCCATAATCAAGCAGTATCTTTTCAAATGTACTCATAGCATTTCCAGTTTATACAAATAAACTCCTTTGCACCAGTGGCAAAATACACCTCCTTGCCTCTGCGCAAAAATTCTTCTTAATCTCAAAGCCGTATGCCCTCCTGCCTAAATTAGCAGCAGCTAATAGTGTTGTACCACTACCAGCACAAGGGTCTATTACCACATCGCCTACATCTGTAAACAGCTCAATTATACGCTCCAATAGCTTTACAGGCTTTTGTGTTGGGTGTATATGTGGTGTGTACGTATCTCGTTGATATTCGAAGCAATTAAACACCATAGAGCCGTTATTGTTGAATTTAGGAAGTTTATCCCTGTATAGCAATAATCCGTACTCACAGTTGCCTACTACACGCATATTGGCTTTTAGCACTTGTGCAGAAAAGTTTTTGCGAAAAACAAGATTTATATACTTGTTTAGCCCATATTCCTTTGCCTTTTGAATAAGCTCAAATTGCTGTTCAAATTCACAAAACACCAGCATACAGGGACTTTTGCCTCTTTCCTTTGGCTCTTTGATGAGCATCTTGCTACAAAAGTGTAGAAACTCTGTAATGCGAAAATCCTTGTCCGTATCAAAGAACTCTCTGCTTGCCAGCTCACTCTCCCCATTGCTGTTATCGCCTCCTACATACCATTTAGGATTTGAGCCATAAGCATCTTTGCCCACGTTGTATGGTATATCGGCAATAATAAGCTGTGCTTTTGGTATGCCATACGTTTTGTAGTTTTGGAAATGGTCGTTATATAACTCAATATCTTTCATTTGTACGCTGTTTCAAGTACAGCCTCCACGCAAATTTATTACGCTTTACGGTGTAAGCTGTGTTATACTGGTTTGTGTATGCCTCACGCTCAAAGGATATGCTCCTGTATGCCTTATGCCATTTGCGGTAATAGAGGAGCTTTACAATAAACTCTAATACATACAGTAGGTAAAATCCAATGTACAATAGCTCTTTCTCCTGCTCATAGTGTATGCACTCGTGGTTGTAATCCACAGAGGTAAAAGCAACCTTTGCATCTTTTCTTACAAATATCCATTTTAGAACGGTAATTGCCTTGTAGCCCTTGAAAGGAAACCATTTGCAAAATACTATCTTCATACTTGCACCTCCTTTACCCAGCTATTTTGTGATACTTTTTTGTAGCCTTTAAGCCTCATTACCTCATCACGTGTGCTATCCAAAATCTCATTCACACGCTTATAGCAAAGCCCAATGTATGCAGTGGCAAGGTTGCTCCAAACATCTATGATTGGCTTCCAGTATGGGAAAACCTTTTCTATTTTGCGCAAATCGTTCAAATCTAACTTTGCAAACCTATATAGGTCATAGCAGCGTGAAAAATCATCTACATCGTAGGGTATATCATAGCTCACATTTGGGTCTATCTCTACCTGCATTAAAGCCGACCACATTGTTTTTGAGGAAATACCCACGTGGTGGGTGGCTATCCATTGTATCATTTTTTGGCTATCCATAACATATTACCTTTTTGATTGTTTGTTTTCAAATTGTGGTATCTCGCACCAGTGAGAGATATTTAAGAAATTATCATAAGTTCTAAAACCTAATCTTCCATCTTTATATCTCATACCTAAATTAAGACCACCCTCTCTACTTCGTACAAGCACAAATCTTTCTTCTGGCATATCAACTTCTCGTATATCGTGCCACTGGTTAGCCAACGCATATTCTGCACCAACTCTATTTCCTCCTCTGAAAGATATGGTTTAACTACATCTGTGTACTCTTTTGTTGCCTGTTCTATTGTTTTATTCATTGCTATTCTCCTTTTGAAGTAATTTCTCTCGGAGCATTTCATTCTCATACTCCAACTCGTCAATATATGCTTTAAGCTCCCCAACCTCTTGCCTGCTGTATTTGAGTAGGATATGCGTTGGTATCTTTTCCAATCCGTGTACAGGGTTAGCTCTATTTATAGCTTTATTGCTCCTACTGTTATTACTCATTGTTTTCCGTTTTATAGTATGCCAGCTTAACAACATCATACATTTGCCCTATAACAGCAAAAATATGTATTCCGCCAGCAGTACTGCTTGTTACTTTTATTGCCTCCTTGTTTAAGCCATCTATACTGCACCTGTCGTTTGCTGTGTCGCTCTCAAAATACTTTTTCAAGCACTCCACCAGTTCGCAATAAAAAGACTCTCCAAAGGCTTGTATTAGCTTATCTTTGTTCCTTAATGCAAACCTCATAAATTATCAGCCTTTATGTGTGGTAACAGCTTTGGCATACCCCCTTGCTCTGTTTCCTTTGGTTTGTAACGCCTTGCTTCCTCTTCGTGCCATTCCTCTGTTTTGAGCCAATGTAAACAGGGGCGTTTTTGTGGCATTGTGATTGCAGCTATCAATCCCAACATTTCATCGAAACTTAAATCTCCTGTACGCTTTTCATTGTAAAGCACATCAAAACACCCATTTTCAAGCTGCCTAATTGTTATGTCTCCTTTTCCCATTTCTTTTAATCCAATTTATATGGTTTTCTACTCGACTAACAGCCTCTTTATCAGTCTTAATTTTATTACACTGCCTGTTGTAGCGTTTCTTTCTGCGCACAACCCAGCATAGATTATCTACACTCAAATGCTCATAATTACCATCAATGCAGGTAGCCTTATATCCTGCTGGCATCTTACCAACAAAATGTTCCAGTACAAGTTTTGCAACAACTACAAGGTGATACTCATCGTTCTTACGGAGTGTTACCCTCCTCATACCATAGCCTTTTACAATACGGAGTATCTCGGTATGTCCGCACTTGCGCACTTTCCCCATATTGCTAACCTCATAGCCTGTGTAGCCTTCTACTGGCTTCCATATTTCTTGCTCCATAACTTGTTAGTATCTAAAATCAGTAAATTGCAATATCACACCCTCAAATGTGTTGGACTTTTGGAAGAACCAATTAACCCATTGCTCATAACTCAAGCCATCGTTGCGTGCTATATGTTCTATATCGCCTAAATATTCCTTGCCATCAATCCAAATTTGAGGTACTGCATCTTTACTGCCATAACAAGCCTCCATTTGCTGCACACCCAGCTTATCCAGTTTTGCAACTTCAACCTGTCGGCTATTGTATGGTTTGCCCTCCCATACTCTGATGCTTAACTCCATTTCTCCTGCATTGATTTTTTCAGCCTTTTTTGCCCAGTAGTCATAGTTCCCTCTTATGGTGTGGAGCTTTGTACCTGCTTTGATTTTATCTACAAACCCAGTAGGCTCTCCAGCGCAACTATGCCCTGTCATAAATTGCTTACTCAACATTAAAACTGCTGTTTTTTTCTTGCTCATATTATTTTGTTTTTACGTTAATTATATACACGCTTTCTGTGCATAAAAACCCCTTACCCCTGCGTACACTCTAACATCTTATTGTAGTGTCTATCACTAATGGTTTCACGCATTGCCAGTATTTTGCGTATGCGTTGTAAATCCTCCATTGTTAGTTCTTTTTCTTCGGCATTCTCATTATCTGTATCTCTGTAAATGTTATGCTTGCTAATGTATGCCTCTAAAAAAGTTTGCTTCATATTCTCCAGCTCTTGCGTAAAGTTATCTTTGTGCCACTCAAACATATTGGATAGCTCTGCATATTGCAGGGCTGTAAGCTCTATGCCTATTCTATTCCTGCCAATTTGCCGATAAGACATACTGCCAACATTCATAACCTTTGCGTAACACTGCATAAACAGTGTTTGCATTGCCTTGCTCCTCCCTGTTTCAAAGGTGTACCAGCGTTTTGCTTGTGTATCTAAAATATCATCAAGCCTTATGTTATATTGCTGGCAAATACGCTCTATGGCTTGTTGAGCTGCATACGCCTCTCCTTTATAGCCTCTCTCTGCCAGTGCTTGCAGCTTTAAGAGTTTTTGTTTTATACCATCATACTGCTTACTATTGCCTTTGTTGCTCATATTACACTTGTTTTGGTTGTACTTAAAATCTTATTTGCTGTTTTCAGCCGATTTAAGGCATTTTCTTTCCTGCTTCTATAACTTGTACTATATTACAGGCGAAACGCTGTTGTCAGGGCTGAAAAGTGCCAAAAACGGCTATCTCCTGCTATTCCCTGCCATCTCAATTACATTGTAGGTCTTAAATCTGTCTATCAAACGCCCAAAACCATCGTGAAACTCACTTTTAAGCTGCTCAATGGTTAAGTTGGTAGTGAGATGCCCATATTTACCATACTGTACCCATATCTCATTGCGAGCGTGTAGAAACTCATTGGTAAGCAATTTCGTGTCCATACCAAAGTACGTTTTACTCTCCACGCCTATATCATTTAGGCAAATGTTTACAGGCTCTGCCTTAAATCCCTTGTTGCTCTCCTCATTGTAGGTGTAGCGGTCAAGGTTGTTGTGTATGGTGTAGTAATTTACCATTTGCGTTACAGATAGGTTTTGAAATGCTTTCGGGTTGTTGGTGTACCTCAAATACTCTGCAAATATTTGCATAATGAGAGTTTTCCCTGTACCAACATTGCCGTGTATGAGTAGGTTCTTGTGCAGCTTGTACCGCTTATTGGGGAAAACCTGCTCTGCAAGCTGGCAATCGTTAAAGTAATAGAGTAGGAAACGGAGTAGCTCCTTGTTTCGCTCATCAATTACAAGCTTTCTCCTTTGCGGTTCAAGTACGATAGAGTTTGCTATTGTTAGGAGTATCTTGGCGTGCTGGTTAAAAACCTCCTCATTGCTCAAATCCTCGTAGTGTACCCTTGAGTTTCTGTAATCGTTTTGTATACGCCTCCAAATTTCGTTTATCCTTTGAGGTTCCATATTCCTTGCTGTTAGTAATCAACCCCTCCAAAGTCGCCTCCATATTCGTTGGCTGCTGGGGCTGTTGGTTGTACTTGTGTTACCTGCTGCTCATCTTCGGGGTATTCCATTTCCCACCTGCTTTGATTAATCCACGTTTGCAACATTGCCCATTGAGGTACAAATTCTCCAGCAGCTTTAGCTATCTTTCGGTGTTGCTCCTCTCTCTCCAATGCTGGCATTAGTAATGGCACTATGTCTTTCCAGTCTTTGGGGTGTTTCTTTTTGAGATTATCAAGTTCGGTGGTAAGTCCACGTTTTTTCCCTTTATAGGCTTTGCGGAATTCATCAAAAATTTGTTCGCTCTCTTTTTTTATTATTTTTTTCTCTTCTATATTATTATCTATAATATTATTAGAAGATAATATATTATTATATTCTTGAATGTTGCCCTTTTGTTTGCCCTTTTGTTTGCCCATTGTTTGCCCATTAACAGAGTTGCACTCTTGTAATGTACCTGTTTCACAATGGTTTACGTTTGCCCTTTGTTTGCCCATTTCTTGAATATCGGTTTGCCCTTTTGTTTGCCCATTGTTTGCCCTTTTGTTTGCCCCATCTTCTTTATCATTACTCATAATCTCCATATTATCAGTGTTTTCAGTTTGCCCTTTGTTTGCCGTTTCGTTTGCCATTGGCTGATAAATTGTATAATTTGAGATAGTGATAATGCTATATTTTTTGCAGCTCTCAACACTAATTTCCCCAGTAGAAACAAGACGCTCCAACCGTGTACGCAATGCCTTAATGGTTATACCTGTTGCCTTGCTTAAACTTGCAACACTTGTGATGAGTTGCCCTGCTTTCAGCGTAACCCCTCTGTACTTCCACCCCTCATCACTGTTAGCCATAAGGAGTAAATGTACGAATAAGGCAACCATAGCAGGCTCATCTGACCACTCCCAATCAAGTATTTGCCTGTGTAGCTTTATCCAACCTTTATTAGTCATTGCTGTTTTTGCCGTTTTTCACGCCCTCTGTCGCATTTTCTATGCAACAGAGGTACGTGTTATTGATTAAGAATTTTCAACGCCTGTGTCGGCTTGAAATTTGTAAACATCCATTAGTGCTGTTTCTTTTATGGAGAGAGCATTATAATCAACCATAGTTGTACTCATGCCAGCCTCCAGCTTTTTCATAGCATCACGCAAATTGGCTGCTTGCACGAGTACACGGCTATTACTTCGCTTCTCATTGCCACTACGCTCATCAAGCGTAATAAACTCCAATTTACACTCAAACCATTTATCTGCTGTTTCTTCGGTGCTTTCAAATATCTCGGAGTAGCGTACACGTTTAATATCGCTTACCTCAAACTCCCCTGCCATATACGGTGTAATCTCTTTGGTAATGCGTGTTTCAGCTTCTGTAAAGCTCAAAGCATCTACCAAATATGGCTCTGTAACTTTCTTTACTGTACCATTTTCTTGCGTTTTCTCATAACGCACTTTGCATTCAAACCAGCTATTCATACTTAATCCTCATTAACTTCTATTCCATAACATCTAAAAATCAAACTCTCGAATTGCTCTGCTACATATAGAGCTTTTTCCTCGCTTGTTAGGCACAAGGGGAAACCCCAAATCGCAAACGTAAACGCACCTCGATTATCCGCAAGCGCACAGCGAACACCCGCAACCTCCGAAAAGTACGCAAAAGCAGAGGAGAGGAGTTTAATACCTTTTTCTTTGCGTTTTGTCTCTCCCATTTCCTCTATCTCTCCTTTGGTGTAGAAATAATATACAGGAAACCATGTTGTACCGTTTTTATCATACTTTTGTCCGTTGTTTATAGCATCGCAAATGGTTATGAGCCTGTACACTGCATCTGCCTGTTGCATTGCTTTCTTATTAAAGGAGTTGCAATCATCTATATTAAACACCTCCTTACTACCATCAAGTCCTAAATGCTTGCAGGCATCTTTGTAGGTTTTAATACTACGGAAATCAAACTTAAAAACATCTTCACCGAAAAGGTGCATCAAAGTTTCTTTTGTTTCCTCACTGCTTTTGTTGTAGCAGGCAATAACATTTTCTTTGTTAATTCTTAACTCTTCCATTTTTTACTATTTTCTTTGTTTGTAATTCTTTTAATGCAATTTTCAACAGCCTTATTTTGTTTTGCAACCGTAGGCTTGGAGCTGGTAGCTCTTTAAGTTGGCTTATGCGAACCTCCAGCACCTCCTCTATAAGTTTTGCATTACTCTCTTTTATGTATCTCATAGCGGTATGGTGTCTATATCCAACACAAGCCCAGCATTTGCTGCAACTACTTTCTTGCCTAATACTGCCTTGCATTCTGCAACAAATCGCCTCTCATCACTGTTGCCATCGCTAAGGTGTATGAGTACAATATTTCGCACACTATGCAAGTCGCTGCTTTTAAGCATAGCAATAGTGTTACTCAACTCAAAATGACTTGTTAGTAGTCTGTTACGCATTGCCTGTGGTACTCTACCAGCAAGTATATTTTCTATTAAAATATCATCTGCATAGTTAGCCTCTATCAAATAGTGGTTTACGTTTGCAAATCTGTATTGGCAGGCGTATGTATCGGTTAAAAACACTATCTTACCACACTCGCTATGCTCTATAACAAAACCAACACAAGGAACATCGTGCATAACCTCAAAAGGTAGAATCTTAAAGCCTCCCATTTTATAGCCTTTGCCCAGTTCTATACGCTGGCAATTTCTTGTTATTCCTTTTGCTTTCAGAACCTCCTCCAGTGCTAACACCCTAACACCAGCTTTGGCATACTCGGAGGCATAACCTGCGTGGTCGTTATGCTGGTGGGTACATAGGCAGCCCACCAGTTTTGAGAGCTTGAAATCTATTGCCTTTTTAGCCTCAATGAGCTTTACACCAGCCTCTATAACCAGTGCCTCATTATTACCATCAAGCACATAGCCGTTTCCCTTTGATGAACTGCCTAACACTTTTAATTGCATTGCATATTCTTTTTAGAGTGGGCATTTTTTTGCAGGTTGAGCCTCTGCCTCTACACTCTCTGCTGCTGGCATATCTTGTGCCTTGGCGACCTCTCCCGTATCGGATTGTACCTTTTCACCGCTGGGGAGTTCAACGTACTCTGCTGGCTCAACAGTTGGCTCAATGGTCTTTGTTGAGCTTGTGTTGGCTAATGTTCGCTCACTTGCAGCTGCATCGGGTGCTAACTCCTCATCTTCTGCGCTACCTAAAGCTACCTTGCAAGCACGGCTGATAACAGTTTTCTTGCACATTTGGTCAGTAAACTTGGTGTGCGCACCACTGTTACCTCTTGCTGCTCCTTGTTGCCACGAGTTACGTATCATAGCCATTGTCATAATTTCCAAATGCTTGCTACCATCTTTGTTGATAACCACAGCATAAGCACCTGTAATCTTGTCAATGTTGATATTTTCCATTTTAGTTGTGTGTTTAACCAGTTGGTATAAGCCGTTTTCATCAACGGTGTACACAAACTCATCACCCTCATACACAACCTGTGCATTTACCGTAGCAATCTCTGTATCACGTTTTGCGCGCATAAACTTGCCTCTGTAATCCTCCCAAAAAGAGAGCTGGTTGCCAGTTACGATAAAGTAGCATTGCTTTTTTGCCACGCTTAAACCCTTTATTATCATTTCAAGAAAGCAGTTACAAATACTCTCTTTGGTGCAAACATCAACTGCTGGGCGGTCGTTCCTATCCTTTACTGTTTGCAAGTACAACCATGCTAAGCGAACAGCATTACCAGCATGGTAATTTTGTGGTAAAACCAATTCGCCTGTCTCCTGCATAGCGTTTACTCTGTCAAGTACGTTGTTTGCAGTTTCCTCTTGGAAACGTTTAAGTGCTACTGCATTGCTTGATACAGCCACTTGTGTTGGCTGCTGTACAGCCTGTTCTTTACTCTGTGTCATAACTCTATTTTTAATCGTTATTATTATGTATTGTTACCAGTTGTTTATCACGGCTCACAATTAGTTGTATGCACTGGCTTTGCATTGGCATAACATCGTTAATGCTTTCTGCGTTATCTATAAAGCAAGGAGCATACACATTGTTAAAATTGCATATAGCATTGATAATATCAATACCAGCGTTAATGCGGTCTGCATTGTTCAAATCGCTATAAGGTACACCTTTAACTGTGCATTCGCACATAGGTTTCAATGCTCCATTTAGGCGGTGGTCAAACATCGTGAATTGTACAAAACTAAACAATGAGTTCACACGCTGTTCCAATACCTCAATGTTAGCTTTTACCAATTCCTCTGCTGTGTACTCTTGGCGTTCCAGCTCTGCAAGTTGCTCATTGAGTTTATTTTCTTGCCCCTCAAGCTCTGCAATGCGCTTGTGTTTGTTGGCAATTATCGTTCGTATGTTGAGCTTATCACGCAAGGCATCACGTTTTTTGCGCAATTCCTCTTTGTCTTTTTTAAGGCTCTCACTCATTTTAGAGGCTTCCTGTGCAGCATCAGTATCGGGCTTGTTTAACTCCTGTGTGCGTGCCTCTACCTCTTCACGCAAAGCCTTTAACTCTGCATCTTTTTCTATGCGTTCGGCTGCTGTCAGCACTGTAACAGCTTTTGCTTTTTCAAGTTCCCGTCTAAGCTCATTTTCGCTCTGCTGAAGCTCCATCTGCTTTGCATCAGCCTCCTCTATTCTTTCATTGAACTTTTTTGTGCGTTGTTTGATACCAGCAGCCTCTTGCTCCATTGCCTCTAATTTGCTTGCTTTTTTAATGTTAAATGCTCGCTCCATATCGGCTAACATTACATCTACCTTTCCTTGCTCATATCTGCGCAAGCAGGTAGGGCAAACAAACTCATCTTCATTAGCTACAAAGTAAGAGTTATCCAGCTCTTGCCAACGGTTTCTAAAATTCTCTGTTTCACTCTCAATAGCCTTTAACTGGGCTTGCGCTTTTTCTTTGCAATCCTTTTCCTGTTCAATTTGGTTGTGGAGGTTACGCAACTTGCTTTCTAAATTGCTAATTGTATTTTGGCGTTCATTTGTTTCTGCATTGAAATCTTTACGGTGCTTAAACTCAATGGTATCTGCCTTTTCTCTCAAATCATTTACTGCTTTGCGCTCATTCCTGCGTGTGTTATACTCGCTATCAATAACCTTGCTGCGGTCTGCAATCTCCTCATCTATGCGTTCAATAGCTTGTTCAGTGCTGGCTATATCTTTCTCCAGCTCCACCCAGTTACAACCCTCATCGGTGAGTGCTGCAATTTCGTTTCTCTGCTCGCTAATGCGTACGGGTATTCTATCAAGTTCCTCCTTAACCTCTTTTCTCTTGTAGCTAAGATGCTGCAAAAACGTAACGAGTTCTTCTCCATCAATTTCTTTCAGTAATTGAGTAAAAGCCTCGTTGCCATCAGCAATGCTCTCCAAACTAACCTCTCCAACCATTTTTGTTAGCAAGGCACGCTGTTTATCATCGGGTAAGCTCGTAAAATAATTAGGGTTAGTAATGCACACAAATAGGCTTTCAGTACAGATGCTATCAATGTATGCTTTGTAGTCTTTCTCTGTGTACTTATCGCCATTAACAAAGTAGTTAGTGGTGTGTCCTGTTAGCTTTCGCTCCTCTTGTTGGCGTGGTTTAGTCCACTTTTCAACGTACACACGTTTGAGTACAACCTCTTTACCATCAACAAACAAAGCGACCTCAACCTCGTGCGATAATTCGGGTAATACGTTGCCTTTTTCATCTTTGGTCTTAATTCCAAACTCGCTTTTACCCTCGCTGTTTTTGCCAAACAAACACCAGCGGAAAGCATCGGCTATTGTGGTCTTGCCAGTTTTGTTAGCTCCCAGCACTTGTGTTACTGTTGGGCTAAACTCAATCTTTCTCTCTCCCAGCACACCCTTAAAATTGCGCATAGTGAGCATTTGAATTTGTATAACCATATTGTAAAAATTAAAGTAATGTGTCTTTGAAAATATCTTGCCTTACGGCTTCTTCTGTTGCCAGCACTTGTAACATCTCTGTTTTGCTGTAATAGAGTGGGCTATTTGTACTTTTCCCCTCTCTTACAGGGTGTAGCTTACCCTCTTGTACCATTCTCTTTACCCATGCTTCACCGTGTGTAAATTCCCCACCGTGCTGGGTATCTCTTTTTCGGAAAAACTCATACGCTTTACGCTGTGTAAGTTTATCGCTTGCAGGTTCAAGTTGTTTTATAGCTTGCGCTGCTCCACACTCTGCAACACTCTCTAAAAAAGAGCGTATTTTATATGCTTCATTTTCCATTCTCTTCCTCCTTTTCTAATGGAGAGTGCATACATCTATATTGGTATGCAACTACTACTACCCCCAGTATAATTGCTATAAGTAATCTAATAAAGGCAACCATACTGTAATCGTCATCTTTTATGCAGGTAAGTAGAAACATAATTACCATTCCTGCCATACATTTAGCAGTTTCTTTTCCTGTAAGCTCTCTTTCCATACTATCCAAATAATTTATTGTCGTTCGCGTATTTGTTAAACTCCCCCATACTATGCACACCCAGTTTTAAGAATGCAGCCTTTCTATGGTTTGCAACCGTGTTAATGCTGATAAACAGTGCCTCTGCAATCTCATCATCTTTTCGCCCATCATAACACATACGCATTACCTCCAGTTGTCGCTCACTTAGTGAACTGTTAAATTTTGGCTGGCAAAGTATATGGTCAAATTTGCATTCTCCACGCATAGGGCAACTTACAAACTCAAAATTAAAATACCATTCTGCATCAATGTCTATGGTGTTATCAAATACTCCAAAGTTGCATTTTATAAACCTACGTGCAGCAAGGAAATCACGATAAGGCTTGTTATCTACGCTCTTACTGTATATATCCATTAAGCAACTGTAAGCTGCTGGGTAATACTCTCGGAGTGTATAGAGGAGGGGCTGTATAATATCTGTATCTTTTTCTGTTAATAGCCTCTCTGCCTTGCCTACCTCCCTAAGAGTAATATCACCCTCTGGAGTAATATAAAACTCTACTGGCTTCATACTTTCTGTGGGAATAAAATGTCAGTATCAACCCCTAAATGTTCGCTAATTATTTTTTGCTTTAAGGCATCGGGGCGTTGAACACCTTGTATCCACATTCTAACTGTTTGTTGGCTACAACAGCATAAGGCTGCTATATCCTCAACGAATGCCTGTTTGGGGGCTTTAGCTTGGCGTGGCAAGCTGTGATAAATCTCGGAAAAAGCAATACTGGCATAGCCCCCAGCAGTTATTTTTTTGCAAAATCCGTTCTGTTTACTTGTTAATACACCCATTTTTGCTTATTTTTGTACCGTTAATTGGTTATAACGATGCAAAGATAAATCTTTTTGGTCGTATCGCCAAAGCGAAATACGACTTTTTTTGTCGTAAATTTTAGTGATTTTATATAAGTAACTATGACACAGGCAGATAATGTAGGTAAAAAAATTAAGGACTACTTCAAGGAAAAAGGTATTACTCAAGTAGTGGCTGCTGAAATGCTTGGCTCAACACAGCAAGTAGTTGGTAGGCTGCTAAATGGCAAACCTTTTGGAAAACGAACAGCAGCTAATTGGAGTAAGGTTTTTGGCTTTAATGCAGCGTGGCTAACCACTGGGTATGGAGCTATGTTTGAAGCGGATATGGAAGATGCAGAAGGTACGACTAAAAAAGTTGTATTTGAGGGGTCGGAAATTGTGGCTAATGAAATCCTTAAACTCATTAGTGAGGGTAAATTATACCCAGCAAGCGTTGTTAGGGAAAAAGATGAGTTGTTGTATAAAAAAGATTTGGAGATACAAAAACTCAATAGAGAGATTGGGGCGTTAAGAAGCCAGCTGCAACAGGATTTTAGTTCAACTTTTAATGAAAAAACAGGAGCTGCCGTATAATTCCTCTCAAACCAAAGTATTAGCACAGTATGGGAATAATCGAAAAATATATAAATGAGGCATTATTAAAGGCTGAAATTGCTATTGATAATGCTGTTATAGATGGCAAGCCTGTTGAAGAGCTTGTAAGTATTAAAAGCTGCCTATTAGAGGCAAAAAAATCCCTGTATTATGCCAACACAAAAGAGTGAAAACATTTCTACAGGGATAAAGAGGCGTTTCTATGAGGCATTTAATGTGCTTTTAGATACCAAAGTAATAAGAGGTCGCCAAACTTATTGCAGGCAGTATGATATTGATAAGAGGTTGTTTTATGCTCAAGAAAAAGAATTAGAGCGCAAGCTGCTTAAGCTGTACTGGCTTGTTCCTCTTGTAGAGGTATATAATGTAAGTGCAAGGTGGCTGCTTACTGGGAAAGGACGTATGATGGCTGCTAAGAAAGTGGAGGAGTAAAACACACAAGTTCAAGCAATGTTTGGTTTGCTTCATCTTGCTTACCGTAATCCCTATCTATGTATATATCTGTTATACGCATTTGCTCGTCCACGTGGTTTAATGCCTCATGTATGGTAGCTTTATCTATCCCTGCTTTATTCCTTGCCAATGTTGCCCACGTATGCCTTGCTGCGTAAAACTCTAAATCAGCTATGCTTACCTCGTGCATAGCACCTATTTTTTTTAGCCCTTTATTTATATTGGCATTAAAGGTGTGAGAATCAGAATAACGTTGATAAAAGTTGAATACCCTTTTGCCTGTTTTGTCTCTGTATTTTTCCAGCAGTGGCATTACGCAAGGCTCAACCTTTACGCTGATAGTTGCGTGGTCGGCTCTCCTGTTGCGTGTCTTGGTACGTTGGTATATTATACGGTTGCCCTCTATTTGTGTGCAGTTGTACAAATCTACACTGTTCATACCTATAAGCCCAAAGGAGAGCAAAAACATATCCCTTGCCAGCGTAACCCTACTATCCTTTGTTTTACCATCGGGTACTTGCATTATAGCTTGTAATTGCTCTATTGTTATACTCCTTTTGCGTGTGAGTGGTTGGCGTGGAACGTGGAAACGCTTAAATGGGCTTAAAGGTATGCGTATAACTCCTGCATCTTCATCGTTGTATATATCCTTAGCCTTGTTATGTAATATCCGTATGTTACCCAAATACAAGGAGGGCGCACGCTCTCCCTTTTTTCTTCCTTTGCGTGCAGGCATATCGTTTTTTATCCATAGATAGAAATCAGTGAGGAACTGCACCGTAATTTCATTTATATACAAGTGTTCTCTTTTGAGCCAGCGTACTAATGCGTTTATTGTACACTCGTAACTCTTTGCTGTACCTATTCTCCCAGCCTTTATGTACTCATCAATAACTTGTCTGCCAAACTCTATAAAGTCAAGGTTAAATACAGAGTGTGTCCGCTCGTAATTGCTTATATACTCCACAACCTCTGCCACTCCCATGCAACTTGCTTTTGCTGTTGGGATAGTAGCTGTTATCTCTTGGTATTGGGTTATCTCCTTTTTTAGCAAATCATTTACTTTGGCTGATTTTATTTTCAGCCCTCGTGTCAGTTCCTCTTTGGTTACAAATATATTTGTAGCAATGTGTCTGCGTTGCCTGTTGTGCGTAACACGTATTTTTACATTGTACGTGCCATCTACTTTTTTGTGGTGGGCATATACCACAGCCTTAAATGTTGTACTCATAATCTTGCAGGTAAATTGTGGCACATTTGAACCACATTTTACCGCAAAAGTAGAGGAAAAGCCTTAAAAGTGCGGAAACAATAAAAGCCAACTTTTGAAAGTTGGCTTTTTAGGAGTACACTTGTAGGGAATCGAACCCTAATCTGAAGAACCGGAATCTTCTATTCTATCCATTGAACTACAAGTGCTTACGAGTTTTTTGTATCTTCGCTTTGCACGATTATCGAACTTGGCATTTTTGCCTATTATAGCTTGGCAGCCTTTTTGTAACTCAAGCACCGGAATCTGACGCTCTATTCAGCTAAGCTACGGAGCCAAAAGCGTATGCAAAGGTAATGTAAAGTTTGGAAAGTGCAAAATAAATAGATTGTAAAAAGCCAAAATTGCTTGCAGACGTGTGAAGAATGCAGGCAGTTTTGGCTCTAAAATGATTTTATGTATCGTAAAATTGGTTTTCTTATACCAAATCCAAGCTCAACTTTTCAATGAGTCTGGCGATGCTTGCATTTTCCTTTTGCAGTTTCTCCAGTTCTTGTCTCGGTGTCAGGATAGGCTTTATCTCCTCTTGTTTGGCAAGCCGGAAACTTACTGCTATGTTTCCGTTGTGGAGATACTTCGTCAAAGTGGCGTGAATGCGTCCCTTGAATGCCTGCATTTCCTCAAGAAGAATGTTGTTTTCGGCAAGTACCTCCACGTTCGGAAATTCGGTAATCCGAGGGCTGAGGTGCTTCATTCGCTGCGCCAGACCAACGTTTGCCTTACCTATTCGGTTGCACATTGCACGCCATTCCACGATTAGGTCCTGTTGCGAGAACTGTTGGTTTTCGTCCTTATTGGTGATTTCCACCTTGTCTTCCTCCACCACTTCGGCCTTGCCCTCGTTTCGGAGATTCCTGAACGACATTCCGATAGAGCCGAGGTTTATTTTCGGCATTGTCGCCGACGGGGCTGTTTTGGCAGCCACGGATTCATTGAGCTGCACGGAAACGTGGGTGGAAGAAGCCGGCTCTGTCTGCTGTGGAGCAACAGGTTCTGCCGATTTCCTTTCCGTCTGTGCAGCCTTTGCACGGCTCCCCCCGGTTACCTGCTGAACCGGTTTAGGCTGAGCCTTAATAATAAGATGCTTAAACAGGGATTTCAAACGCTTAGGGCTGCGCCCCGAGGCGGGCGTTTCGTCGTCCTTCTGCGTGATCTGTGCCACCAGAATGAGCGTGATTTCCACCAAAAGCCTCTTATTGGAGCTTTGTCTGTATTCTACGTCGCAACGGTTCATAATCTGCAACGACTGGTAAAGGAAAGGCGTCGGGCACTTCTGGGCTTGCTCCTGATACTGGCGTTTCTGCTGCTCGCTCACTTCAAGCAGGGGAAGTGTCTGTGGATCCTTTGCCATCAGGACGTTTCTCACGTGCGATGCAAGTCCGTTGATAAGGTGGCCGCCGTCGAATCCCTTGTTGATAATATTGTTCAGGAGCACCATAATCTCGCTCACTTTGTTCTCCATTGCGAGGTCTACAATCTTGAAATAGTTTTCCTCATCGAGCACATTGAGGTCTTCGATGACCTTCTGGTAAGTGATGTTTCCCTGCGAGAAACTTGCAGCCTGATCGAAAATGGAAAGCGCATCGCGCATACCTCCGTCGGCCTTTTCGGCAATGATGTTCAGTGCCTGCTCCTCAAACTGTATGCCTTCTTTCTCTGCAACGGCTTTCAGATGGTTGATAATGTTCGGCACCGTCATTCTTTCGAAGTCGTAAATCTGGCAGCGCGAAAGAATGGTTGGCAGAATCTTGTGCTTCTCCGTTGTGGCAAGAATGAATATAACGTGTGCTGGCGGCTCTTCCAGCGTCTTGAGAAAAGCGTTGAAAGCAGCCGTGGAGAGCATGTGAACCTCGTCGATGATGAAAACCTTGTAACGTCCCACCTGTGGAGGAATGCGAGTCTGGTCCATCAGGGTCTTGATGTTTTCAACCGAATTGTTGCTTGCCGCATCCAGTTCAAAGATATTGTAGCTTCTTCCCTCGTTGAAAGCCTGACAGCTTTCGCATTCGTTGCAGGCTTCTCCCTCAGCGTTGGGATTGGTACAGTTGATAGTCTTTGCAAAGATACGCGCACAAGTGGTCTTTCCTACGCCCCGAGGGCCGCAGAAGAGATAGGCGTGGGCGAGTTTCCCGCTCTTTACGGCATTCTTCAGCGTGGTGGTCAATGCCTGTTGTCCCACCACGGAGTCGAAGGTCATAGGTCGGTATTTACGCGCCGAAACGATATATTCGTCCATAGTTTGATTCTGATAGTTTTTGCAAAGGTAGTAAAAAGTTGAAAAATTATGGCTCAGAGACCACCGATAAAATGTTAATTAGCTAAAATTCTCATTTGCGTTGTCTCACTATTCAGAATCTTTTAGTTACTTTTGCATAGAGATAGCAGGGGGAATGGATGTTGTTGCAGAATGATTTCTGTTTCTCTCTGAAAGTCAAAATAAAAAGGTAATTAATAACGTGAGCAAGTTTACTGGACATATTTATAATTTTCTCAGCCGTTTCAAGTATCCGATAACGATTTTTGTCGGTATACTGATGGTGGGTGTTCTCGGTGAGAACAGCCTGATGAAGCGTTTAGGGTATGCCTATCAGATTGAAGACCTGAAGGAAGAAATACAGGAATATGAAGCCAATTATCAGCGTGCTACCGAGCAACTGAAAGAGTTGAAGCGCAATCCTGATGCTATTGCAAAGATTGCTCGCGAACGTTATTTTATGAAGGCAGACGATGAGGATATATTCGTATTGAGCGATGACGAACAGCCTGCCGGAAATACATCTGAAAATGAGACTGTTGAGTAGATTAGAGAGTTTGTTGTTTTTGTTGGGAGGCATAATGATGGTGGCAGGAGCAGGTCTCTATGTCTTTTTCTTCCAACGTGGGATTGTGAGTTGGGTAATGCTGGTCGGTGCAGTCTTGTTTGCAGCGATGCAGATTCGCCAGAAATATCTCGGTCAGAGCCTTACGATACGCCGTCTCCGAAAGATAATGGTGCTTGCGAATGTGTGCTTTGTCATTGCAGGATTGCTGATGGTGGAATCCGAACACGGTCTTCTGCAGCCCTATTTCGTGAAAGACATCAGCAGTCAGCTCACATATATTCGCGTGTTTCAGAACAACTGGGTGGTAGCAATGCTTATCGGTGCCGTATTGGAGGTGTATTCAACCCACCGTATCGACCACGAATTGAAGAAAGAAGACAAGCATTAAGCGAAAAAACGCTAAAAAGCAGCTTATAGTTTTAAATTGAATGAAAAACTTTCACTACATCAACTATACGTTGTATATTTGTCTTGAACAAGGAAATTGTCTATGAATAAAATACTTTATGCTCTAATCTCTCTCGTAGCACTTGCATCGTGCGCTCAATCCTATAACATACAGGGCACATCTAACATATCAAGCCTTGATGGAAGAAAGCTGTATCTTAAAAAAGTTAATGATGGTTCGTTGCAGAGCCTCGACTCCTGCGATGTCGTTCACGGTCAGTTTACTTTTCAGGGTACTTTCGATTCGGTTCAGGTGGTAAGTGTTTACATCGGCGATATGAACTTTTTCCCTGTCGTTATGGAAGAGGGAGACATCGTTATGAGGTTGGACAACGGTCAGCGTGAAGTAGGTGGAACGCCATTGAACGACAAACTCAATCAGTTCTGGGCTAAATTTGTGCAGCTCAGCAACCGATATATGGAGATTGAGCATCAGGGGAACGCCGCTCTCTTGGACGGTAAGGACGAATATAGCGTGAACCGTGAGGCTATGATGAAGGCTATGCAGGTCTATTATTCGGGTGATACGCTGTTTACGAATTTCGTTGTGAACAACTTTGACAATGTATTGAGTTCTTGGGGATTCTCTACGCGTGTGGCTTATGACTCCGATCCCGGGGCATTTCCAATATGGCTGAATCAGTATCTGTATATGAATGCTTCGAGCCAGTTGCCCTCTTGGATTGAATATATAATGACAAAAGCCCCGGACAGCTTCAAGAACGACCCACAGGTAAAGTTCATATACAATTCTCTTCAGGAGTATAGAAACGGCACGGCAGGCTTACCTGACCAACGGACAATGCCCGTTCCCGATGCGGCAGGCACCACTCCCGATGCTGTTCCCGCACCTCCCACACCAGCAGAAATGGCTGGAGACACGGCAAAGACCAAACAATAAAGAACATTTAAAAGATATATTTAAGGATGAGGAAACTCATTTACGGCGGAACGATAGTCAATGAAGGACGCACTTTCAAGGGTGCAGTTGTTATTGATAATGAAAGGATAGCCGAAATTACGGAAAATACGCAACCATCCCGTGGCACATTCGGTGAGACAATCGACGCCACGGGTTGTTTTGTTTTACCCGGTATGATAGATACGCACGTGCATTTCCGCGAACCGGGACTGGAAGAGAAGGCTACTATTGCGAGCGAGAGCAGGGCTGCTGCCTATGGTGGCGTAACTTCGTTCGTGGAAATGCCGAACACGAATCCACAAACAACATCTTTGGAAGCTCTGAACGACAAGTTTGAAAGGGCTGAACGAACAAGCCACGTCAATTACAGTTTCTTCTTCGGTGCTACGAATGCAAACGCCGAACTCATCAAAGAGCTGGACATTCACGGCATTCCGGGTGTGAAACTCTTTATGGGGGCATCCACCGGTAATATGCTGGTGGATAAGCGAAACGCTTTGGAGAATATTTTTTCAAAAGCTGCCGAGATGAATCTGCCTGTAATGACGCATTGTGAGGACTCCGGTATCATCAATGCAAATATGAAACGTGCGAAAGAGCTGTATGGAGAAGACCCCGACATCACGCATCATCACGAAATTCGCAGCGAAGAGGCGTGCTGGCAGTCGTCCCGATTGGCTGTGGAACTGGCATTGAAACACAACACCCGTCTTCATATTGCACACCTTTCAACGGCTAAGGAACTCTCATTGCTTGAGCTTCCAGGCGCAAAAGACCTCGTTACGCTCGAAGCTGTAATCGCTCATTTGTATTTTTCAAACGAAGATTATCTCACGAAGAGGGCATTGATCAAGTGCAATCCATCCGTAAAAACAGTAAACGACCGTTCCGAACTGCGAAAAGCATTAATGGATGGCCGTATCACTACAATAGGAACCGATCACGCTCCACACCTTCTTTCGCAGAAACAAGGTGGCTGTGCCAAGGCAACTTCTGGAATGCCGTTCATTCAATTCTCATTGGTTACGATGCTGGAAATGGTCGATAACGGTGTTCTTACCATAGAAAAACTGGTGGAACTGATGGCGCACGCCCCTGCAAAGCTCTTCAATATCAATGAGAGAGGCTATCTGCGAAAAGGTTTCAAGGCCGATATTGCCATCGTTAAGCCGAACGAGCCGTGGAAACTTACCGAAGATATTATCCAGAGCAAGTGTAAATGGAGTCCTATGCAAGGGCACGAATACAACTGGAAGGTAGTCCATACCTTCTGTAATGGCCGCCATATATTGGACAATGATAAGTTCGATGCCGAATGTCGCGGCGAGAAACTCTCATTTAGATAAGACAGACGGATGATAGCAAGAATTGTTATACCCTTGTTGCTCATAATCGTGCTGTCCGATGTTTATATCGATGCACATTATTTCCGCAAGCACTATAAGATATCTTGGTGGTTGCGGCTCCTTTGGTGGGTTCCAACCATATTTCTCGTGTGCTATACCTGCATACTGGCATCCATCAGAAACTTTGCACCAACAGACCTGACGTGGCTTAATACTTACTTGGTGCTCATAGGAATGGTGGTCGGACCGAAGGCTATCTTTACTTTCTTCTCGTCCATTGGATGGTTCGTTAGGAAATATATTACCCATACGCATCGCAACTGGGGGCATTACGTCGGTCTCTTGGTCGGAGCGTTGATGGTGGGAACCTATATCTACGGGCTTACTTTAGGCTTTTCGGAAATCAGAGTAAAGAACATAGACCTGTCATTTGAAGACCTTCCGGAGTCTTTCGACGGCTATCGCATTGTTCACGTGTCCGATCTTCATCTGGGAACATTCCAAGGATGGCGCGAAAATATTCTAAAAGCAGAGATGGACAGTATTGCAAAACAGAAAGCAGACTTGATTCTCTTCACGGGAGACATTCAGAATATGCGTCCACAGGAAGTGGAAACGCTTGCTCATTATCTCAAAGAACCGTTGAAAGGAACGATTGCCGTTCTCGGCAATCACGACTATACGGAATACGTGAAGGGCACGCCTGAAGAGCTGTCGGCACAGGAACGGCGACTGCAAAGCGTGATTCGAGATACTTTAGGCTGGACGTTGCTCAATAACAGCAGCGTGGAGATATACAATGGAAAAGACCATATATATATATGTGGCGAAGAAAACGACGGCAAACCTCCCTTCCCGCATAAGGTAGATGTGGCGAAAGCAATGAAAGGGATAAGCAAAGAGGCATTTGTAATAATGCTTCAGCACGATCCTTCGGCTTGGCGTCGCTCCATTCTCCCGAACACGCACGCACAACTCACGCTCTCAGGCCATACACACGGCGGACAGATGCAGATATTCGGGCTGCGCCCGACCCATCTGCGACTTACGGAAGACTACGGGCTCTACGAAGACAACGGCCGTATGCTCTACATTACGGCAGGTTTGGGAGGTCTCGTTCCTTTCCGTTTGAATATGCCCAATGAAATTACTGTAATCACATTGCATTCTAAAAAGAAATAAACGATGAATCCTTTGTCAGATAACACACAAACAACAATCAGCCAAGGTAAAAAGCAGAGTGGTTTCAACCCCTTCAAACTGCTTTTTGTTTTCATATACGGTGTCTATACATTATTTATCTTTCTCCCTCTGTTTCTCCTCGCATCCTTGCTGACTGCATTGACAACAATGTTTGGCTGTGCTGTCGGAAACGGACACTTTTGGGGATATTACCCCGCAAAGTGGTGGGGATGGCTCACTATCAGACTCCTTTTTCTGCCCGTAAAGGTGGAAGGACGCGAGCATCTTCAGCCCAAACAGAGCTATGTGTTCGTCAGCAATCATCAAGGCGCATTCGATATCTTCCTGATTTACGGATTTCTGGGACGTAATTTCAAGTGGATGATGAAGAAGGGAATCCGTAAGATTCCGTTCATCGGCGTAGCTTGTGAGTACGCCCATCACATTTTTGTAGACAAGAGCGGTGCCAGCAAGATAAAGAAAACCTATGATCAGGCACGCGAAACCTTGCAAAAAGGTATGTCGCTGGTGGTGTTTCCCGAAGGAGCACGCAGCTTTACCGGACATATGGGACAGTTCCGTCGTGGTGCCTTTATGCTTGCTGACGAACTCCAGTTACCCGTTTGTCCTATAACCATCAATGGCTCTTTCGATGTGATGCCGCGAACCAAGGACTGGCATTTCCCGGTATGGCATCCCCTGCGCCTCACTATCCACAAGCCTATCGCCCCAAAGGGCAAGGGAGCGGAGTTTGAAAAGCAGGTAATGGCAGAAGCCTACGAAGTGGTAAACTCTGCGCTCGTACCGGAATATCAGAGTTACGTGGAGAATCCCGACCAGTAAAAGGCAATATTGAAAACTCTTATTTTTGATTTTCCTACCAATATAAATTTGATAAAAATGAGAAAACTGGCTATTATTGTTTGTCTGATAAATATATCCTTGTCAGTTTTTGCCAATGGCGACCCTGTTATGCGCTATTCGGCAGTTTGCAGAGTTGCAAATCCCGAACCATTGACCATATCGGATATATCCATTGTAAAAGAAATAGTAAATATAAAGCGTGAAGGACTTTACAATTGCTTCGACATAACCTATACCTTGGCAAATAAATCGGAAAAAGATTATCCGGCAATTGATTATGGCTTCCCTATTGATTATGAAGAATCTGAATACGGAAGATGGGGTTTTGACGATTCTTATATGACAGAAAGTATATTTGAGCGAGGCTGGAATCCGAGGTTTATTAAGGATGTAAGCTTTCAGACGAATGGAAATATGCTGCCTTTTCAGAATGCTTTGGAAAGTATTAGAGCTTCTGACTACGATAAAGAAATCTATACACAGTCTTCTGGGGAAATTGACACATTATATTATGATTATACCCCTGAGATAAAGCGTCGTTGGTATTATACACAATTTGGTATCAATCGTGGCGATACGATAGAACTGAATGTAAAATATAAGGTATATGCCTCTACCGATTGTCCACTTTTTAATAGAAACGTAAACAGATATTATCTCAAGAATTTGGATTTTGAAGAAGTTTCTGATCCTGATTTAGTTCCATTTGTGCGTAGATTCTTCTTGAATGACTTTACAATACATTATGATTTCAAGAAGGCAAAGCACTTTGGCGACGGCATAATCAAAAAACTGATCGTAAATATAGACCTTTCAAACCTTCGCAATCCTATCGTATATAAGGAGAATGAATGGGAATGGAAATACAAGGCAACACAGTTGAGCTATGAAGACTGGGAAATGCGGGCAGATTCCATCAAACCAATCCATCTGCACGTGAATGCGAATCCTTATCATTCTGTGGAAGAGCGATGGGCGATAGTCGAAGAATTGGCAATATCGGCGAATGAATTTACTGTCAAGACTTCTGCTTCGCGTAAGATTGAAATTGAATTGACAAAGCCAAGATTTGTAAGTGAAGTGGCATTACAGCTTGATACAATGAGAGTTAAGAGCATTGAGATGTATCTGCAATTCGCAAATGGACGCAGACAGACTATGAAGTATGAATTGGAATCCAATCGCAATTTTGAAGAATTGGGAGAAATACCTCCTTCTGATAATCCCGTTTTTCTGCCGATAGTGGACAGTTATATAGACAGATACCGCCAGAAGGACAAGATAATGTATAGTCCTATGGATTTTGATTGCGCCTTTTTTCAGGTAAAACGCATCGAATTGCTATTCCCTGATATGCCAAAGTCCGACAGGCAACTGCCCTATGACAGCATAAGATTGTTGGACAGCCGTTGGGATTAGCGGGAAATGAATTGATAAAAAAGAATTATAGATTTGTGGCATTCAGATATTTGTGCTACTTTTGCAAAAAAGTAACGGCTTATGACAAGTGACAGTATTGTAATCATACCAACATACAACGAGAAAGAGAATATGGAAAAGATTATCCGTGCCGTTTTCGGCTTGGAAAAAGCTTTCCATATATTGGTAATCGACGACGGAAGCCCTGACGGAACGGCGCAGATTGTGCATCGTCTGATAGAGACTGAATTTGCCGACCGTCTGTTCATCATTGAACGCACAGGCAAACAGGGATTGGGCACGGCGTATATCCGTGGTTTCAAGTGGGCTTTGGAGCACAACTACGACTTCATCTTCGAGATGGATGCAGACTTCAGCCACGACCCGAACGACCTCCCTCGCCTCTATGCGGCCACTCACGACGAAGGATTCGACGTGGCAGTGGGTTCCCGCTACGTCAGCGGCGTGAACGTTGTAAACTGGCCTATCGGGCGTGTGCTGATGAGTTATTTCGCAAGCAAGTACGTCAGGCTCATAACAGGATTCCACGTACACGACACCACAGCCGGATTCGTCTGCTACCGTCGCAGAGTGCTCGAAACAATTCCGTTGGACGAAATACGTTTCAAGGGCTATGCCTTCCAGATAGAAATGAAATACACCTCTCACAAGATAGGTTTCAAGATAAAGGAAGTGCCCGTTATCTTCGTGAACCGCCGCGAGGGAACGAGCAAGATGAGCGGCGGCATCTTCTCCGAAGCCTTCTTCGGCGTGATGCAGTTGCGTATCGACGGGTGGTTCCGTAAATATCCCCAAATCAGAAACTGATAATCTGAATGCCTGATTGGCAAGGGAAGTTCGTCTCAGACGCAAGTTGGTAAGATGAGGCTTGCTTATTTATTTGATTTCAGATTTGTTTTAGATGGTTATACTTGTAAAGGCGCAAGGAAATTCACATTTCCTTGCGCCTTTTTTCTGTTTGCCATTTCTGTTAAGATATGAACACAGAGAAAACAAAGCCTTCAAGGATGGCACGGATTCTTGATAAAAAGCAAGATAGTATTTTATCTCATAACACACAGTAGTGCAAATAAAATCTGTGTGTTCCTTGAAGGTTTTGCATTCTCTGCGACGAAAACGAAATCCGTGATTCTATGTTTTCTGTGAGAATTTAATCTCCCCAAGAAGGCAGAATAATTATCAGAGCAACCTTATATTCCCTGACTTTGGCTGCTTCCGAACTCGGATGGAAAACTAATAAAAGTGGAACAGGTTGAGAGACGAATTTTACCTGATTTGCAAGTAACCGAAGAATGCTTTCTATTCTTCGCAAGATTGCATTGCGTTTTTGCGAAGATTGCGCTGCATTCTTCGCACAAATGGAAATCAATTTTTAACCGTTGATTTTCAGATGCTTATGGGATGAGTAAGTTTACAAGTAGACGAGGGAACGAGTGAGCAAGGTGGTAAGTTTATAAGGAGAAAAGTGGACGAGAGAACAAGGGGAGAAGAGGACGGAGAGACAAATAAATTTGTTTGGATTTCTGTCGTTTCAATTTTATCTTTCCTTTGTATGTTTAGATGCTGAGGTAATTTCCTTGTAAACTTGTCCACTTGTTCCCTTGTCCGCTTGTAAACTTATTCCCTCGTTCCCTTGTAGCCTCGTCCCTCGTTCACTTACCCCTCTCTATCTCTCTTAATATAAACACGGCTTCGCCGACGGTCTTTACCTTTGAGACGACCATAAAGCGTTTGCCGAACTTCTCTTTGAGTGTGCAGCGTTGAGGGTGGTAGCCGATGTAGTCGAGGCATCTGCCGAAAGCCTGACTCTTGTAATAGGCACTGTCGGGATTGGACACGAACTGCATCTGGAGCGTGCTTTGCTTGAGCATAATCTTTTCGCATCCGAGCCGTTTGCCCACCCGACGGAGCGCAACCACCTGCATCAGTTCCTCTCCCTGACGGGGAACGGGGCCGAAACGGTCTTCCAGCCGTTTCCTGTACGCATCGAGTTCCTCATCGCGCTCAATGTTGTCCAGCTCACGATAGAGCAGCATCCGTTCGCTGCTGCCGGGCACATAGTTGTCGGGGAAGTACATTTCGAGATCGCTCTCAATGGCGCAGTCGTCCACGAAGTCGTCGCCGTTGATCTGCTTCCCCTCGGCAATCTCCTTGGCATAAAGGTCCTGAAACTCGTCGTTCTTCAGCTCCGTAACGGCCTGCGAGAGAATCTTCTGATAGGTCTCATAGCCCAGATCCTCCATAAACCCGCTCTGTTCTGCCCCGAGAAGATTGCCGGCTCCGCGGATATCGAGGTCTTGCATAGCGAGATTGAAGCCACTTCCGAGGTCGGAGAAGGTTTCGAGTGCTTCCAGACGACGGCGCGATTGGGGATTCAATGCAGCCAACGGTGGCGCAAGGAGATAGCAGAACGCCTTTTTGTTCGACCGTCCCACACGGCCGCGCATCTGGTGCAGGTCGGAAAGTCCGAACCGGTGCGCATCGTTGATGATGATTGTGTTGGCATTCGATATGTCTATGCCGTTCTCAACGATGGTGGTGGAGAGCAGAAGGTCGTAGTCGTGGTTCATAAATCCCATTACGATTTCCTCGAGCTGCTCGGGCTTCATCTGTCCGTGGCCGATGGCGATACGGCAGTCGGGCACGTATTTGTTGATGAGCTTTGCTATCTCGGGCAAGTTGGAAATACGGTCGTTCACGAAGAACACCTGTCCGTTGCGGCTCATCTCGAAGTTTATCGCATCGGCTATCACTTCGTGTGTGAACGTGCTTATCTCCGTCTGAATCGGATAACGGTTGGGGGGGGGCGTGCGCATTATGCTCATATCGCGGGCACCCATCAGCGAAAACTGCAAGGTGCGGGGAATGGGCGTGGCCGACATCGTGAGCGTATCCACGTTCGACTTCAGTTGGCGCAGCTTCTCCTTTGTGGAAACTCCGAACTTCTGCTCCTCGTCGATAATCAGCAGGCCAATGTCTTTCCACTTCACGTTCTTGCCAATCAGCTTGTGCGTTCCCACGAGAATATCTATCTTCCCCTCAGCCAAATCTGCCAGAACATCTTTCGTCTGCTTCGCCGAACGTGCTCGGGAGAGATAGTCCACACGCACCGGCATATTCTTCAGACGTTTCCTGAAAGTCTGATAATGCTGAAAAGCCAATACCGTAGTGGGCACCAAGACTGCCACCTGCTTGCCGTCGCAGGCTGCCTTGAACGCCGCCCGCACGGCCACTTCGGTTTTTCCGAATCCCACGTCGCCGCAGATGAGTCTGTCCATCGGGCGCACACTCTCCATATCCTGCTTCAGTTCCTGCGTGGCCTTCAGTTGGTCGGGCGTGTCTTCATAGAGGAACGATGCCTCCAGTTCGTGCTGCAAATAGGAATCGGGAGGATAGGCGTGGCCTTTCTCGTGCCTCCGTTTGGCGTAGAGCTTTATCAGGTCGCGTGCAATGTCCTTGATTCTCTTCTTGGTTTTCTCCTTCAATCTGTCCCACGCACCCGAGCCGAGAATGGAAAGGCGTGGCTGTTCGCCGCTGTCGGCACGGCGGTATTTGCTGATTTTGTACAGGGAATGAATGGAAACGTCCACGATGTCGTTGTGCTGATATACCAGACGAATCATTTCCTGATAGGATTCGCCTGCCGGAACGCGCACCAGACCTGCGAACTTGCCGATGCCGAAGTCCACGTGTACGAGGAAGTCGCCCGGTTCCATTTCCTGCAGTTCCTTCATCGTCAGAGCCATCTTTCCCTGACGTGCCTTGTCCGATTTCAGGTTGTACTTGTGGAAACGGTCGAATATCTGGTGGTCCGTGAGGAAGCACGCACGCAGGTCGTTGTCGATGAATCCCTCGTGAATCGTGCGATTGACCGGAATGAACGGTATCCTGTCGGCAACAGACGTGTTTTCAGACACAGGGGCGTCGTCCATATTGTCGAATATCTCGCGCAGACGTGCCGTCTGTTTCTCGCTGTCGGCAAGGATATAGAGCCTGTAACCCTGCAATAGATAGTCCTTGAGGCTTCGTGTGAGCAAATCGAAATTCTTATGGAAAAGAGGCTGTGCCGTAACATTGAAATGGATGACGGCCTTGCTCTCCACAACTCCATTCAGCGACGGCGCATCCACGGCACGATTGGGACCGAACTCCACGCGACGGAAGTTCAGCGCATCATCGGTAAACTGAGCGGCAGAAACGAGTTGCGAACTTACCTGAAAGTTCTTCTGAATATCGCGCTGCTCCATTTCCGTCTTGCCCTCCATCTGCTCCGTCAGGGCCTGTGCCGTAAAGCCGTCCTTATATATCCTGTCGATGGTGTCGTGGACATAGAGAAAGTCTTTCATCACGAGCACCGTATCTTTCGGAAGAAACTGAAGGAAAGGAATCTTCTCTTCCGACAGCGTAGCGAGTTCCGGTACTATGTCCACCTTCTCCCGTTTGTCGCAGGATAGCTGCGTCTCCACTTCAAAAGTACGGATGGTTTCCACGTCGTTGCCGAAGAAGTCGATACGGAACGGCAGTTCGCTGGAGAAAGAGTACACGTCGAGAATGCTGCCGCGGACGGCAAACTGCCCGGGTTCGTAAACATAGTCCACCTGATTGAACCCATACGAACGCAGCGTCTTCTCCACTTCCATCACGTCGAGCACCTGTCCGACGGAAACAGATAGGGTGCGTTCGTCCAGTTTGTGCTTTGCCACAACGAGTTCTGCCAATGCCGAAGGTTCGGTAACGATATAAAGAGGCAACCTGTTTTTCGCTCCCGACCCGCTTACAGCCGACAGCCGTGAGAGCACTTCCGTACGCAGAATCTCGTTTCCGGCATCGCGCTGACCGTATTTCACGGCTCTGCGATACGAAGAGGGAAAGAACAGCACCTCGGCAACCTGTTCCTTGCCCTCCTCGGGCATAGCTATTGTTTTTAAATCGTTGTAGAAATAACCTGCCTCGTCATTATCGTTCAGCACAAAGAGCAGCGTCTTTTGCCATCTCTTTGCCATCGAGGCAAAGAACATCGGTGTGGCTGAAGCCAATAATCCCTGAAGAAAAATCGTCCGCACCGACTTTTCTTCCATCATTTTCATCAAGGCACCACCTTGTGGCAAGGTGGCGTATAGTTCGTTTATGTCTTGTATCTTCATTGCGTTTCTTGCGTTCGCAACGGCAAAGGTACGATTTTTTGGCGAGAAACAAGGGGAAAAGGGAAATGTGAAATGGAGGATGGAAGAAGGGAAATATGAGATGTGAAATGGGAGAAAGGGGATGAGAAATGGAGGGTTTGGGGGCGACAAACGGGAAGATAGCGGCAGACAATAGATGTTGCCGTTACTTTATTTCCACCTCCACTATGCGTTGATTGAAGCGTTTGTAGAAATAGGGAATCCTGTAAAGCAAACGCACCAGCAAGGGGAAACGCTTCTCGTCGTAATCGCTCATATAGTATTCGTGTGCGATGTGCAGTTTCCCGTGCCACGTTTCCATCGTTCTTGTTTCCAGTTCCGACCACAGAAATTCCGGATTTCCTTCCATTTTCCGCACCGTATCGTGATGCTTTCCGTGCTTCAGAGCCAAGAAGGCAAGCATATCGAAGAGGATTGTAGCCTCGCTGAACTGTCCGCACAGGGTCAGGAAAAACTTCTTTACTTCTTCGGGCTTGAAATACATCAGCACCCCTTCGATGATGATAAGCACAGGTTTTCCGAACGATTTCACTTTCTCAATCCACTGATAGTCGAACATCGAAAGTTCCAGATAGGTGTTGTATTCGGTTTCGGGTATGAATTGTCGCCTAAGGTCGATAGTTTCCTTCAAATCAAGGTCGAACCAATGGGTAACTTTCGGAAATCCCATCCGTTGCCAACGGGCATCCAGACCTGCACCCAACTGTATTACCACGGCGTCGGGATGCCTTGAAAGGAAGTTCTTCGTATCGCTGTCAATCAGTTTTGCGCGGATACAGCACCCCACCTGTGAGAGTTTTCCGTTCTTGAACTTCGTGAAATCGTAATCAATATTGCTGATGATGCGCTTTGCAGTTTCATCGTAAATCAGTCCACCCCTGTTTTCCGTCTCCGTAGCACGCGCCCATAGTGGTATGAGCATTGTTTCGGGTATGCTCGTCAGTTTTCTTGTCTCCATAATTTCAGCTTTTCAGTTTGGTTATGTGCAGCAAAAGTAGGGAGAAGTTTCGATGATTGCAATACTCAAAAATGTGTATTTTAAGCTCAAAAAGAAATCCTCCTTTGCATCCCTGCAAAGGAGGATTTCTTTTTGATGTTTCAAGGGCTTACGGATTCTCTTCACCCTCTTCCGAGCCGCTGCCCGATGGCTTTGGCTTTGCCTTCTTCTTTTCCTGTTTTTCCACCCGGAAGAACTCCACGTTCTTCAACTGACGGAATTCCGGCGTGGGAGTGAAAAGAATCTGCGTCTTGGTAATGTTTTCAGAGGGCTTGAAATCTTCCTCTTTTTCCACTGCCTTCGACGTGAAGGTAGGACGGAACGTGCCCATCGGACCTGCGTCCACGATGTAGCCCTGCGAGCAGAACTGGCTCAGCACCTTGCGGAGTTTAAAGAACACGGCGGCGATGTCTGCCTCGCCCACGGTTGTGTCCTCTGCCATTCGTTCGCAGAGTCTCTCGAACGATATGCGCTGTTTCTGGCAGACAGGATTTGCCACGAACATATCCTTGCCCTTGTTCACTCCGATGGTCATCTTTCTTTTGTTCAATGAATAGTCCATAATTTAGATTGTTTAGATTGTTTTAGGGTGGCGGGGAGGCGATGTTCTCCGCACGCTTCACGGAGCTTTCGTCCCGCCGTCGGAAACAAAGATACGGAAAAATATCCATATTCTGAAAGGAAGATACATATTTCTTTTAAAAAAGTACGTACTTTCCAACAAAAAAGTACGTACTTTTCAGACGAAAATCTATCATTTAGGTCTAAGTAATTGGCTATGAACAGCCTTGTGAGTTATGATTTTCAGCAGGTAATGATTTAGCGACCTATCTTCTGCAACGACACACAACGCTTTGCATAACTCGAATAACCTATTGCAAAGGTAATACTATCTACGGAGAAAGACGAAACTTTCTCCGTTTTTCTTTTCTAATAGTTGTCTGTTCAGACAACGGCTTTCATTCTTTTCGTCTTATTCCTCACGATTATGGCAGTCTTTCTTGTGAAGGCTGCCATTCATTTTTTCGCTCTGTCCTCTGCGGTGTTCCTCTCCACGTTCCATTCTATGTATTCGCATCGGGATCGGTTGTTCGTTGTCAGCGGCAAAGGTAGTTCCGGGCTTCTACGGACAAAAAAGGTCGGGGCGGCAAGCCGTTTAGACGACAATCTCCACACTTCCATTTCATTGCAGGTAGTATTCTCGCCGTAAAACCTTGTTTGTCCTAAGCCCTACCTTTTTAAGCCCCTGAAACGAAAACGACCGACCCGACGGAAAAACGCATAAAAAAAATGTCGGAAACACGAGGACAGAGAAAATGAAAAATGGAAACTCAACTCCCTCACCTCTGGAATCCGCATAAAATCAAAAAAATCAGACAAGATGAAACTGAGATACAAAATATCAATTTGGCTGGCTCTTGCACTCGCAGGCTCTCTCCTTTGGGGCGGAAGTGTCTGGCTTTGGCTGGCAGGGATATGTGCAGGGAAGTTCCTCATTCGGCTACTCCTTACCATCGCTTTGGCAATCGCAGCATACATCTTGGCTTATGCTCTCATCATTGGGGCAATACTTTGGTTACTCATTTCTTAAATAGGCAGATATATGAAAAGAAGAAGCAAAACTATCGCACAGCAATGCAGATACTACGAGGTGGACAACATCTTCGAGTATATGGTATCGGTTTTCCTAAACGGAAACATATCCGCCTTTGGGGAACTATACAAGGAACTCAATCGGAAGGACAGAAAGGAGTTTATACTCTATCTCTTTTCAGAAGTTGAACCTGTTCATATCCAAGAAATCATTTTAGCAACTATCTAAATATAGGAATTATGGAAACATTCAGTTTTTACCAAGACCGAAAGGTTACTTGCTGGGAACGCACCCGATTTGAAGTAACAGCCGAGAATTACGAGGAAGCCGTTGCCCTTGTCAAATCGTGGCAAGGTGAGGACGTACTCTGCTTTGAGGACAACGAGAAAGTCATCATTACGGACGGAGAAACATTATATGAAACCTCCGAACACCTATCCGTAGAGGAAAACGGAGGGAAACCGACTATCGAGGTCTTTGCGGACAATGGAGAAGACATCATCAATAATACAACCCGATAACATCAAACGGATATGAGAACGGAAACAAGAACATACGAGGTATATAACCTCCACGAACTGACAAGAGAGGCACAAGCAAAGGCGCACAGCCATTGGGCGGAACATTTCAACTATGGTTGGGACGAAGAAAACCGAAAGACATTGCAAGCCTTTGAACAGACATTCAATATCAAGGTGGACAGATGGTCATACGATGATTATTCCTATTGGTATCGTTTCACTTCTCATTACAGCGAGGAAGAAGATAATTTGAAAGGGGTTAGACTATTGAAATACCTTGTCAATAACCATTGGAACGACTTGTATATGCCCAAAACCATTTGGGGACACAATTACAAGACAAAGCGCAAGAGCCGTGTATTCGTCACCAATGATTGTGTTTTGACAGGCTACTATATGGACTATGAGATATTACAGCCTATATACGACTTTCTGAAAGTCCCCGACAACACCACCCTTTACGAACTTATGGACAAGTGCTTAAACGGCTTTTTCAAGGCTTGCAGGGATGATATGAAATACCAACTCAGCGAGGAAGCCTTTACCGAGAGCTGTGAAGCCAACAACTACGAATTTCTTTCTGACGGAACATTATTCAACTGATTAAAACATCAAAGACAATGAAAGGAACAGAACATTTCAAGAGCGTAATCCAATGTTACTTGGAGAACAGAGCATCATACGATGAACTCTTTGCGGAGAATTTCCGCAAAGAAAGCAAGAACATAGACGAGTGCATTACCTACATCTTGACGGAAGTCCAAAGAATGGAGTGTGCAGGTCTGTCCGATGAGGAGGTATATTCCCTTGCCGTTCACTACTACGATGAGGATAACATCGAGGTGGGCAAATCAATCAACTGCCAAGTCGTGGTAAACCATACTATCGAACTTACAGAGGAGGAAAAAGCAGAAGCACGGAAAAAGGCTATCGAGCGATACCAAGCAGAGGAATACCGCAAACTTACCGCCAAGAAACCCAAAGCGGAAAAGCAGGAGGAACAGCACCCCCAACCCTCATTATTCGAGTTTTAACCCTAAACAGAAAAGGATATGGAAGCAATGGATTTGAACGAAGCACGCATCTATGTTGGCACTTATGCCAAGTACAACAACGGCTCATTGCAGGGCGAATGGGTGGAACTTTCGGAGTTTTATGATTGGGACGACTTGATGGAGCGTTGTGCCGAGATACACGAGGACGAGGAAGAACCCGAATTTATGTTCCAAGCGTGGGAGGAAATCCCCGATGGTCTGATAGACGAAGGACATTTAGAGGAAAATTTCTTTGAACTTCGAGACGAGTTGGACAGACTGAACGACACGGAGAAAGAAGCCTTTTGGATATGGGTGGAAGGAAACAATACCCAACTCACACAAGACGCTTACAGCCTTGTAAAGTCTTTCCGATCCGACTACATCGGCAGTTATTCAAGCAGGGAGGATTTTGCGGAAGAACTTGCGAAAATGGAGAATGAATTACCCGATTTTGCGCTGAATTACTTCGACTTCTCCAAATTTGCCGATGACCTTTTTGATACGGACTTTTGGTATAAGGACGGCTATGTATTTCGCAACGAATAAAACAAGGAGGACAGATTATGAAACCGAGAAATAAGTTTGAGAAGGCAGTACTTGCAGAGAGCAAGAACCTACGCCAAATAACCAAGACACAATGTAAGTGGGCATTTAGAGAGTGTATAGACCATTTCGCCTACCGCTTGCCCAAAGGTCGCACAACGTGTATGGATTGTGGGCATAGTTGGACAATGGAAAAGCCGAAGGACACTTGCACCTGCCCTCATTGCAGGGCAAGGTTGCAGGTCAGGGAAACCTTTGAACGCAAGATAAGGCAGAAACAATACTTTACGATACTTACCACTTGTGGAGAATACCAAATACTAAGAATGTTCCTCCTCTCCGCAGAAATGGAGAAAGGATGCAAGGCAACGTCCTATGTTATAGAAATCGGTCAGTATTGGTGGAACGCACAAGGAAGGCAAGTTGTGATAGCCGTCCAACGAACATTGGGAAGATACATTGACACTTTCTCTTTCTGTTCGCCAATGGCAGTACGCAATGATAATGAAGCCTATCGCCATATATCTTACTCTCAGATATATCCCAAATTCAAGGCTACGGACACACTCCGCAGGAATGGATTTAAGGACGATTTTCACGGCATTGCCCCGACAAGACTTATTCCAGCCTTGCTCTCCGATAGCCGTGTGGAAACCTTGTTGAAAGCAGATAGCACCGAGCATCTGAAATACTTCCTTAATAATTCGAGGACATTTGACGCTTGTTGGCAATCTTATAAAATAGCAGTCCGCAACGGCTATATCATAGAGGATATTTCGATTTGGTGCGACTACGTGGATATGCTCCGCAGATTGGGCAAGGACATACACAGCCCAAAGTATGTTTGTCCCATCAATCTGCATAGGGAACACGACCGCAGACAAAGCGAACTCCGCAAACAAAGGGAAAAGGAAGAAGAGGAGAAGAAACGCCAAAAGGCAATGGAGGAAGAGAAGCGTTTCCACGAACTCAAATCCAAGTTCTTCGGTCTTGCCTTTTCAGACGGCACAATCCAAATCCACGTATTGGAGAGTGTACAGGAACATTTGGAGGAGGGGGTGGCAATGCACCATTGCGTATTTGATAGTGCCTACTATCTCAAAGAAAACTCGCTAATCCTTTCGGCAACCATTGAGGGCAAACGGATAGAAACGATTGAGGTCAATCTGGACACGCTTAAAGTAGTGCAAAGTCGTGGCGTGTGCAATAAGAATACGGAATATCACGACCAAATCGTGAGCCTTGTCAATGCTAACCGTAAATTGATAAGACAGAGAATGAGAGCAACAGCATAAGCAACAATCACAAAACATCACAGATATGAAAGCAGAAATAGAAAGCATCGTATGTAATTGGGCGGAAGAGATACCCCATATCCTTGTAAGGGTAATCAATGCCATTACCTTATCCGCCAATGAAGAGGAATTAAGGGCTGCTGTCAAGCGGATAGCCGAAGAAACGGAACTTGACAAGTTCTTTGCCTATGGTTACGGAACACATCATTTTTGGCTTACCCACCGCAGGTTATCGAATGGTGAGCCGATGGAACACAGATTATTAAAGGTTGAGTTTTGAGAATATGAAGAGGAAAGTTTACAGAGTACGGACGCAATACGTCTTCGAGGGAGTTTTTGAGGTGGTTGCAGAGAGCAGAGAGGATGCACGGCAGAAAGTCATTCAGGATTGCGGAATGGTGATGGGCGGAAATGTTCACAGCACCCTTCCCGATGAGGAAATCAATTGGGCTTTCTCCACGCACCCCGATGTAAGGACGGGACGGATAACCGTTCAAGAAGAGCAGACGGAGTAAAGCGGTCGGCAGATTTGCCGACCGCTCCTTTCTTTCGTGAGCCTAAGCGGATAAAGAAAGGAGCAAAGAAACCCCGATGAAAAACATCTCGTTACTTTTGACAGTGAGTTGAGACGGCTCAAAAGTAACAAAAAGCCATCGTGCATAAATTCTCTTTTATTGGTTGTATGTTATCGCATAATTTTCTTTGTAAGGTCTTCTAATCGCATTAACTTGTACAGTTCAAAAAGTAATAACCCACAACATAGAACACATAATGAAGTTAATACCCATATTGGAATATAGCAACGCAACAGGAGAAGAATCAACATCGTAAGTAAGGTTATGACAATAGTTATCATAGCTATAATCTTAAATTCTTTTTCTTTCTTCAACCAATATTCATAGTCAGGTAAGATGTGTTCTATTGGTTGATAGAAATCGACAAAAAAGTCTCCTGATACTTTCCCAAGTAAATCTTTTGTCAATTCTATACCTTTGTATTTAGGGGAGATTTCTCCTAAATAACCAATTGTATGTTCACTAAACATTTCAGCATGATGAGTATCAAATTCGATTTTCTGAAAGCCGTGATAATCATTATCTATACAATACCATACGTCATTTATAGTTTTACAGATTGAATCTAATTGTTTTGCCGTGAAATAATCTGATGGAAACTCTTGTCCAACGATTATAGATTTTCCGCCTATCCTTGAAATTTGTTCTAAGTCATCCTTTAATCTCTTCATATATCCTTCTGCTTCTATCCCTCTGAAACTGAAACATGTTTTGAATGAGGATATAAACCTTGCATAATTGGTGAAACTATGAAAAAAAGGGCGCATTATAAAATGGAAACGTTCAGCCATATTATTCGCAACCTGCTGACTTTCTATAAACATCATCAGAAAGCCTCCTGTTAATAATGCAGCGAGGACAGTTACTATGATTGAAACCTGTTCTTCCATAACTAATATTTTCTATATTGTTGATAATATGCTTCTGCCTGCTCATAAATTTGTTTGTAGTTATCGTAACTTCCTCCAAACATTCCTTGTTTTATAGGCTCCCAATTATTTTTCAATTTATCGGCTTCCTCAAAAAACAAAGTGTAAGGCTCTGTCTCTTTGTACCTCATTTTATATTCATTTCTTTTATAAAGGAAATTACCCATCGGGACACTAAATTCTATCAAAGAACATTGGTTATAACCATACACAAGAGATTTTAGATGCTCCCATATATAGAAAACATTTTCATATTCTGACTCTGTGATGAAATAATCTTTGAAAACAGGTTCCAATTGTCCGAGAAAGAACAAACTAAATGGATAGCAGTAGGTTGTTCCCATCAAATTATTCCATGTTTCATAAGTCCAATGTGTACCTCCAAGTAGGTATAGTAAAGGATGCCGATAAAACCCCATGAAATTACCCGCAGGTACAGAAAGTTTCAGAATAGAATTTAACTCCTTGAAACGTCCAAATTTCACACAAGCAATTCCAATTACGTTTAACAATAACATGGGAGCTAATGCGTGTATGTATGAAGTCTCAACTACCCCTCTTTCGCCATTTTTGAAAGGTTTTATACACAGCTTTATTAGAATATCACCAAAAAGTTTAACATGCCACTCTTTTCCCCATCTTGCTGTGATTATTGCAGCATCTAATAGTGGATCTATTGCACGGAGATGAATTTCTAAATAGCGCTCAAAGGATTCTTTAGTAAGTGAAAAATTATAATGAGCAACTTCCGTAATCTGATTATATGCTTCTGCTCCCCATTTTTCTATTATGTCTGCGAACTCAATGTCATATTGCTTTGATGATATATATTTTTTTACTCGTGCCAACATCATTTCATGGCTCATATTAGCATTCGCATCATATTTTTCCAAAGCCGTAATTTGCTCGTAGAGTTCTGAGAACAAATTATCGGCGCTCTCTATTGGCATAAGTTCTCCCATACGATCTCGAGACAGAGACATTATGCTATTCTTTGCTTCTCCGATATAAGTAAAAAAAGAATTATAACGAGAATGTGTTGCACCATTAATGATTTCAATTAAGCCTTTATCCCATTCTCCAGACCATCCGCAAGTGACCAAGCCATATTCCTCAAAAATACGGTACAGGTACAATTTCATCTGTTCTGGGTATTCATCCAGTTCTTCTGCCGTATTTCTGAATTGACAATCTATATAGTCTCCATTTATCTTAATGATAGTTGGTATCTTGCTGTGTACGATAGGTGTTGCTTGTGATATTGCTCCTTCATGACTAATAACTTGTGGAGTGACTCCTTCCAATTCAAAAGCCTTTTCAAGAAGGCGGTCAAAGTTCGTTGTCAAGATAACACGAATATATCCCTTCTTTGCACATTTTGCAATGGCAAGATGTGCTTTGGTAGGGGTCTTCCAACCTATTTCTTTTTCTTCATCCGTTGGTTCAAAAAATGATTTCATCAACTGCACTCGTTCTGTTGGAGTCTTTACAATTTCTCCAAGAAGAGAGGAATAAGATGCAGATTGCTGGTATTTGTCTTTATACCATTGATGCCAATCATCAGAGACTATGATACCTTGTGATGCCCCAAGTTTCTGAATAAGTTTCTCTTCCACTTCCCAGCCAGAAGGGATATGGGCGGAACGAGAGATGCCTGAACCGAGTAACAGGGCATACGCTCCTTTATTTGAATACATCGAAAAAGCCAATGTTGTAAGTTTCTCTATTCCCATAGTTTAATTTTTTACACCTATCGTTTAGGTTAATTATAAAAAGCCGATGAAAAACTTTTATCGATCAAATTGTATTTCAACTTAATCCTTTAAGTTCTTGTTGTTTCTTCAAAAGTAGAGATTCTATATAATTTTTTACCCTCCTTTCATCTATACATAAAGAACTATTGGAACATGTAGAATCTTGGCAACATCCATTTTGCATTCTCAGAGGAAGTTCACCATGCTGAAGGCAGAAGAATTGAATATTATATGCAAATGGATTATGATTATATATAGTTCCTATGCCAACATCCCAAGTTACTTTGATATGATTCTCGTCATCGACAAAACAATTTAACGATTTAAGTTTGTTTATTGCAACATTCTTTCTCTTGATAAGTAACAGATAGGCTATGTAGTAAACAGTAACCAGTAAGATAATAAAGAAGATAATGTTTAGAATGCTAACTTTTGGTAAGAATATCCACTCCCAATTCTCTGTAGAAGTAATCTTATCCCAAGGAATCATCTTAAATGCAGCAATTATCGGTTCATTCAGGATTCCAGATATTGCTATTGAAACTAATGCTATGAGTGCTTCTCTCTTTTTCATTAAAACTCTTTTTATAAGTTCATTCTGCAAAGTTACTCATTCATAACGAGAAAGGTGAATCAAACAACAAGAAAATGCCCCTTGCAAGCCGATAAAACTTGCAAGGGGTGTACTTTGTGAAATCAGGGAATATAAAACAGGGCAAACTCCACCCTTCGTCGTTTGACAAGCCCTCTGAGGACTTTGCCCTTATATCGACAGAAAGAGACAAACTCACGGTAGAAATTCCTGTTGCCCGACTCTATCTTCCGCAGCAATTGGCTCTTGGGATGTTTGCCGTATCCCAGCAATCTGCCTGCTCCTATGTTGTAGGACAGGACGGTAAGCAGCAAAGCATCTTTTCCGTAGTCTTTGAACATCATCAGACGCTTCGTCAGGTCTGCCCGAAGCAGGGAATCCCCCTGCCGTTCTGTCATCGCCGCCGTGAACCGCTCTCCGGGCAGAAGCCGATGTCCGTAACCTACATAGGGATAATCCTTCCAAGAATGTAAGCCCTCGAAGTGTTTGATGCAGACAACGGCACGCTCGAATGGAGGGAGTGAGAGCAGGAGATTTCTTCCGTCCTGAGCGGAAAGGCGGAAGTAGGAAAGGCAGATAAGACACAAGAGGGCAAGTTTACTTCCTATCCTCATCCTTCCTCTCCTTTTCCTCGTCCTTCTGACTGTTGAACTCAAACGAGAGTTTTGCCGTCTGCGAGAACGAGTCCTCGACATACACATCAATGGTCTGCTGGTCGGAGGAAGCAGAGGTATAGTATAGCCTGAACTCCTCTTTCGTAAGCGGGTAACGGTCATTGGGCTTGAAGACCGTGCCGTCGTCCATCTTCAGCCGTCCCTTTCCATCGCTCTGAAAGTACCTGATGGTATAGTGGGTATCGGCAAAATTGCCCTCCCTTTTCAATGTACAGCGTATCTCCGCCGTCTGTCCCTTGACGATGTGCTTCTGCACCGGCATTGTCTCTACCGTGAACGGGTACGCCTGCTGAATATCCAACTCGTGATTACAAGCAGATAAACAAAACCCGGCGAGGGCAAGCACTCCCATTACCCATATTGTGTTTACAATTTTCTTCTTCATTGTTTGTTATCGTTTTGTTGTTATACATTGTTCCCTGCATTCTTGGAAAGCAGAAACTCATTCAAATCCTTGTGGTCGGCATACAGCGAGCTGCGGTCAATGACCTTCTCCCCGAAGCACTCATGCAATCTCCGAAAAGTCCTTCGCCCCGCATCGTCATTGTCGAGGAAGCATTCTATCCTTTCATAGCCCTGCAAGGCTCTTACTGCCTTCTCCACGTTGGAAACGGAATTAAGGACAAGCCTATCCGAAGCGATGATACCGAGTTGCATGGCGGAGAGATAATCCATAAAGCCCTCAAAAACGGAACACACGTCCGAGCCGTTACACTTCAAGGAAATATCCTTCGGCGGTATGCAGCCTTTGAAAAAGCGGTTGCGAAGCTCCAATCCTCCGGCATCGTTACGAAAGCCGATGGCATAGTACCGTTTGCCATGCACACGGTATCGAACCTCCTCGCAGTTGGGTATGGCAACGTGGGCATTGACACCCCGTTCTTTCAAGTAGCCCAGCAGTTTGGCATCCTGCAACGGTCGCACCCAAATATCATTGAAGACTGGTTCTTTCTTTTCGCTTCTTTGCGGTTGTTCCAAAGCAGGCAGCGGACACGTTCCGCTCTTGGCGATGAATGCCGCCCGCAGGAGAAAATCACCGCATCCGATAAACTCTCCTGCCAAGTCGAAGATGTCGCCGCCTTTGCCCGTTCCAAAATCGAACCAGACATTCTTGGCGGTATCGACTTTGAAGGAGGGTGTCCGCTCCGTGCGGTACGGAGCGGAATACCACAAAGCGTTTCCTTTTTGTTTGGTCGGATGAATCCCCATTGCGTTCAGGAAGTCCGCAATGGGAATCTCTCTCATCTGTCGCGCGTCCATCAGTCCAGCATGATTTTCAGCCCGACACCGTACTGCGTATGGAAACGTCCCGTAGAGCCTCCCCACAGGCAACGCTCCCTGCCATAGAGCAGCAACACCAACCTGTCCGACAGATAGGTCTCCGCCTGCAAGGTAACGGCACCACCGTAGATAAAGCCGTCCTTATTGCGCAGCGTCGAGCCGTCAAAGAGCCGTTTCTCTCCGCCATTGACCGTCTCATAACCCGCCAAAGCGGAAATGCCTGCGGAGAGGAAGAAGGTCTTGCTTCCGTCTGAAAGCACGTTACAGAAGAAACCTCCCTCGCCCGTGAACTGTTCCACAGGGATACGGCTATTCCGATAAGGATGGTATCCGCGGAGATACTCCACCCCGAACACCCATTGATGTCCGCCTTTCGTGTAGGTGGCAAGCGAAGCCCCGAACGAGTATCCTGTCTCATTCTTTGAGGAAGCGGAATAAAAACCGTACGCCATGCCTGCGGTCAGGCGTATGCCTTTCATCTTGGGCAGACAGCGTTGGGCGTGTGCCTGCCCTAGAAAGAGGGCAAGCGACACGACAAACAGGAAAAATGCGAGCTTTCTCATATCACTTCACTTTGAGCTCGTCAATTACTCTTGCACGAACAAGATCTTCGTTCTCCACGATGAAGGACTGGTGTCTTCCTCCGTTCTTTTCGTGCATCTCCACAATGAGATGTTTGTCATCGGGGATGGTGAACTTCTGAAGCGTGAACACCGTGCGACCGCTCTTCCGTCCCGCCACGCAGGTAACATAGTTGTAGGCACGCAGCGGAAGCAGCACCTGCTCCTGCATGGCGGTCTGCTTGGCGACCTTCTTGTCCACGATTTTGAACGTGATGAAGTCGATGTCGAACGGCACGTTGGACTTGTTGCGCAGTTCCGTATGGAAGTACAGCAGTCCGTTATGCGAGTACAAGCCTTTGAGCAGGTACTGAATACCGAAGGACTTGCTGCCGATGTGCTTCACCGTCCGCTTGTCCTCCTTGTGAATGGACTTCATTATGAGCCTTACCAGCATCGGACTCTCGCTGCCGAGTTCCTTCAGATAGACCTCCATGGCGTTGTTCGGGCGGTTCACGATCGCTCCGTCATGGATAAAGTCTGCCATTTCCACATTAAGTAGTAGTGGCTCGTTTGCATACTTGACATTAAATGTGTAAAACGCACCGTTTTCCGTGATGACACTCATGTTCGTCTCTTCACGGAAGTCCTTGACCGTCGCTTTCACACGGATAACGTTTTCCGCTCCGTCCGCCTTCCCTGCAATGAGATTGGGCGAACCCAAATCGACATAGCGCACGGCAGACGGAAAGATGATGTGTACCGTCTTGTCGTAGGTGATTTCCAAGCCGTGGGGCGGTATCATCCGCTCGAAGGCAATTTTGCGGGTCAGCCCCTGATAGAGGTCTCCGCTTGAAGTCGTTTCCTGTGCGTTGACACAGACTGCGCCCAGCCTCATTCAGAAGCGGTAACTTACCGCAGCCATGAAGTTACGGCCGGCGGCCGAGATGCCAGAACTGTAGGGACGATAGCGAAGATTGGTGATATTTTCCAGTCCAAGGTGCAACATCAGACCGTGACCAAAATCGTAAGAACCCTTGACGTTGAGCGTCAGCCAAGCCGGAACATAAGGATGTCCCTGTTCGTCGAGAGCATAGATTTCCGTCTTGCCGCGCTCCTCCTCTGCCAGATCTTCATACTTTCGGTGTCCCTGAAAATCGGCATAAGCCTCCACATGCAGTGCCTTGTGGCGATAAGACAGGGCTGCCGTTCCGAAGAAAGGAGCGGCATGACGCAGGGCCGATGTGCTGCCGTCATCGAGTTGCTCCTTGCCTTCCTGCCAGTTGAGGAAGGATCTAAAACCGAAACCGAAAGGCAGGGTGGCATCTGCCTGGAACTGAAATCCCCAGACCCGTGCCCAGGCTGCATTCTGCAAAGCCAGAACCTGACTCTGTTCGCCTTTATAAACGATGGAGTCCTGACCGTTCCAGCGATATGGCCGGCGCACCAAAGCATTGTCCAAATAGGTGTAGAAAGCCGTCGCTCCCAACCTCAACCACTGGCCCAAACGTTGTTCAGCCCCCACTTCGAAATGGTGGCCGTACTCGGCATGCAGGTCAGGATTGGGTACGACGACAGCCTTGTCTACGGCATCAAAGAGTTTACCCATGTCATCTACGTTGGGACTACGGAAGGCACGGGAGTAATGGAACGTGAAACGATTCTGCTCTGACGGAGTGTAGACCAGGGCTATTCCTCCGGACAAAGCCCCGTGATTGGAAGTCACATTGGGCGCAAAAGGCAATTCTATGCCGATGTTGTTAAAGTCGGCCCGTGTGGAAAAGTGGTTGTAGCGCAGCCCAACCTCCATATTAACCTTGCGGTGCAGACGCAGCAATGTCTGCGCATAGGCAGCCAGCGAAGTCCATTTTGCCTGGGGATAACGCGAAGAAGTCGGGGCTTCTGCAAGAGAATGTATGTCGGTAGTCTTGCCTCTCGACTTTACATCATTGAGCACTCCCTCCACACCATAATATAAGGAGTGGGCCGAAAGTTCCTTGACGAAGTCTATATTGAGCGAGTAAGCATTCACTTTCTCGGTCTGCGTGGTACGCAACGGCTTCCCGAGCGCACGGTCTATGCGGCTTTCCTCGAAATGCTGCACGGCGGCCCGGAGCGTCATGCGGTCAAAAAAGCGGTTGCCGGTAAAGTGTGCAGCGGTCAATTGGTGCATCTGCCAGATCTGCGGTCCATATGACCATTCGGCATAACGCGGCTTTCCCTTACGCAGACGGGTGTGGCGGTCATAGCGGCCATAGTCTGTGGTTTGGGAGTGGTGGAAGGCATACTGGAAGTCCCATGCGGCCGATGGCTGGAAACGTAACTTCTGCATCACATTCCATTGACCATACCCGGAGGGCGACTGCACTTGTGGATTGGGGTTGGGCAGCACCTTGTCTGTACCGTCGGAAGCCGTTTCTACAAGCCATGGCTTGAGGTATTCTGACGGACCATGGCTGCCCTGCCGGAGGTCATCAAACTGAAAATGGCTCACACTGGTCACCCATGCCCACTTCCGTCCGCCAAGATTGATGTCGAAATGGCCTGTGCGCTCATTGTTGGCAGAGGAATATCGCACGGCTGCTTTTCCCCGCACGCGCAGCCCATCGGCAGAAAGCGTAGGAGTGAGAGTCTGAAAACTCATGACTCCACCAATGGCGTCACTGCCATAGATGACGCTTCCGGGCCCGAGACGAACCTCGGTAGACTGCAATGCAAAGGGGTCGAGGGAGATGACATTCTGCAAATTGCCCGCACGAAAGATGGCGGTATTCATCCTCACGCCATCGACAGCGTAGAGAAGACGGTGCGTGGCAAAGCCACGAATCATCGGGCTGCCCCCCCCCTGCTGGCTTTTCTGGATAAAGACCTGACCCGAAAGACCAAGCAGGTCGGCCGCTGTCTGAGGCTGGCGGAAATCTACAGTCTCTGAAGAAACCGTCACAAGACGTTGTGGCAAAAGCCAGGAGTTCTGTGGCCAACGCGTGGCAGACACCACCACCTCATCTATACGGATGGCCGTACTGTCGAATATTTCCTCTTCCTGCACGGCCCAAACAGGCTGAAGTGCAAAGAGGAAGGACAGTAAGAAAATATTGTGTTTCATAAATTAAATATTTTGATTCATAAATAACAAGGCCTATAGGTTAGCGGAGTACCAGGCGCCCGGACTTTTTAAATTCTGCACTTTGACAAACATAGAAGTATACACCGGAAGCCAGTCCGCTTGTGGAGAGTTCCTGCCAGACATTGGGAGTAAGGACAAGAGTACGCACTACCTTGCCGCCGGCATCATAAAGCGTCAGCCGAAGTTCCTGGGAAAGACCACGCGGAAACAGCCGGAACGACTCTCCGGAAGCCGCACTCAGCCGGTCGAAGTCCACATCCCTGTCAAGAACCTCCAGTCCCTGTATGGACGTAGGTACGTCTTTCTTTCCCCTGATCATGTTTTTTACGGTCTTTGTATCCGTTCCTTTGGGTGTCGTGACGGTCAGGGTTACGTCATAACTTTGGTCAGCGGCAAGACGAACCTTGGGATTTCTTACATGCTTGTCGGAGATATAAATGGGCTCCGGAACAAACTTCCATTCCCAGGTGGCATGATTCTGATTGACGATGGAATAACTGTCGAACTGCCATTCCTCTTCGCTCTTGTTTTCTCCGGTTCCCGCAGAGAGCACAATCGGCTGTGCCACCGGACGGAAGTCGGAGTCAACCAATGGGCGTTGCCAAACGCCATTGTTGGTGGCTATGCGGATTTGTCCCTCTTTGTAGAAAGGAAGCATGCGGGTGATGGTCATCACAGGGGGCAATCCTTCGGAGAAATCCTGCCAACCATTGGTCGTGTCATCGCGATAAAGAATGCGGTGCCGGTACACACTATAGGTTTCATCCAAGGTACGCATCACACCTGCAACGGCATAAACGGCATTCTTGTCATTGCCCGTCAGAATAATACGGCTCACCATTTGCTTCTCCCCTGTTGCAGGAAGTTGCAGGTTCTGGTCCATCTTCTCCCATGTAGTGCCGCCATTCCTGGTGCGGAAAAGGCCTCCCAACTCATGCGTAATCACCCAAAATTCCTGGTCGTTTCGGGGATGTATGGCTATCTTATAGTTGGCAGAATTGCGCATTTCTTCGGGCACATCAGCAAGTAGAACAAAGGACTTTCCTCCGTCTTCAGAGCGGTAGATATGCCCAACCGTACCTACTAAGATAACATCAGGATTGACGCGTGATACGGCATAGCCGCTCACATTCTCGCTGAAAGTATAGAGTTGCACAAAACTCTCACCATCGTTGACCGTCTTCCACAACGACTTCGGTTCCTCTCTTCGGTTGATATAGAAACTCTTGGCATAGCGCGGATCGTACTCAAAGCCGATGCCATAGGTTGCATTTTCAAGTGGGAATGTCTCGTAATTAGTGAACGGGGTAAACTGTTCCTTCCAGTCATCCGGCAGGTAACAACTGCCATAATCAGAGAAAGCAACTTTGCGTGGATTACTCAAGAAGACATATCCCGTAGAAACCTCGCTGCCTCCTACGCTAATAGCCGCATCCTTATAACGGTCGAGTTGCACCATGTTGCCGTTGTGATTGCGGCCACCTGCCATCACATCTTCATTCCATCCCATATCAAATCCCCAGAACTCTGAGGCGTAAATACCATTGATGCGGGGCTCTGCATGATTGTCGAAAAAGTCGTTGGATAATATGATTCCGCCATCGGTCGAGAGCCATGTCTCTTCTCCAACCACCTTCAAATCCTGCATATCACAGTGGAGATCGAACTTACCGTAATAGCCTCCGACATTGGTTATTGTCTCTCCGCCATTCGTAGAGCGGTACAGATTCAGCAGTCCAAACAGAATCGTTTCAGGGTCTTTGGGAGAAGGTTGTACCACAAGGTCGTAAAATCCCTGGCCTCCCCACTTGTCGAAAGACTCCATTTGGCTTCCGATATTTTCGTTCGCAGTCCATTGATTACCCCCGTCCTTGCTTTTAAACAATACCGGAGAACCGCTGAAAAACGGTATTTTGAACGAATTCGTCCCTTCAAGCTTGCATGCCAGAATATAGATATAATTCTCTCCCTGAGGAGCAGAAGATACGCCTATACGGCCAGATGCCAAAGGAGAAACATCACCCAAACTATGCCTTTCAAAACTTTCTCCGCCATTGGTACTTTTGCAAAATACCATCGTTCCATCTTTTGTGATCAGCGAATACAGCACATTGGGGTCACCTGGCTTGTACTTCATGTCAAAGCATCGGCCCGAATCTACCTGCTTCCAGTTCTTACCATTGTCGGCAGACTTATAGATACCCCTGTCATTGGCCATCAACAAGATGTTGTCATCCACAGGATGTATCACGACATCATGCACGCGTGTAAACACGTTACGGAATGCCGCCGGCGTGATATTCTCCCATTTTGTACCGCCATCGGTCGTCATCCAAACCAAAGAACCGCTGCTTACGACCACCTTATTGGAGTTGTTTCGAGAGATTTCGATTGAATTGACAGGGCCGCCAAAGAAATGATTTGCTGCACAGACGTTCCAACGAAGTCCCTTGTCTACGGATTTGAACACCAGTCCGGTTTCCGTACCGGCATAAATGATGCTTGGATTTTGCGGAGAAACATCGAAACGCTGCACGTTGGTCTGCCAGGCACGCACCTTTTTGGTATCAACATGATAAGTATTGATAGGCGTAATGACCTTCCAAGGCTCCAAAGCAGCATGGCCCTGAGCGCGCGTGGCAGGCTTTGCAGATGCTGCAACCGCATTGATTTCATCGACCTTGGCCACATAATCAGTCTGCCGGGGCACCACAATACGGCCATCGGGGCGCACAAATGGCGCGTAGGCTTTCTGCCAGCGGTAAAAATAGTTGAGCACAGGTTTATTGAGCGGTGTCTTGGTTTGCATGGAAGGATTGTCCTGCTGGAACTTTATGAACCGATCTATCATGCGATAATAGTTCAGCGTATCAATGTTTTCCAACTCCGCCATCCATGCAGGCGCACCAACAGGAAGGCCTACCGGACTATAAGGCTGATAAAGAGCATCAGTCGTTTTGGTTTCCTGGGCATGTATCCCGCTAAGTGCGGTGCAACAGAACAGGGTCAGAATATATTTTTTCATCATCATAAAAAATTAAAGAAACTAAGGTAAAACAGATATTTACTGAATGAGAATTTTTCCGAATTGCTTAAAATCGGCAGTGCGCAACTCATAGAGATATACGCCGGGAGCAAGCCCGCCGGTGGAAAGACGCACCTCTGTGTCGGTGGCAGACAGAGAGAGTCTGCGCAGCAAGGCTCCCTTGGCATTGTGAAGCGTGAACGTCTTAGCCACGGGCAAGCCACTGATGGCCAGCCGAAGTTCGCTGCCCACTCCAACCATTTTTACCTCAGGCGCAATGCCTTCGGGCTGTTGAATGTCTGTGGCGGCGTTGCCGGTACGGATGAGTTGGCGCATGGTACGCGAGTGCGTACCTTCGGGGGTGGTGACCTGAAGCGTCACATCGTAAACACCGGGGCGACCGAAGCGCACGCGGGGATTGCGTGCAGTGGCATCGCTTACCCATTCGGGTTCAGGAGAAAACGACCAAGCCCACTTGGCTTTATCCTGATTGACAATGGAATAACTGTCAAACTGCACCTCCATTTGCGGTGTTGCCATAAGGTTTCCATTTCCCAAATTAAGTGCCATGGGCTGTGCAACAGGCACAAAATGAGGCCTCCGCAGCGGTGCCTCCCAAATGCCCTGGTTGGTAGCAGCGCGCAGTTTTCCCTCCTTGAAGAAGGGCGCCAGACGTGTGATGCGTGCCCCCGGATTCAGCCCATCCGAATAGTCTATCCAGTCTGTGAGGGTGTCGTCCTTGTAAAACACCGACGCACCGTCCATGGTAGCCAGGTACACTCCGTTGTGCTCATCGCCGGCCAGCACCACCCATTGGAACACGCGGTTCTTCAAAGCAGGCGAAAGCGGATTGACCCATGTATGGCCTCCATCGGGCGTATAGGCCACACAACCGGGCCGGTTATTGTGCACATGCCATACCTTGTTTTCGTTTTTCGGGTCAACTGCGATGCTTGATGCCACCGAACCCACATAATCCATGTCGAAGGCCCGGGTTGGCAACATATCCCAACTGGCCCCGTTATCTGTCGAACGGAAGATATTGTAAGCCCCTGCCAGATAAATATAGTCGGGATTGGAACGGGCAAAGGCGTAACTGTAGATCATCTCGCCCTCGGTGCTGTAAAGACGGCGGAACGTACGCCCCTCGTCTTCAGTGAGGTATAGTTCGTCATCGTTTTCGGTAGAACGCATGATGAACCGGCGGGCAAAGCGCGGGTCAAAGGCAATCTCTCCATTGGTGCGAAGGGTCTCGTAGGGCTTCTTGGACATATCGTTGTAAGACAACTGCGGTTTACCTCCGCGGGATTCGGGAGCGATGACCATGGCTGCGTCGGAGAAATAGGCCTTGCGTGGTCTGCTGAGCATGACGTGTCCGGTAGACTGTTCCACGCCACCCACGTGGAGCGTATTACCCTGTCCGTAGGCCGAAGCGTGCAGCACGTCGCCGTTGTGCCACCGTCCGCCGGCCATAATGTCCTCGTTCCATCCCTGCCCGAAGCCGTGATAGTCGGCCGCATAGATACCACTGTGGCGATTTTCACCTTTGGTAGCAAAGAAGTCGGCAGAGTATTTGACACCACCATCGGTCACGATCCACGTGTCATTGCCGGCCACGGCAATGTCCTGAATGTCAGGATGCATGTAGTCATACTTGATATATCCGCCGATGGCATTGGCACTGGCACTGCCCTTGCCGCCCTGCGTAGAGCGGTAAGCGTTGCAGAGACCATAGATGACATGGTCGGGGTTGGTGCTCGAAACGCCAAGCGTCATATCGAAATAGCCCTGCCCGCCATTGGGCAAATCAGCAAAACTGGAAAAGGTGTTCTTCCAGTCGGAGCCACCGTTCCGGGTGGTCTGGTCGTGCCAGTTCCTTCCTCCGTCTGTACTTCTGAGCAGGTATGGCTCGCCCGCGCCACCCATGACACCCATGTCGTACCCCCCAAGCGAGCGGGTAACTAGGGCATAAACATAGTCTTTGCCACCGGGAGCCGCGCTCACGGCAAGCCTTCCGGCAGCCACAGGCGACACGGGAAGCGCCGACGAGTTGAAGGTTTCGCCACCGTCTTCGGAGATATAAAACTGAAAACCGCTGCCTCCCTGAGGCTTAACAAGCGCATAGATACGCAAGGGGTTGGACGGCTGCAATTCGTGGTCGTGCCCGATACCGTTCAAGGTCTGACGGTAGGTTCTGCCACCATCGCGCGAAACGAAGAAGCCTCCGTAAGCATCATCGCGTACGCCTGCGCACACGGTGATGTGAGAAGGGTCGTTAGGATTGATGCGAATGCTGTTGACCCGGTTTTGGATTCCGGGTTCGCGATTCCACGTCTCACCTCCGTCAGTAGATTTCCAAAGGCTCTGTCCGCCGCCCACATAGACGATGTTCTCATTGGCAGGCGACACATGGACGGCAAAAACAGACCCTCCAAAGTCGTGATTGCCACGGCAGGCCTTCCATGTCTTTCCCTTGTCGGTGGTCTTGAACACCACTCCGGTCTCCGTACCGCAATAGACCACATTGTGGTTGGTGGGTGCCACGGCAATGCGATACACGCACACCTGGGCATCCTTCTCCTGCCAACCTCCTTCCTTATGCTCGTAAGTGGCATTGGGTCCGATATTCCGCCACAGGGCCGTTGCGCCCGAACCGCTTCGTGTGGTGGGCCTCAGAGTGGCGTTGTGCGCATCAAGACGGGCCAGATATTGGTCGAAGGTGGGAAGCACGATACGACCGTTGCCGCCCACGTAAGGACGATAGGCCTTTTCCCAACGGCGATAGAAGTTGACCGCCGGCTTGCGTTCTATCGTCTTAACGCGGGCGTCGACGTCATTGGCCAGCCACGCCCTGAAGAGCGAATCCATCTTTCGGAAGTTGGCCGAAGAAGGATTTTTGGCAATCTCTGACATCCAAGCAGGAGCATCTACAGGAAGAGGTTCGGGGGTATAAGGGTCAAAGATTCGGGCCGACTGCGACCAACTCTGACCGGGCACTACTGCTACCAACAGCAGCAACAGCCAGTTAAATGTAATTTGTTTCACTATAAATATATTCTTTCAAAAAATCTATCATTTAAGTCTAAGCAATTGGCTATGAACAGCCTTATGAGTTATGAAATGCAGCAGGTAATGATTTGGCGACCTATCTTCTGCAATGACATACAACGCTTTGCATAACTCGAATAACCTGTTGCAAAGGTAACATTTTCTACGGAGAAAGACGAAACTTCCTCCGTTTTTCTTTTCTAATAGTTGTCTGTTCAGACAACAACTTTCATTCTTTTCGCCTTATTCCCCATGATTATGGCAGCCTTTCTTGTGAAGGCTGCCTTTCATTTTTTCGCTCTGTCCTCTGCGGTGTTCCTCTCCACCTTCCATTCTATGTATTCGCATCGGGATCGGTTGTTCGTTGTCAGCGGCAAAGGTAGTTCCGGGCTTCTACGGACAAAAAAGGTCGGGGCGGCAAGCCGTTTAGACGACAATCTCCACACTTCCATTTCATTGCAGGTAGTATTCTCGCCGTAAAACCTTGTTTGTCCTAAGCCCTACCTTTTTAAGCCCCTGAAACGAAAACGACCGACCCGAAGGAAATACGCAAAAAAATGTCGGAAACACGAGGACAAAGAATATGAAAAATGGAAACTCTGGCTCCCTCACCTCTGGAATCCGCATAAAATCAAAATATGGAGTATCAACTCTTTGCAGAGAGTTGCGAGTCCAACGGGTACGAGTTTCTATCCGACGGAACATTATTCAACTGATAAAAACATAAAAGACAATGAAAGACCCTTGTACATATCATTGTCTTTTAGAGTTTTACTCTACATATACTTTATCATGGGAATCTGCCCGTGTCAGTTAATCCATTCCAACGCTGGTCCTCTTACCTGTTCGGATGTGCCGACGTTCTGGGAACCCCGTTTGTCAGAGAGGGATATGTGTCGATGATGATGGCTGTCCTCGCCTGCATAAGAAGTGGAATCGTCCATCCCTTCATTCAGGAATCCCATCGCGGATTTCCCTCTGCCTGCGTCGGGACAATTGTACCGTCGTTCGCAGATACATCCCTTCGATTGCGTTGTCGAAGTTCCATCCGTATTCGCCGTACATCCCCTCGAAAAGGAATGCATCCCAATCAGGGACTTTTGCGATGGCGGACATCTTCGATTTGCTCTTCGACGGGGCAAATATAGATGCCTTCGAAGCTCTTTTTCCACCCTTTTTGCTAACTGCGTACTTGTGGCTCCGATTTGCGTATTTGTGGCTCTGTAAGAGGTAAGTCATTTAGGCACAAGGCTTAGTAACTTTGCACCCAAGCGGCAGGCCGAAGCCTTCGAAGCATGAAGCGTTCTTTTTTGAGAGACTCGACTTCCGTCCTTCACGGACGGATTTATTTGCGCCGGAGCAAATAGCAAGATATGTCCTGCGTTACTCGAAATAAATTCGGTAACTCCGAACTCTTGCTTTTGCAGAGGGCAAGACACCTCCGAAGTCGGTGTCTTTGGGAAGAAAGTTTTCGATGTCTTGAAACGTAGGCTTTACCGTGAAATCTCTCGAAAGGAACTTCATTGTGCTTTGCACGTCTGTCCCCGTAGAGAGAAATACAAACCATTAAAATCCAAAGTAAAATGACAAAGAGACATGTGGGGAGACCCTTGAAAAAAGAGAAAGCCAACCATTGTTGTATGGTTCGGTTTACGGACACGGAGTTTGCGCGTTTCCTGACGCTTTATGAGCAGTCAGGCGTACCGAACAGAGCGGTTTTCATCAAGGCAAGGGTCTTTGATGAGACTTTCCGAGTGATAAAAGTAGATCGCTCGCTGCTTGATTACTATCAAAAACTGACAAATTTGTACGGGCAATTTCGCAGCGTGGGAGTGAATTATAACCAAGCTGTGGTCGCCTTAAAGAGCAATTTCACCGAGAAAAAAGCCTACGCTATGCTTGCCCAACTGGAGAAACTGACTCTTGAATTGGCAGCTATCGGAGGTGAAATCGTACAACTTACCCGTGAATTTCAGGAGAAATGGTCGCAAAGATAAACTATGGCAGTTCCCTTTACGGTGCTTTGGCGTACAATGGAGAGAAGGTGAACGAGGGCGTTGCCAAGATTCTGGAGACCAACAAAGTGTTCTCTCCGGCTGATGGAATACACAATATATCTGCCTGTATGCAGGACTTTATGGCATATATGCCGAGTCATGTCCTCACAAAAAAATCGGTTATACACATCTCCTTGAATCCGCATCCCGATGACACCCTTACCGATGAGCAGTTCTCTGCCATCGCACGAGAGTATATCGAAAAGATGGGCTACGCTAATCAACCCTTTATCGTTTATAAGCACGAGGACATAGACAGGCATCACCTGCATATTGTCACCTTAGCCGTCGATGAACGGGGAAAGAAGATTAACGATCGCAATAATTTCTATACCAGCACCCGTATTCTCAAAGAACTGGAACAGAAGTACGGTTTGATTCCTGCCCAAATGCAGAAAGTAAAAGAAGTGTTTCGCCTGAAAAAAGTCTGCTACGGCGACGGAGAGAATCTTAAAAAGCAACTGGCTTCAGTCATCAAACCCGCAGCGAAATTCTACCACTGTCCGAGTTTTAAGGAATACCGTGCTTTGCTCTCCACCTATAATATATGTGTGGAAGAGGTCAAGGGGGAAATGTATGGAAAGCCCTATAACGGATTGGTCTATTTTGCTACCGATGATAAAGGTAAGAAGGTGGGTAATCCTTTCAAGGCTTCCCTTTTCGGGAAGGCTGTCGGATATGAAGCCCTGCAAAATAGGTTCAAGGCTTCAAAGGAGAAACTGAAAGAAAAGCATCTTGCCCCCAAGACCAAAGCGGTCGTAGCCGGAGCATTGAAACGTTCTGCTACGAAAGAGGATTTCAGGGAAAATCTCCATCGCAAGGGTGTTGACGTACTCTTCCGTGAAAACGAACAGGGACGGCTCTATGGCATCACCTTCATAGACCACAACAACGGCTGTGTCGTCAATGGATCGCGATTGGGCAAGGAACTTTCGGCAAACACTGTTGCCGAGTGGTTCGACCGCCCGCATCCCGAACTGTCTGCTCCAATACAGCAGAGTGAGAAAGGCTGTATTCCCCAAACTCTGACTTCGGACGGAGATTCCGTCTTGGGCGGTTTGCTCGATTTGCCCTTGGAAACCCATGGTACAGATTGGGAGGAAGAGCTGTTCCGCAGACGGATGCAGCGTAAGAAAAGAAAACAACGTAAACTCTAAAAAAACAGAAAGATTATGTCACAACAAGAAGACGATTTGAGGGCATTGGCGAAAATTATGGATTTTCTACGTGCCGTAAGTATTATATTGGTGGTTGCCCATCTCTATTGGTATTGTTACGAAGCCATCAAATTATGGGGTCTGAACATCGGTGTGGTGGACAGGATACTGATGAATTTCCACCGCACGGCGGGGTTATTCGGCAATATGCTTTACACCAAGCTCTTTGCGCTGGTACTGATGGGGCTTTCCTGTCTGGGTACGAAAGGTGTGAAAGAGGAGCATATCACGTGGTCGAAAATAGGGGCATTCATGGGCATCGGCTTTGTCTTTTTCTTCCTCAATTGGTGGATACTCGCCTTGCCGTTGCCCATTGAAGCCAATGCGGCTCTCTACGCCTTTACGATGACCGTCGGGTATGTGTGTCTGCTGATGGCGGGACTCTACATGAGCCGACTACTCAAAAACAACCTGATGGAAGATGTCTTCAATCAGGAGAACGAATCCTTTATGCAGGAGACAAGACTTTTGGAAAACGAGTACTCGGTCAATCTGCCGACCCGGTTCTATTACCGCAAGAAATGGAACAGGGGCTGGATAAACGTGGTCAATCCTTTCCGAGCTGTCTCTGTCTTAGGAACGCCGGGCAGCGGTAAGTCCTATGCCATCATCAATAATTTCATCAAGCAGCAAATCGAAAAAGGATTTGCCATCTACTGCTACGACTTCAAATATCCCGACCTCTCCACGATTGTGTACAATCATTTGCTGCATCACTCGGAAGGATATAAAGTCAAGCCGAAGTTTTACGTGATCAACTTCGACGACCCTCGGCGGTCGCATCGTTGCAATCCGATACACCCCGATTTCATGAGCGACATATCGGATGCCTACGAATCGGCTTATACGATTATGCTCAACCTGAACAAGACGTGGGTACAGAAGCAGGGAGATTTCTTCGTGGAGTCGCCCATCGTCCTCTTTGCCGCCATCATCTGGTATCTCCGCATCTTCGAGGGAGGAAAATACTGTACCTTTCCGCACGCCATTGAGTTTCTCTGTCGGAAGTACGAGGACATTTTCCCGATACTTACCTCTTACCCTGAATTGGAGAATTACCTTTCTCCCTTTATGGACGCTTGGCTCGGAGGGGCGGCTGACCAGTTGCAAGGACAGATAGCTTCCGCCAAGATTCCCTTGTCAAGGATGATCAGTCCGCAACTCTATTGGATTATGACGGGAGATGATTTTACGCTCGACATCAATAACCCCAAGGAGCCTAAAATCCTTTGTGTGGGGAACAATCCCGACAGGCAGAATATCTATGGGGCAGCATTGGGATTGTACAATTCGCGTATCGTCAAGCTGATAAACAAGAAAGGGATGCTGAAAAGTTCCGTGCTGATAGATGAGCTGCCTACCATATACTTCAAAGGGCTTGACAATCTGATAGCCACCGCACGTAGCAATAAAGTGGCGGTATGCTTGGGCTTTCAGGACTTCTCCCAGCTGAAGCGTGACTATGGAGACAAGGAAGCAGCCGTAGTGATGAATACCGTCGGAAACATTTTCTCAGGTCAGGTGGTCGGCGAGACGGCAAAAACCTTATCGGAACGTTTCGGGAAAGTGCTTCAAAAGAGGCAAAGTATGAGTATTACCCGAAGCGACAAGACGACCTCCATCTCCACGCAGATGGACAGCCTGATTCCGCAGAGCAAGATTTCCACGCTCACGCAGGGAATGTTTGTGGGAGCGGTTGCCGACAACTTCTCCGAACGTATCGAGCAGAAGATATTCCACTGTGAGATTGTGGTGGACAATGCGAAAGTGGCAAAGGAAACAGCCGCTTACCGACCGATACCCGTTCTGACGGACTTCACGAATGAAAACGGAGAGGATATGATGGAACAGGAAATCAAGGCGAATTATGACCATGTAAAGACGGAGGTGCGGGACATCGTGGAACGGGAGTTGCAACGGATTGCTGATGACCCGGAACTTTCCAAGCTACTCAGTAGCAAAAAATCATAAGAAATGGGTATGCCTTTTATTTGATTAAGAGAGTGGGAAATCGTATTTTTGAACACGCTAAACGATTACACTATGAATTGTTTCAATCATACCCAAGAACCGGCAGTCGCCCAATGTTCCGATTGCGGAAAAGGGCTGTGTCCTGAATGTGCAGCAAGGTATCAGCCGATACTTTGCTCTCCTTGTTATCAGAAAAGAAAGGACAGAGCCATCTGGGATAATCTCTACTACCTTATCCTATACACCGCATTCTTTGTCATCGGCTATAAACTCGACTTTATGACCACCAAACGAATGCCCGACATGCAGTGGATGTCTGGATACGTTCTGATGGCTTTTTGGGCAGGGTATGTGTTTATCAACAAAGTACTGCCGTGGAAGATGACGGCAGGAACGACAGGACAGTGGAATTTCTACTACGTATTCAAGTTTCTGCTTTACCTCATAGGTGGTTTCTTTACGGCTCCTTTTGTCGTCCTTTGGACAGCGTATAAGTTCATAAGGGCACTTTTCCGATAGGAAATTCTCCAACTAACGGTTGGAGTTTTTTCTAATCTTCTTTTGAGGGACTCGAAAATTTTCTGCAACCAATAGTCGCAGAAAATAAATCAAGGGAGATTTACTCCGAACTCGGAATACCTCCCTTTTGATTTGTTGCACCTTGTGTTCTCTTCGTTTCGGCTCCCTTATAAAATGAAGAACGCCCCTCAAGTATGCTGTCTTTCGACGCGCCTGAGAGGCTTATTATCTTTTAGTTATAGAACTGTCTGATTTTAGACCACTGCAAAGATACAACTTTTTATCCAACAATCAATACTCTCATCGATTATTTTTTATCGTTCCACATTTTTTCATTCATCCAGCCCGGCTGAAATCCCATAGCATTAAGGGATACAACTTCTTGATATTCTGTCAATAAATCTTTTAATCGATGTTTGAAAGCGGAGGTGGGATTTGCTGTTTGCAACATATAATTCAGCATACACAGGAAATAATAGAGTTTACTCCTTTTTACCGTGTTCGGGCTGTCTATCCAGTCAAGGCTTTTGGAAAAAGCCAATTTTTCGGGTACGATGTTCATGTCCCTGTTCCAAAGCCTTGCATGATGGGCGCATATATTGCGTACATAATTTATTGTGTGAAGCCACGAACAGAACGTCTTGGGTGGCAGGACAAAATAGGAGGCGATACCGTTTATATCGGCACGGTGTCTCAGTCCGGTACAGATACGCGAAAGGTGATTGAAATACATGACTTCAACGCTCATCCAAGATGGCGGATTTACGGGGGTGTCATATTTATTGCAGTAATGCTGAATGAAAACCTCTGCCTTGTTGTTGTGTAACTGTTCCTTGATATGTTTTTGAATATCGCCATATACATCCATTGTAACAGTCCTCCCGTCACGCAAAGTAATGATCTTGGGAGGAGTGAACATTTCCGGTCTGTCTTGCCAATGCGAACCATATTTATGGCTAAGCTGGTATATGATTTGTGCACGTATGGCAACTTCCAACCGTTCTATGGCATCAAAAACCAACAAACGCAACTTTCGGTCAAACACATACAGATTATACACCGTATCCCAAGTAACACCTTCTCGGAAAGAGTCAAGTATCTTTCCGTTTTCCTTTTGCTTGTATGGAAGCATATAGGCACTGAGACGATAGTAACTGATATTGGCAAGATGCCTTTCCGTACGTTGCTTATCGGAAATGACCATTCCTCTCGAACTCAACAGTTCGACCTGCTCAGTATATGTTAATGGAGGTTTGTTATAAATTTCCATATACTTGTATTTCAAACGGATGCAAAGATACGGATTTTTGATGCGTTTTTATAAATATTGCAGAGAAAATTCAGTATGGCATACAAGGAACTGCTTCCAACATCCGAGGATATAGCCAAGAAGTTGGAAGTGCTTATCAAAGAATGAATGAAGGGAGATACTCCGAAATACCGGAATATCTTCCTATTGATTTACCGCTTCTTGAACTTGCCGCCTTTCAGGTCGCTCTCCACCATACGTTTATTGAGTTTCTCACGGAGTTCATCAAGGAAATAGGTGCGGCTGTCATCTTTGCGGCGTTTCATGTTCATATAGACGTTGTAGCAGTTCTTGATTTCCACTCCAAAGATCTCCGAGAGAGCATCTGCTAACTCCTCAACACCTATTTCTCCATCATTGATACAGTCGCAAGTATCAAGGGCATAAAGAAGTTCAACTAAATCTGTTGCTTTGCCTGTCCAACGGAGTTTCTGAACTGGTTTGACGGGCAAAGCAGGAAGAAGTCCCTGTATTCGCATCTTCAACAATTCCAGCTCTGTGTCAATGACAAAGAGCAGCTCCAATACATTTTTTCCCCATTTCGGTTGTTATTTCTGATTTTTCTGCCACATCTCCCAAATGGAATCGAGTGTAATGTAGAGTCCGAAACAAGGAAGCACTATCGGGCTCCGAAATACTTAGTGCTACAATTTCTTCTAATAAGCGTTCTGTTGCTATTCGTACTTGACTCTCTGTAGAGACTTGTGAAGAAAGCACTTCAAAAAACGAGGTTTGAATTAATCTTTTCATACTTGTTATTCTTTATGTATTTATACGAGATGATAATTCAAATAAGTTTTTATATTTTATTACTATGTTTCGAACTACTTTTTATCACTTTTCGACAGACGACATGCTGTGTCGTAATTGATCGCTAAGCATCGGCTTAATTTCATCATAGAAATCTTGGAACGAAACTCTCTCTTGTCTTGATTTATCAGCTATCTTGTGTATAGTTGAAACAAATTTCTGAATGCCGATTTCTTCTATTGTTTTATAGATTGCTATAGCACCTTTATTTTGTGCTAAATAATCAGCTCCGTCTGCATACAGTAATGGGGGTTCAATATTGGGTTCATTATTTTTATGTCTGATATAAGAGTTCATTTTCTTTTCATGGAGGATTTTTATCGCATTCTTCCCCTCTTTGTTTTGTATGAAGACCATTCCTAATGCCTCAGGTATTGCCGTTTGAAGCATATCCGCCCCTTGTACATCTGCCATTCTTATATGGGCTTGTATCCACTGTCTGAAAACTGAAGAAGCAATGGTTTGTAAGACGTAGAGTCTTTCTTCTGAATGAGAAATATCCGCATACCAACCTTCTTTTTCGGAGATGGCAATAGTATTCCCATAAACATACAAAGGCTCTTTGAAGAATGGTATTTCAACGAGTTTTACTTCTTTATATGGGAAACTTCCTAATAGATGTGTCGTATAATCAATGCATGCGATAAGGGAACTTTGGTAAAAGTTGACATTAAATGGGTGATTGTGTGCAAAAAACACTTTTGTTTCTATACCTTTACTCCTCTTGGCATTGTAGTCGTACATAGCACTTGCGAAATGCCAATTGAAAGGGCATGGTGTATCTATTTTTGATGCAACAAAAAACCTATTGCCCTTTTCATACTCATATAATGTTTTTCCGGGAAGAATGAGGCGTTGCCCTTTATCCGTTGTTGCATGGATAACTCCTAAAACAAGCTCTGCATCAGACATATAAGCATCTCTCGCAAGATATATTTTATTTATTATAGGAGCCTTTCTTGACTTCAATATAGAAAGACCATATTCTTTACGTTCACGATTCTTTTCCAATCGATTCTTCATATTAAAACCAATTGTCGGCAAATAATCTTTAACATTTCCCCATAATCCCTGAAATGCTAAATCTAACTGAGGATCGCCACCGTCACCGTCTTGCGTAAATCCTTTGTACTGTTTATTTGCTTTCAGAGATAATCTTACGGTCTCCCCCTGTTGTACAGAAGAGGGTAACAAATAAGTATACTGATTGTGTAAAGTATCCTTAGACAACACCTTTAATGGAAAATGATTTTTTTCCAAACTTTCTACTTGGCAAAACTTTGGAAAACTTAAACTTATCGTATCAATAGGAGTAATGTTTCTGTTGATTAAAAAAAGCTCGGCAGAATATTCAGCCTTCCGTTCCGATTGGAAGAAATCAATATTCAGCTCTATATATTGATAATGTAATTGAGCTTTACAGTCAAGATAAAAATGTTTCTTCTCATAATCGGCCTTTCTCAGACAGACCTGATCGGTACTTTCAAAATTGCCAGATATATTTACCTCTTTGTAAATGTATAGATGCGTCATAAAGAACAGAATGATAAAACAAGCCACGGACATGGACAATTTGGGATTTTTCTTAATAACAGTCCTCAATCTTATTCTATTCAGCATTCCTGCGTTACGCATACTTATTCCCAAGAGAATGAAAATCATTCCCAAACACAACCACATCAATATATACCAATAGCCTGCAATTTCCCAGATCCCATAACCATATAATTCCGAATAAGACTTGAACCCAGGAACGATAGAATAGGCAAAACGTGTTTCTTCTACGATGCCTTGATCAAATATAAGTATCATAGCAAGGAAGCTAGATATACAAATAACATGAGAAAAGAAACGCTTTCGAGTCAATGTAACAATAAAGAAAGCATATGCAATCCAAAGAATGAAAGTGATCCACCCCCAATGATACCCCAAAATGTCATTCACGTATTTGGAGAAATCAAAATAAGCACCTCCTCCCTTCAATACTTGAGTTAACACAGATATAATAAAGAAACTCAAAGAGAATGTAAAGGCAGCTCCAAACATCGTGAATAGTCGGGAAGATAGTATAACCCATTGAGGGGTTGGCAGAGAGTCTGTAATTAACCCCATACCACAAGTCTGTTCTCTAAAGAACAACTCTATAGCCATTGCCATAAGTACTATCATAATGAATACTCCGAACACAAATCGGAAGTAAGTCATTACAGAAGTGATAGGAATTGTTGCTCCGATATAATAAGACTCGTTCCACAAAAGATTTTCTAATAGGATGAGTATGAGAATTGCTCCCAATACAATTCTTACTCCTAACGAACGAATTGTCATGAGATATTCAATTCTGGAGAGATTGAAGACGGACTTCAAATGCCATTTCAGACTTTTCTCAATGTGTAGATGATGAGAAAAAAACTGTTTCTCATTTGTCTCACAAAATAATGAGACTTTCCGTTCTCGCTTCTTTTGAGTATCATTTCTGTTCAAAAACCATTGAAAAGAAAATTTTCGATATGAGATGTTTAATAACAAGAAAGTGACACAAAGCCAAAAGACTCTATTTTCAATCAGATAAATATCCAAAGGAAGAAAAGCAATATTCTTCTCAATGGTTGTCATACCTTGATTGATGTATTCTACGATATTAGTTCCAAATGGATCGAGAATAGCCAGTATCCAATTCATGTCAGAGCTCTCCATCGTGGTTTTGGCAATCATGAACAATATAGTAATGATTGCCACAGCCAAGTAACCTGCACTCACTTTTCTTGCATAGGTAATAGATGCAAAAACCAAGGTTGTGAGCAAAAGAATATTAGGAAGTGCGAAAATTAGGAAACCATGAAAAATCTGTAACAATGGAATTGTTCCGAATTGAAACTCTTTTCCTATACCTGATAGAGGAAGCAAAAGCATCCCTGCAATTAGTCCGAGAGAAATAACAAGATTGTAGATATAAGCAGAAATAAATCTACCAATGAAAAATGCTTTATTACTAATGGGTAGAGCATAATACCATGAGGCACTAGTGTTTTCAATCTCTCTAAACAGGAAATTTCCGGAAAACACTCCGATTATTATAACAAGAAACATTCCCATCCCTGCAAAACTCTTGTAAAAAATGGCAGATGAGTTCATATACACTCCTACATTGGGATACATATCATAAAACCCCTTTGCATACCAAATACCTTGAAACAGAAGTATCAAGAAAAGAATGAAAGTTTTCTTGCTCGGCAGATTACTTTTCAATTCATACGAAATAATATCCTTTACCATATTTCTGTTTTTAGAATGGAGATATTGCACACTTATAGAAATAGAAATCTTCTAACGAAGGTATTTTCTGTTTGAATGGATAAGGCAAGTCTTTTTCGGAGAAGTAAGTGGAAAACTTATTCCCAGAACGATAATATGAATTTATGAGGAGACATTGGGATTTGAGACCTGTTGTATTGCATTCTTCAAAAGGAATTTCCCACAATTTTCCTGTAAGTTTATGAGTCAAATCGGAAGGTTTTCCAGAACAAACAATATGACCATTATTTAGAATAGCCATATTTTGACATAACGTTTCAACATCTTCCACAATATGGGTAGAAAGTATTACTATCATATCCTTACCTATCTCAGCAAGTAAGTTATAAAAGCGATTCCTTTCAACGGGATCCAATCCTGCGGTTGGCTCATCAACGATTATAATTTGGGGATTACCCAAGAGGGCTTGTGCTATACCAAAACGTTGTTTCATTCCACCAGAATAGCTATCAACTCTTTTTTTTCGTACATCAAACAGATTTACTTTATGAAGAAGCTCTGTTATTTGTCTTTTTCTGTCCTCATTTGAAGATATGCCTTTAAGAGTTGCAATATGTGACAACAACTCTTCTGCATTCACATTTGGATACACCCCAAACTCTTGCGGCAAATATCCAAGTACTTCTTTCATCTTCAATGGAGAGGATAAGACATCCTCTCCATTGATATAAATACTGCCGCTATCTGGCTCTTGTAACATAGCAATAGTCCTCATCAAAGTTGATTTGCCAGAGCCGTTCTTTCCCAATAGACCAAACATCCCGTTTTCAATAGAAAGTGAGACATCTGCTAAAGCAACAACACCATTACGGTATTTCTTGGATAAATTACGTATTTCTAAATTCATAAGCAGGTCTTAAAATTTCCCGATAAGAGTCAATCCAAAAATTCTTGGCATATCCAGTTTGCATACAGAGGGACCGAAAGGATGAGCAAAAACTAGATGTTTGTTATTTGTCAGATTCTTTCCCCATAAATAGATACCACAATTCGTACATTCCATTCCTATACGAATATTTATCACATCATATTTGTCTTGTTTAATGCTATTGGCCAAATTAAAATATTGGCTTCCTGTATGCTTGTATTCCATACGTATTAAAGCATATATGGGAGTGCTGAGAATAGTCAATGGTCTCTTGTATTGTGCTGATAACATCGTCGAAAATCGTGGAGTTTGTATAGGAGTATTTCCACTTTTATCAACTGTTTTTCGTGTGACAAAATCAAACAATGGCAGTTTCTTGTAAACAGCATCTGTATAAGCGAAATTCCAATCTAACTGCAATCCCGAAAAAGGTAACAATGTCATTTCATACTCTATTCCTTTGGATTTAACTTCGCCTGCGTTTATATAGATAAAGCTCATTGTTTTTGAATCTATGCCACTAACAACTTGATCTTTCCATTCAATATAGAAAAGAGACATATTTGCTCTTAATCGATTATTCCACCATTGTGTCTTTATTCCAACTTCATAATTATTTGTATATTCGGGATTATATTTCAAATGTTCTGGATTTGAAGTATAGGCATTTAATCCTCCGGAACGGAATCCTCTCGCATATGAAGCATATAGCATTTTATCATTGGTTATCTTGTATTCAAGAGAAAGTTTGGGAGACCAAGAGTGATATTTGCCATTTACCGAAGTCTCGGGTAATGTCGTTTGAGGAGGATTAGAGGCTTTTACCATTTCACTCCTTGTTGTAAGTTCTCTTTGTTCATGGTCATACCTTATTCCAAGCGTCGCTGATAATGCATTTGTCAGAGAATGAGAGATTTGTCCAAAAAACGCATAACCATTATTTTGTTTAGAGGAAATAGTACTCATCTCGTAAGGAGCATTGGGATCTATGGTCGCATAATCTTTATGATATTTATAAGTATAGTTTTCTTCCATATCTTCCCTGAAGATAAATGCACCAACAAGCCATTTTGTTTTCTGTTGTTGTGCAGAAGACAATTTTAATTCTTGTGAAAAGATGGAATAAGGCAGTTTCTTTCCATTGTATGTATTCCATGTCATCATATCAGCATCTGTATAATCGGAATCACCATCTTTAGAATAGAATAAATCCTGATGCTGGAATGTTGTTGTAGAAGAAAAATTCAAGAATTTCCCTTTATGTTTAACCGCCAATGTCGCAGATTGCTGATTCTGGCAGAAGTCGGCAGGTCTATTCATTTTAACTTTATACGGATTGGCAAATGCCTGTTCTGGATTCAAAGCATAGGCGAAAGCATTTGGAAATCTGTCTTTTTCGATAGTTCCATGCAAATTTGCAATCCATGAAGGGGATATTTTATACAGCATACAGAAATTCCCTTGTATCTTTTCATACCCATAAGTTTTTGTTTGCAACGTTGTATTTTCGCCATACCCGTTCATTTTATCATACACGAATCCTCCTTTTATGTATAAACGATCTTTAAGGATAGGACAGGATAATGAAAGTCCATATTTTTGCAAGCCAAAACTTCCGATGTTGGCTTCTGCGTATCCATTTATTTCATTGGTTGGAGATTTTGTCTCAATGTTAATGACTCCTCCCATTGTGTTACGTCCAAAGAGAGTTCCTTGGGGACCTCTTAAAATCTCGATTTTTTTAGCGTCAAACATCTCGCTATTTAAGGCATATCCATTGTATGGAATGCCATCTACATATACACCTACTGCGGGATCTGTTATAGATATGGAGTTAATGCCTCTAATTACGAATAGCGTGTAGCTACCACTGGCTAACTGATTAAGATTGGGAACGTAAAAAGGCAAGTCGTTTACACTTTGTAAACCAACATCTTTTAGAAATCTGGAAGACAATCCTGTAATAGAAATTGGAACTTTCTGCATGTCTTCACTATGCTTCCTTGCTTGAACGATTACGGATTCCAATTCAATAAATTTATCTTTGCATATGAAATCATGCCTCTGTTTGGTGGTGGCTTCTATCAAAATCCATTCTTTGGAAGTTTCATAACCAACAGAAGACACAACAAACTCATATTTCCCCTGTGGAACAAGAATGGAAAATTCTCCTTTTTCATTACAAGCAGAAGAGAGGCCTAATTCGGGAATGCTTAACAAGGCATACGGCACTTTCTCCTTGTCGGGATTTTTAACCACTCCGTAAAAAGTCGTTTTTGTCTGTGCATTTGCTGACAAAAAGAAAAACAACAGCATTATCGCTGACAAAATAGCTTTATTCATATTTCGTTTTATTTATTTGTTTTAATTTCCTATGTATATTCAGTGCAAAAAACAAGGTTAATAAGGTTGTAAGAATATCCGCTACAGCTTGTGTGTAAAGTACACCTCCAAGTCCGAAGTAAGAAGGAAGAAACAAGATGGCAGGAATAAAAAAAACACCTTGTCGACTGATGTTCAGTAAAAGAGTTTGCTTTGCCTTTCCCATAGCCGTGTAAAGCGTAGAATAGACAAACTGAAATCCGAAGGTAAAAAACAGAATCGTGTTGGCTCGTAACGCTTCCTCTGCAATAGTTTTCACCCCTTGATCATCTCCGAAACAAGCGATGATGGATTCAGTAAACGAGAGAATAACAAGGCTCCATACTATACAAAATGAGGTCGTAAGAATGAGGGAGCAACGTATCGATTCCCGAACTCTGCCATAGTTTTTTGCTCCATAATTGTAACCAGCAATAGGTTGGAGTCCTTTTACAAAGCCAAAGACAACATTTGTTCCAAGTGTTACAATTTTTAATACAATACCGATGGCGGCTACAGCCTCACTTCCATATCGCACAGCTGCATTTTGCAATAAACTGATGGATAAACTTTGAAGAAACTGTAATAGGAGCATAGATATTCCTATCTTAATTACTTCACCATATATTTGTAAGGTTGGATTAAATCGTGTCAGAGAAACTTTGACAGGAGATTTCCGGAAATAAAGCACATAGATGAGAGTTGTCAAGAGTTGTGCGATAATAGTTGCCCAAGCCGCTCCTTCTACCCCTCCATGCAATGTATAAATGAAAATAGGATCCAATAACATATTGACGACGGCACCAAATACCATTGCCATCCCAGAAATCTTAGAAGCTCCTTGAGAAACCACAATATTGCCGGAGGATACATTTATGGTACCTATAACACAACTGACGATAAACAACTTACTATAACTTGTCGCCAATGACTTGGTTGCATTATTTGCTCCCATAAAGATTAATATCTTAGGGAGAAACAGGTAAAAGAATAATGCCGTAAACAGCCCCATAAGAAATGCCGTTATAATGGAAACGGAAGCCACTTGTCCTGCTTTATCCACTTGTTTGGCCCCCAGTAATCGGGATATATAAGCTCCACCACCGATACCGAAAGTTAATCCTATTCCGGTAAAAAATAATGATATCGGAAATGCGATGGAAACAGCAGCTACAGACAAGGTTCCCAATCGGGCTACCCAGAAAGTATCCACAACATTATTTACTGCCATCACGAGCATTGCTACGACAACTGGCATTCCCAATTTGATGAGCGATTTTGTCATATTTCCATCGCGAAGAATATTGAAAGTTTCCATAGAACCAACTTTTTGTTGCAAAGGTATCTCGCTAACAGGAAGGTATTTCTACGAAAATGGAAGTATTTTCCACGAATTCGGTTAAGCCCAAGAAAATAGCTGTTCAGTGTTTCAAATAGCAAAAATCACAATAAATAGGTATTGCGTAACCTTTATAAAAAGACGAACTTTGCAGACTATTATATAAAGCATATGTGATATGACATCATTTCAAACATATAGAGACAAGCGTTTTCCCATGTCAAATATCAGGCTTTTGGAGTCTGATGGTATGAGTGTTGTATGGGGAACGTTTCATCTGACAGATGAATTGTATATGCAGAAGTATCCGTCCGACACCAATAATCCAGAAAACAAATACTTTCTGTCACATTTCTGCATATCAGGCAATACGGAATCAACCATTACTGAACGCCAATTCAGCATTTGCGGTGAACAGCACAGTTTCTTCTCATTCAAAGAATTGTCCTCTATCAATTTGCATATAATTCCATCCCGAAAAGGTTATAACTCATTTTTTGAATATTCTCTCTCCCGACAGTATTTTAATGAGCATTTTATACAAGATAGTCGCGTACTGAACGATATGGTAAATTGCATAGAGAAAGATTCCTTTTGCTGGGCTGGTAAAAATCCACATATAACTCCTTCAATGATGTGTATCATATCCGAGATTACCAGACAACCATATTCGGGAGCAATGATGAGTCTATTTTTAGAGAGTAAAGTCATGGAACTATATCTTGCTCAGTTACAATCTTTTGATACTTATAATCATCAGATCTTAAAACTGTCAAGAAACGACATAGACAGACTTTATTACGCCCGGGATTATATCTCCCAGAATATTAACCGGAGAATATCTATTTCCGCCCTTGCACGCGAGATTGGGATAAACCAAACCAAACTAAAAACCGGTTTCAAACAGTTATTTGGAACTACGATTTTTGATTATGCTATCGATAAAAGAATGAAACTGGCCATAGCCTTGTTGGAAGAGAAACGCTTATCTTTGACAGAAATTTCCTACAAAATAGGTTATAGCCATCCCAATCATTTCTCTTTGGCATTCAAAAGAAGATTTGGAGTATTGCCGAGTATGTTTACATAGGGTAAGTTTTATGTAACACAGAGATTTTTCTATTCGTGAGAGATATGCTTCTTGTATATCTCTCTCTTTTTGCCACTTCCATCCATATCAACGCCACAAGTACGCAGTTATTTCCGGATGCTAACATGCACTGTTTCTTTGATTTACCTTTGCCCATGCACCGCTGTTGGTGTCATTAAATACATTGTAATATGGACGAAAAAATCAAAGACCAAGAAGTCCTTTTGGTGAAAGATCCCAAGGACGAGAATCTCAAAGCCGTCGCAGGGACGGACGAGAAAGGCGGACTGAAGACAGTACCGCCCACCGCCGAACATGAGCAGAGTTTCCTGAAGTTCGACAAGCACAGCAATGCCTTAGAGAATTTCATATCCAACTTCATGCGGCAGTTCAAGAACCCCACACAATTCCACTTCTTCAAAGTCCCCTTCGAGGGTGTCGTCGCCGGCGCACGGGTTCTCTCCGAGATGCTCAAAGCACCGGATGTTCCCTCCAATAAGGAGATGCTGGACTCCGCCCGTGTCAATCCTTCGGACTATGCAGGAGAGCAGAAACAGACCTTTCAGGAAATAGACCCCGAGAAGATTGACTGGGAGCAGTTCTCCAAAATGGGCGTGAGCCGTGAGAGCCTTGAAAAGGGCAAGGAACTCGAAGCCATGCTCAAATACCGGAAATCGCCCCACCTTGTTCCCATCAGCGTAAAAATCGGAGACGTAGCCCTCCATACGGACGCACGTCTTTCATTGCGTGAGACAGAGGACGGCAGATTTATCCCCGTTGTCCATGCCATCCGCAAGGAGCCGCAGTTGGAGCGGGAGTTCTTCGGGTACACGTTCACCGATGAAGACAAGAAAGCCCTGAAAGAAACGGGCAATCTTGGACGTACCGTGGAACTGACTTTCCCCAATAACGATAAACCCACCCGCAGTTTCGTGAGCATTGACCGCCTGACCAACGACATCATCGCTTTGAGTGCCGATAAAGTTCGCATCCCCGATGAAATCAAGGGCGTAAAACTGGGCGAAGAGCAGAAGGAGGAACTTTCGGAAGGTAAGAGTATCTATGTGGAGGGAATGACCGCCAAGACGGGGAAGAGTTTCAACGCCAACCTCCAGTTCAATGCCGACAAGCGGGCGATTGAATTTCGTTTCGGCTCGCCCAAACAAAGCCAAGGACAGCAGCAGGAAAGCCGTAAAACAGAAAATCAAGAGAAGAAACAAGGAGTCCGCATCCCCAAGAAGTTGTTGGGAAGGGAGGTCTCACCGGAAGAGCAAGCCAAGCTCAAGGAAGGCGGAACGGTCTATATGGAAGGCTTGAAAGACAAGCTGGGACAACCGTTCAACGCATACGTCCGAGCCAACTTCGAGAAGGACAAATTCGATTTCTTCAAATGGAATCCCGACAAATCCCAAGCCAAAGAAGTCGTTCCCGACAACGCTTCCCGCACGCAGGTCGCCGTCAATTCCGAAGGCAAGACCAACGAAGCGACGAAGCATGTGAAAGAGCCTCTGAAAGAAGGACAGACACAGCCCACCGCAGAGCAGAAAGAAGAGAAGCAGGAACAGAAGCGTTCCAAGGGAATGAAAATGTAATCCGTCACCACTAACATCCAAAAGTAAAATCGTATGAAAGTCATCATAGCAGAAAAACCGAGCGTAGCCCGTGAGATTGCCCGTGTCGTCCGGGCAACGAACAGAAAAGAGGGCTATATAGAAGGCAGTAACTACACCGTCACATGGGCATTGGGACACCTGATAACGGCGGCCATGCCTGAAGCCTACGGCATCAAGGGTTTCCACAAAGGAAACCTGCCTATTCTCCCTCCCGTCTTTACCCTTGTTCCCCGCCAAGTCAGGAACGGTAAAGGCTACAAGGCAGACCCGAGTGCCGTTGCCCAATTGAAAGTCATCGAAAAACTCTTCCGAGCATGCGAGGGCATTATCGTAGCCACCGATGCCGGAAGGGAAGGTGAGCTCATATTCCGCTTTATCTACGAATATCTCGGCATCGCCAAGTCTTTTGAGCGACTATGGATCAGTTCACTTACTGACAAAGCCATTCGGGAAGGGCTTGCCAATCTCAAAAGCGGAGCCGAGTACGACAATCTTTACTATGCCGCCCGTGCCCGCAGCGAAGCTGACTGGCTGGTCGGCATCAATGCCACCCAAGCCATATCCATAGCGGCAGGGCGAGGCACTTACTCCTTGGGCAGGGTACAGACTCCGACTCTCTGTATGGTCTGCTCCCGTTTCTTGGAGAACAAGAAGTTCGAGCCACAGTCATTCTGGCAGCTCAGCCTTGCCGTAAAGGAAGGCGATGAGAGCTTCCGTTTCTGCTCCGCCGACCGTTGGTTCGATAAGGCGGAAGCCACTGCCCTGTATGAGAAACTCAAACAGGCTCCTTATGCCACTGTAGAGACAGTTGTGCGCAAGGAGACCAAACAGGAACCACCGCTTCTGTATGACTTGACCACCTTGCAGAAAGAAGCGAACAGCCGGTTCGGCTATTCGGCGGAACAAACCCTTTCCTTGGCACAGAAACTCTACGAGAAGGCATACATTACCTATCCACGCACGGGTAGCCGTCATATTCCCGAAGATGTCTTTGCTGAAATTCCCACCTTGATAGCCTTTTTGCACGACCATCCCGTCTGGGGTGTCTATGCCCGCCAACTGACCGAACTCAATGCGCATTCGGTGGACGGCAAGAAAGTAACCGACCATCACGCCCTGCTCATTACGGGCAAGAAGCCGATAGACATGTTCGGAGAGGAAGCGGTCATTTACGATATGATAGCCGGACGCATGCTCGAAGCCTTCTCCGCCCGTTGCGTGAAGGATGTCAGTACGGTTACTGCCGCCTGCGAGGATGTGAAGTTTATCCTTAAAGGTGAAATCATCAAGGAAGAGGGCTGGCGTGCCGTCCTCAAAAACAACAGGAAAAAAGACAAGGAGCAGGCGGAAGCCGAAGAACGGGAAAGCCGGGAGAATGGAGAAGGCATCATCATCCCTCAATGGGAGGAAGGCGAGCAACTTCCGCTCTGCGCCTGTTCCTTGGCACAGGGAACGACCAAGCCCAAGCCCCTGCACACGGAAAGTTCGCTGTTGGCTGCTATGGAGACGGCAGGCAAGGAATTGGAGAACGAAGAACTGCGTGTGCAGCTCAAAGAGTGCGGCATCGGCACGCCTGCTACCCGTGCCGCCATCATCGAAACCCTCTTTGCACGCGAGTACATGGTGCGCCAAAAGAAGTCGCTCGTTCCCACGGAGAAAGGACTTGCCGTCTATTCCATCGTCAAGGAGATGAAAATCGGCAATGCGGAGATGACCGGACAGTGGGAAGCGGACTTGGCGAAAATCGAACGGGGAGAATTGAAAGAGCGGAATTTCCGCAAGGGCATCGAAAGCTATGCCACACAGATTACCGACGAACTCCTCTCCTCCAAAATCCTCTTTCCAAAGAAACAGAGCGACATCCATTGCCCCAAATGCGGCAAAGGGTCATTGGTCTTCTATCCCCGATGTGCCAAATGCTCGGATGCCGATTGCGGTCTGACCCTTTTCCGCAGCGTGGCAGGCAAGAGCCTCACGGACGAGCAGCTGACGCAATTGGCGGTGAACGGGGAGACAGGAATCATCAAGGGCTTTACCTCCAAATCGGGCAAGAGCTTCGAGGCTTCGCTCTCCTTGGACGGAGAGTTCAAGACGGTCTTTGTCTTCCCCGAACGCAAGAAACCGGGCAAATCCCGAAGATAAATCCCCGTAAATTGCTAATTTTGCCACTGAATGATGCGGTCATAAACAATCATCTTGTTTTTACTGCGGATTTTAGTGGTGGCACTCGGCGGGGACGTCGAGTGCCTTTGCATTATAGGGTTATGCCTCAAAAGGAGCTTTCTTTGGAGATGGCTTTTCAGAGCCGATAATCGGTCATCCAAAAGATGCCGAGCAATCTCCGAAAAGATACCGAGCAACTGACTGAAAGCTAATGAGCTTTCATTACTAATTAGTTTTTCAGGGCAATCCATAACATTCACTAAAATCACAGATATGACAGTCATTCATTTTTCATACTACGAGCTTTCCCTGCTCTCGTTTCTCAGGGAGAGCCACCCCGAGCTGGCGGACGACATTCCTTTCGTCAAGGAGCGTGCCGAAACCGCCTCGCAAGCCTATGCCGAAGCCTTTGACAACGGAATTTCCATAGCCGAATGTATCGGCATTGCCAATAAGACGCTCTATGCGGGTTTGCACTTTTCCCGCCACGATACCATCTCTTCCGTTCTTTGGAATGAGTTCTCTGCCGAAGTGCCGCTTGAAGCGGTCAGGGAGACCGCCATCCGTCTGCGCCCACTCTTAGAAAGCATCTTCGCCAAGTATCCTATTTCGGACGAGTTCGCCTATATGCCCGAATACAACTCCCTCTATACGGAGATTACGGGTTTTGTTCAACTAAAACTCGAAGAAGATGGCAAGCTATAACAAGAAGGAACATCTAAGGGCAAACATAGAAGCCATCAAGACGGTCTTTGCCCTGCATCGGGAACAGCGCACGGCAACACCTGAAGAGCGTACGATATTGGAAGCCTATACGGGCTTCGGGGCTTTGAAGTGTATCCTTTCTCCTGCAAACACGATGGAGGACATCGCCCGATGGAACAAGTCGGAGTTGGAGCTATTCCCCTTGGTGATGGAGCTGCATCGCACCATTCGGGACAACACCGCATCAGAGTCGCAATACAGAAGCTATATGCAGAGTCTGAAGAACTCCGTGATGACCGCTTTCTATACTCCTGCGCCCGTAGTGCGGGAGATTGCCGCTTCCTTACAGGAGGCAGGCATCGTCCCCAAGCGAATCCTTGACCCCTCGGCGGGGATGGGCGAGTTCATCCGCTCTTTTGACGGCATTGCAGCCGAAGGGCATACGACCTTCGGTTTTGAGAAAGACATCCTTACGGGACAGATGCTCTCCGCCCTGCATCCCGAAGACAAGATACGCATCCGGGGCTTCGAGGAAATCGAATCCAAGCTCAACGGTTCCTTCGATGTGGTCAGCAGCAACATCCCTTTCGGAGATGTAGCCGTCTTCGACCCTGTTTTCAGCAAGACGGACGAACCAGCCCGAAAGGTCGCCCGCACGTCCCTGCACAATTACTTTTTCGTCAAGGGGGTAGATATGCTCCGTGAGGGTGGTGTGCTGGCATTCATCACCTCGCAAGGAGTTATGAACGCCCCGACGAACGAGTCTGTACGGGAGTGGCTGATGAGCCATACCCGCCTTATTTCGGCAGTTCGTCTGCCCAACAATCTCTTCTCAGAGAATGCGGGAACGGAAGTGGGTAGTGACCTTATCGTCCTGCAAAAGCAGAGCGAAAAGACAAGTCTGACCGAAGAGGAACAGCGTTTCATCAAGAGCGAGAAACGCCCCAGTGGAGTGCTGTTCAACACCTATCTGCGAAGCATGTCGCAAATCGTGCACACCGAGTGGAAGCAGGATACCGACCCTTACGGCAAGCCTGCCATTCTGTTCCATCACGAGGGCGGAGCGGAAGGCATCGCCACCGATATGGGTAAAATCCTGCGGGCAGATTTAGCCAAACGCTTGGACGAGGCATTGTACCAAAAGCATATCTCCATTCAGGAGCAGCCCAAAGTTGCCGTTGCCGTTCCTCCCGAAGTCAAGCAGGAAGAGCCTACGCTTACGCTAGCCGCTTCGACAGAGGAGCAACCACACAAAGAGGTGGTGCAACCGAGAGATGAACAGCCGACGGAGCAACCCCGAAGCAGTGTCACGCCACAGGTACAACTGCTCGACCTTTTCGGCAATGTTATCCCGGAGGAAAAGTCCAAACGAAAAGCTGCCATAAAACCGAAGCCTGTCGCTTCACCCTCCATCTTTTCCGAGGCTTCCCAAAGCGGTGAGACGGCACACGGACTGAAAGACACGAACGAGCTATGGTGGCAGCAGGACAAGGAGAAAGGGATGCAGCAACGTCCCTATGAGGGAGTATGGCACGAACATCTCAGAGAGGGTTCTTTGCTGGCTTCGGACTTTCAGGTCGGAATGCTTGTCCTCGATATGGAAGACAACCGAATGTTCCAGCCCATAGACCTCCCGTCCCAAGAGCGACAGAAAATGTTGCTCTACATAGACCTGCGGGATGCTTACCACGCGCTCTATGATTATGAAGCAGAACGTAAGGTGGCGAATGAATCCCTGCGACAGAACCTCAATGAACTGTACGACCGTTTCGTGCGGCTGTACGGACATTTGAACGACCGCAAGAATCACGAGCAGATCCTGATGGATGCCGGTGGCAGGGAGATTCTTTTCTTGGAACGGAAGGTGGATAAAGAGACGCTCAAAGCCGACATTTTCCGTCAGCCCGTTTCGTTCAGCCTGCACGAGGTGACAGAGGTGAGCAATGCCCAAGAGGCTCTCTCAGCTTCACTCAACAAATTCGGATCGGTGGACACCGAGTATATGCTCTCTTTGCTCCCCGACACCTCCGAGGAAGAAATGCTCTCCGAGTTACACGGAAAGATTTACTACAATCCCATGGAGGGAGAATATGAAATTGCCGAGAAATTCATATCGGGCAATGTGGTTGCCGCTTCGGAGCGTATCGGACAATATCTCTTGGAGCACCCGGAGGACACAAGGGCGCAAGCCTCCTTGCAGGCACTGCAAGATGCCATCCCCGAACCGATTCCTTTTGTGGACTTGGATTTCAATTTCGGGGAACGATGGATTCCCGTAAATCTCTACTCAGACTATGCCTCGCACCTCTTCGACACGGAGGTGACGATACGCTACAATTCAAGTGCGGACGAATACTCCGTGGAAGCACGGATGCACAATGCCAATATCTGGGACAGGTTCTGTGTACGGGGACAGCATCGTCGCTACGACGGCATTGCCCTGATGAAGCACGCCCTGCTGAATACGACGCCCGACATCACCAAGAAAATCATGGTCGGTGACAAGGAGGTCAAGGTACGGGACACCGAAGCCATACAGATGGCGAATGCTAAAATCGACGAGATACGAAACGGATTCACCGATTGGCTGAACGAGCAGAGCGATGAGTTCAAGCAGCGGTTGGAGAAACTCTACAATGACACCTTTAATTGCTTTGTCCGTCCCCAATACGACGGCTCTCACCAGACATTCCCCGACCTCAATCTGAAAGGCTTGGGCATCGAAAGCCTGTACGACAGCCAGAAAGACGCCGTGTGGATGTTGAAGCTCAACGGAGGGGGAATTTGCGATCATCAGGTGGGAGCCGGAAAGACGCTTATCATGTGCACCGCTGCTTATGAGATGAAGCGGCTCGGCTTGGCAAACAAGCCGATGATACTTGCTCTCAAAGCCAACGTGCAGGAGATAGCACAGACTTTCCAAACGGCTTACCCGAATGCCAAGTTGCTCTATCCGGGCAAGAACGATTTTACGCCCGACAAGCGGCAGCGGATTTTCCACGACATCAAGAACAACAACTGGGACTGCATTGTCCTCACGCACGACCAGTTCGGTATGATACCGCAGTCGGACGAGATACAGCAGAAAATCCTTCAGGACGAGCTGGACAGCGTGGAAGAGAACTTGGAAGTATTGCGTCAGCAAGGACGCAGCATCTCCCGTGCGATGGAGAAAGGGCTTGTCAAGCGGCAGATGAACTTACGGGCAAAACTGGACGAAATCAAGTTCAAGATAGAGAACCGCAAGGACGATATAGTGGATTTCAAGACAATGGGTATAGACCACCTTTTCGTGGACGAGTCGCATACGTTCAAGAATCTGATGTTCAACACCCGCCACGACCGTGTGGCAGGATTGGGCAACAGCGATGGCAGCCAAAGAGCCTTGAATATGCTCTTTGCTATCCGAACCATTCAGGAGCGGACGGGGAAAGACTTGGGAGCCACTTTCCTTTCGGGTACGACCATCAGTAACTCACTCACGGAGTTGTACCTGCTGTTCAAGTACCTGCGTCCCCAAGCCCTAGAAGCACAGAACATCAAGACCTTTGATGCGTGGGCTGCCATCTTCGCCAAGAAGTCGGTGGACTATGAATTCTCTGTCACCAATGAAATCGTGCAGAAGGAGCGTTTCCGCTATTTCATCAAAGTGCCGGAATTGGCGGCGTTCTATGCCCAGATAACGGACTATCGTACGGCAAAGGACATCGGTATTGACCGCCCCGAAAAGAATGAGATTATGCACAATATACCGCCCACTCCCGAACAGGAAGAGTTCATCGCCAAGTTGGTGGAGTTTGCCAAGACGGGTAATGCGGAATTATTGGGACGAGAGAAACTTTCCGAACGGGAGGAGAAAGCCAAGATGCTCATTGCCACAGATATGGCGAGGAAAAGATTCAAGAAATCTGTATCTTTCAGATAACCAATAAAATAAGAATGAATAAAGGGTAAAAGGGTTACGAGTTGGAAACGAGCGAGTTTATTTCCTGCTCTTTATTCTGCATTGCCTCAAAGAACACTTAACTTAACATAGCAAAGGTACTATTTTTAGCATAGAAATAGCTCTAGTGCATCATATTTCTTTTTATTAAACGGTTAATAAATTGTAAATACATGAAGAATTACCCTTTCGGGTATTGCGTAGAAGAGCAAACAATAAGAACTTTGTCGGTATAAACATTTAATCAAAATAGTATTCAAATGAAACGATACGAACGAAATCGAATCTACATTTCCGATAAAGATCAGGCAAAAATCAAAGATTTTCGGGTCTTACTTGCTGGTGCTGGAATAGGAAGTAATGTTGCAGAAACGCTATTGCGCATAGGATTTGAAACTATCACATTGGTCGATGGAGATGTAGTAGAGGAAAGCAATCTCAATAGGCAAAACTATACCGAGGAAGATGTGGGAAAGCCCAAAGTAGAGGCTTTGAAAAATCGACTACTTAGCATCAATCCTAAAGCACAAATTTCGACTATAAACACATTTATCAATCATGATAATGTGAGGGATATCATCGTAGGACATGATGTAGCAATTAATGCTCTTGATTTCAAAAGTGACATTCCATTTGTCTTTGACCAATTGTGTGCGGAGCAGGATATCTATGTATTACATCCTTATAATGTCGGATTTGCAGGTATTGTTATAGTTGTTTCTCCCAAAGGAGCAAAATTGGAAAGTTTACTTTCTGAAGGAGAGAGTTATCTGGGATTTGAGAAACGTGCAGTACAGCATGTGACGGACTATTTCAACTATTGGGTCCGACCCAAAATATGGATAGAAGAGGTAATACGAAAGTATGAAGACGAGGGTGTGCCTTTGCCACCTCCCCAACTATCCATAGCTTCTTCTTTGGTTGGCGGAATATGTACTTCTATCCTTATACGTATTGTCAGGAGAGAATTTGTAAAAGTATTCCCAAAATTCTATTACTACTCAGAACACGATGATTTAAATTAGTCTGCGATGTGTAGCCACAGCAATAGCTTCAGAAATATTTCCTACTCCGAGTTTCTGAAATAATTTTTTGCGATAGCCTTTTACGGAATCTTCCGAACGATTAATTTCGTTAGCAATTTCCCCAACAGATAAGCCGCGGTTCGCCAGTCGGATCACGGCTTTTTCATATTCATTTAGTACAATATTGTCAATTTGTTTCCAACGTCCACTCTTCAAGGAAAACTTCCATATCGTATTTGAATTAACCGCTGTCATATAAGCAACACCGACTTCTTGAGTCGGAGCTAATGAAACCAAACAAAGAGCCAACCAAACATTTCCCATTGAGTCCAATTTAAGTGGTGTTATCTGATGGTTTATCAAGATTTTTTCTCGAGATTCTTTTTGAGTAATTCGGAAGTTATAAGATATTGTATACTGAGAGCGTTCTGAAACAGCAATTCCTTTGAAAAATTCAAAACCCACTCTATTGACTTGTGTAAGGAATTCAAGATCTTCTTCAGGTACATGATTATAATAAAAGTTGTATCCTTCTTGTTGCACTGTTTCTACGTTCTCTCCGCAAAGGAGTAGAGGGTTATCCGATACATACAGAAAATTCATCCTATTATAATCAATGATGTAGAGAGATTTATATGTAATTTGGGCAAATGCCTTCGCAGAGTCAATATAAGGTTGCAAGTCATAGTATTGCTCGTCTCCTATCTGAGGACGACCATCTTGCGGTAACTGTAGACGGCTATTTTCGTTAAGAAGTACACTCATTGACAGTCAATATGGAATAGTTACGGTACAAAGATACTCATTTAGAGGCAAAAACATTACCCGAAAGGGTAAAAATCGCACCATTTACATCAAAATTTTTCAGAATTACCCTTTGGGGTATTGTCAAACCTTGTCTTCGTACCGAATTTTGCATTATCAAAACAATTTTAAAAGACATTATATGGATAGATACATTACAAGTTACAAAAACATTACTTTATGGCAAGTGACGAGAGAATCGCTTCCTGCCGTCGTAAAATTTGTTGTGAACGAAAATTATATGCACCACAAAGGTAAGGAATTTGATATTCATTGTTTTTCAAAAGATTACTATTCTGTCCTTACGGAAGAAGAAGCTTATTTTGAATATTCATCGACCATTGTTGCCAAAAATGATTTAGGATGTATTGTTGGAGCCATTCGTATTACCAATTGGAATGACAATCCTCACACACTCCCATTAATCAAAATTTTTGGTAATGAAATTGTGAATCCTCAAAAACTATTAAACTCTTATTATCATCTTTGGCATATTGGACGTTTTGCGATAAAGCAAGAATATGGGAATAACGGGAAGTTGTTTAAACTGTTGATGTTGTACGCCATCAGTCCAATATTTCAATATAAAGAGGGTGTTCTGTTAGCCGAAGCAGATGAAAAACTATTACGGGTGATGAAAATTCTGCGAATAGATGCCCATCCTCTATCCAAAGGTAAAGAATACATTGGCTCTATGACAATACCAATGATGGTGACCAAAGAGGGGCTTACGGAGTTTATGCTCAATAATGTCTTTATGGCTTTTGACATCCGATTTGATAGTGGAAAAGTCCAATTACCCGAAAGGGTGAAAGTTTTAGAAGGAACTCATAATTACCCTTTTGGGTATTGGGCTCATAACAAAGATAATAGATATTTGCATATATAATATTACTAACTATAAAAAATAGGAACAATATGAGGCATTTAATTATTTTTATTTCATTCTTATCTATGGTTTGGAGTTCAGCTGTTGCCCAAACCTATACAGGAAGAATTGAAGATTCAGAGAACAAGCAAGCAATTGAATTTGCAACAATTGTTGCACTGCAAAAGAATGACAATAAGTATCTCACAGGAGTAACCTCTGCTGAAGACGGTTCTTTTTGTATTACGATAGATAGCAGTACCCCGTTTTACATCGTTGTGCGATCAATTGGCTATGAATCAGCTCAAATATCCACCTTAACACAAGAAAACCTTGGGACTATTTTACTCAAGCCCCAGGCTATGAAGCTTTCCGAAGTAACTATAGTTGGGCGTCGAAAACTCATCCAACAGAAGCCAGACAGGCTTGTATTTGACATTCAGAATTCTCCACTTGCTTCTGTTGGTAGTGCTGTAGATGCAATGAAAGTTACACCTGGATTGAATGTACAAAACTCTTCAATATCAATCATTGGAAAGCAAAACGTAGTGGTTATGATAAACGAGCGTATCGTCAAAATGACAGGTGAGGAACTTATAAACTACCTGCATTCAATCCCGGCACAGAATATCAAGCAAATAGAAGTCATCACCACTCCTCCTGCTAAATATGATGCAGAAGGGAATAGCGGTCTGATAAACATAAAGCTCAAGAGTATGGATAACAATTCTTGGAGCAATCAGGTTCGTAGTTCTTATAAACAAGGAAAGTTTTTTTGGGGGAGAATAGGTAACACCTTTGCTTACAACAAGAATAAGATAGCATTAACTTTATCATTTGATGCTAACAAGGGCTATCGTGGTATGGAAACAGAAACAAAAATATACTATTCACAGGAAACTTGGGATGGCTTACTGAACTCAAAAGAAAAAACTGACAACATTTCTGTACATATTGGTTTTGACTATCAATTAACTCCGAAGTCAAGTATTGGTGTCTTCTATTCTAGTGTTTTCAATAATCATGACGCAACCGATTCATATAACACTAAGATATATGACAACTCCAATAATCATACCAAAGGAATCATCCTATCCAATGGACACAATGATAAGAATAATAAAATACATAGCTTAAATGCACATTATATGCAGGCGATAGGATCTAAGGGTTATAGGCTATCATCAGATGTGGATTATTTCAACTACACAAATAAACAAAATAGATTAATTCATAGTATTTTACAGCGTGATGAAACATCTGACTTTGATGTGCAAAACATAGGCTTACAAAATATAAAGAATATCAGTGCAAAGATCGATTTTGAACATCCTATAATAAAAGGCATGCTCACTTATGGGACAAAGTGGACAAAGACATCAACAAATAATGACACAGAACTATTCAATATTGTAGAAAATACAGCAGAATTGGATACTGATAAAAGCAATGACTTTGGCTATCACGAAAATATTGGAGCCATTTATAGCGATATTGCTAAAACCTTTAATGAGAAATGGAGTTTTAAGGCAGGTATAAGGCTGGAATACACACGCACGGAAGGTTATTCTAAACAGTACAATCAAACTGACAAGAATGATTATTGGAAACTTTTTCCCACGGCTTACATATCCTATAAACATAACCAAGATAATTTTTTTAACCTGAATTATAGTCGTCGGATTAGTCGTCCTGGTTTCTGGTCTCTAAATCCTTTTAAGTTTTACCTTAACTCCACAACCTATCAAGAGGGGACACCAGATTTAAGACCTCAAATTTCGGACAATATTGAGATACAACACATCTATAAAGGTCGCTTGATAACCAAGTTATATGGTGTTTTTATTACAGATGGATATGGAAGCATTCCTACCATTGACGTAGAAAACCAGATGCAGGTATACAAATCCTCCAACTTCTGGGATGGATTTATCGTCGGTCTTAATGAAACATTTCTATATAATCCAACCCGATGGTGGAATACGGTATCAACGCTTGCTACATATTTGACAAAAGGGAATCTTAAAAAGGGATTAAATCTCAATATGTCCAATATGGAAGGGGTGCGTTACCAATTCTACACCCACCATACTTTCTTTTTTAATAAATCAAGAACTATTATTGGAGAATTTACATATATGTATAACTCACCTGATAAAAATATTATCTCCAAGAGTCGCTCTTCTCAATTTCTCAACATTGGCGTTAAGGCAGTATTCTTAAACGGAAAACTACAGTGCTCCGCAACGCTCAATGATGTCTTTAAGACGCAGCAGCCTTATTATGATACCTATACTAATGGTATCAAGCAAACATACAGAAATTATTACGATAATCGTATGTTTACATTGGGGCTCAGTTATAGTTTTGGAAGCAGCAAGATAAAAGCAAAGCAACATAAGGCAGGTAATCTAAACGAATACAACAGAGCTAATAACTAGTTGTTAATTAAATAAAAATGAAGTATAATGACACCAACATAGGTGTGTACATGTAATACATTGTCAAACCATTAATATTAAAAAAAAATGAGTACAAAAAACAATCAGAGTTTGGTATCTGCTGTAAATGTAGAACCATTGCACCAAGATGAAGCGAACAAGTTGTCAGGCGGTTTCCAGACCCTTGAATCAACCAACGCCACCAGCGATTCAGAGGCAACCAATGTCGGATACTGCGGACATACACATTCCGAGGACACCAACATAGGCGTGTGCATGTAATAACATTGTCAAACCAATTAATATTAAAAGAAAATGAGTACAAAAACCAATCAGAGTTTGGTATCTGCTGTAAATGTAGAACCATTGCACCAAGATGAAGCGAACAAGTTGTCAGGCGGTTTCCAGACCCTTGAATCAACCAACGCCACCAGCGATTCAGAGGCAACCAATGTCGGATACTGCGGACATACACATTCCGAGGACACCAACATAGGCGTGTGCATGTAATAACATTGTCAAACCAATTAATATTAAAAGAAAATGAGTACAAAAAACAATCAGAGTTTGGTATCTGCTGTAAATGTAGAACCATTGCACCAAGATGAAGCGAACAAGTTGTCAGGCGGTTTCCAGACCCTTGAATCAACCAACGCCACCAGCGATTCAGAGGCAACCAATGTCGGATACTGCGGACATACACATTCCGAGGACACCAACATAGGCGTGTGCATGTAATAACATTGTCAAACCAATTAATATTAAAAGAAAATGAGTACAAAAAACAATCAGAGTTTGGTATCTGCTGTAAATGTAGAACCATTGCACCAAGATGAAGCGAACAAGTTGTCAGGCGGTTTCCAGACCCTTGAATCAACCAACGCCACCAGCGATTCAGAGGCAACCAATGTCGGATACTGCGGACATACACATTCCGAGGACACCAACATAGGCGTGTGCATGTAATAACATTGTCAAACCAATTAATATTAAAAGAAAATGAGTACAAAAAACAATCAGAGTTTGGTATCTGCTGTAAATGTAGAACCATTGCACCAAGATGAAGCGAACAAGTTGTCAGGTGGTTTCCAGACCCTTGAATCAACCAACGCCACCAGCGATTCAGAGGCAACCAATGTCGGATACTGCGGACATACACATTCCGAGGACACCAACATAGGCGTGTGCATGTAATAACATTGTCAAACCAATTAATATTAAAAGAAAATGAGTACAAAAACCAATCAGAGTTTGGTATCTGCTGTAAATGTAGAACCATTGCACCAAGATGAAGCGAACAAGTTGTCAGGTGGTTTCCAGACCCTTGAATCAACCAATGTCACCAGCGACTCAGAGGCAACCAATGTCGGATACTGTGGACATACACATTCCGAGGATACAAATATTGGATATTGTAGTTAGCTTCTATCTAATTTTTAATGTTTTGCAAAATTGCATAGCTAAATTTTAAAGGAATCTGAAATATAATTTTAAATTCCTCTAAAGTGATTATAAAACGTGATTCTTATGATATTTTCAAGATTTATCGAATAATAATCCGATAAATCTTGAAAAATAAGTAAGATCTAAAAATATAAGGAGCATTATAAATGAAACTAAGTAGATATAATACATTTTTCGTTACAAATGGTTCACATGTCGGATATAACAGCTTGTCTGATACATTTATTTTGATGAGCGATGAACTATATTTATTACTTGTTCCATTCCTGGAGGAAAAGAAATCTTTGGAGTTAATTAAAGATATTCATCCAACTTTATCTACAGAACTTGTGAAGAAAGGATTCATTGTAGATGACAATCTTGATGAACTGACAACTGCTTTAAAAATCGCTCAAAAAACAGATGATGATAATAATCAATATTCTATTATCGTTAATCCTACAATGAACTGTAATTTCAAATGTTGGTATTGTTATGAATCTCATATTGTTGGTTCAAAGATGTCTACAAAAACGATAGACGCAATAAAGGCACATATTAGTAAAGTTCTACAAAATAAGGCAATTAAGCGCATTCATATCGGATGGTTTGGGGGAGAACCACTTCTCTATTACAAATCTGTTATGCAACCCCTACTCAAGTACACAAAAGAAATCTCGGAATGTAAGGATGTAAGCTTTATTTCAAATGCTACCACCAATGGTTTTCTTCTTACTGATAGTATTATTGACAACTTCAAAAAATATCATTTGGAAAATCTTCAAATTACGTTAGATGGTAATAGGGAAAGACATAATAGCGTCCGAAATTGTAAAAATTTAAAATTAGGAACTTATGATGCAATCATTCAAAATATAAAAAAATGTGCTCAAAAGGGTGTATCAGTGCGTGTCCGGATTAATATTTCAAATGAAACTCTAAATGGTCTAAAAGACATCATTAATGACTTTGCGCATTTTACGAATGATGAAAAGAGATACATATGTTTCTCATTTCATGAAGTTTGGCAAGAAAAGATATATATGTATGAGCAAATAACTTCTGTCATTGAACTTTTTAGAGTAAAAGGATTCCAAGTTTTATACAAAAGTGAACATTCAAGGTCTATCTTTAATACCTGCTATGCCGATAAACGGAATCAAGTAACAATAAACTATAATGGTGATATCTTTAAGTGCACGGCAAGAAGCTTTAATTCCCTTAATAGAGAGGGATATTTGCTAGATAATGGCGATATTATATGGAATGAAAAATATTCTAAACGCTTTTCATTTGATCTTCGTACCAGAAACAAAGCTTGCATGGAATGTGCTATATTTCCTATGTGCAATGGAGGATGTTCTCAACACCGTGTAGAAAATGAAAAAGTTCCATACTGTGTATTTGATTTTTCAGAGAGTAAAAAAGTTGACTTTCTAAAAGATAAATTTATAACAAGAAAGAATACTATAAAATGAAAAAAATCCCCCTTATACTCCAACAAGATGCAATGGATTGCGGACCATCGTGTTTGGCAATGATCTGTAGTTATTATGGGCAACAGATTAGCTGTAAACAACTACGTAAGATCTGCTCATTAGGGAAAGCAGGGGTGTCTATTCTTGGTATCAGTAAAGCTGCGGAAATAATTGGACTTAAGACGGTCGGAGGTCGATTAAGTTTTGATACACTTGCAATTGAACTTCCTTTGCCCTGCATCGTTCATTGGAATCAGAATCACTTTGTGGTTGTTTATAAGATAAAGAAACGCAGAGGTAATCGATATGAAGTTTATGTGGCAGATCCTGGAAAAGGACTTATAACCTATACCAAGGAGGAATTCTGCGAGCATTGGGTGAGTACTAAGACCAACGGCGAGGAGAAAGGTATTGCCCTTCTTCTTGAACCGACAGAACAGTTTTATGCTCAAAACGACACGAAAGCAGTGCCGACTCAAAGGCGAGTGAAATTTCTCTGGAGCTATCTCAAGAAATACAAGCGTTTCTTTACGCAACTCATTCTCGGTTTGTTACTCGGCTCACTCCTGCAACTTGTCTTTCCATTCCTCACCCAAGCTATTGTAGATACAGGTATAGGGGGAAAGGATGTCGGCTTTGTGTGGTTGGTGCTGCTGGCAGAGATGATGCTTCTTTTCAGCCGTACCGCCATTGACTTTATCCGATCAAAGATACTCCTGCACATCTCCACCCGTATCAACATCTCGCTCATCTCAGACTTCTTCATCAAGCTGATGAAACTACCGATGAAGTTCTTCGATACCAAGCTGATGGGCGACCTTTTGCAACGCATTGAAGACCATCGCCGTGTTGAGCAGTTTCTTACCTCAAGCAGTCTAAGTCTGCTCTTCTCTTTCTTCACATTTCTGATCTTCGGTGTCGTTCTTGCAGTCTATAATCTCGGCATCTTCCTTGTCTTCTTGTTTGGGACATCGCTTTACGCAGGCTGGATCATCCTCTTCCTCAAAAAACGCAGACAGCTCGACTATAAATACTTCGAGCAGGCTGGACGCAACCGTAATGTAACCTACCAGCTCATTGGCGGTATGCAGGAAATCAAGCTGCAGGGATGCGAGCAGCGCAAACGTTGGGAATGGGAGGACGTACAAGCCGACCTGTTTAAGGTCAATCTGCAATCGCTCAATCTGCAACAAGTGCAACAGGCAGGAAGCATCACCATCAACGAGGTAAAAAACATTTTAATTACCGTTCTCGCTGCCACAACCGTGATACACGGAAATATGACGCTCGGTATGATGCTGGCGGTGCAGTACATCATCGGACAGCTCAACAGCCCTGTGGAACAACTTATTCAGTTTATCTACTCATGGCAAGACGTAAGCATCAGCCTTGACCGCATGAACGAAATCCACACCGAGACCAACGAGGAAAATGTCGAACGGACACGTACCGCCTATACGGACACGACCACCGAAGGACATTCTCTCACGATAAAAGACCTATCCTTCAAATACGACATCTACAGTCCGAAAGATGTTCTGTCTAATATCAATCTTTCTATTCCCAACGGCAAGGTGACTGCCATCGTGGGGGCGAGCGGAAGTGGAAAGACCACGCTCATCAAACTTCTGCTTGGCTTCTATGAACCATTGAAAGGAGCAATCCGGATAGGCGATGCCAACCTAAATGAATTTAACCTTGGTTGGTGGCGCAGTCAATGCGGAGCCGTTATGCAGGAGGGATATCTCTTCTCCGATACCATTGCGAGAAACATCGCTATATCTGACGATGAGCCCGACATCGAACGTATCCGCCATGCTGCCCGTGTGGCAAACATCGCTGACTACATCGAAGCCCTGCCTTTGGCTTACAACACGATGATAGGACAGGACGGTCAGGGCATCAGTCAGGGACAACGGCAACGCATTTTGATAGCGAGGGTAGTCTATAAGAATCCTATGTTCGTCTTCTTGGACGAAGCCACCAATGCCCTTGATGCCAACAATGAGCGAGCCATCACCGAAAACCTCTCGGATTTCTATAAAGGAAAAACTGTTATTGTGGTGGCACACCGCCTCTCCACCGTCCGCAATGCCGACCAGATTGTGGTGCTTGACGAAGGAAAAATAGCAGAAGTGGGAACACACGAGGAACTCACGTCCAAACGTGGCAAATACTTTGCCTTAGTGAAAAACCAATTAGAATTGGGTAACTGATATGGAAAAACAGGAAAATAAACAGGAACGGAGTTTTGAGCTCCGCAGCGAAAAAGTACGAAGTATCGTGGGACAGATACCCTCATCTCTCGTTCGTTATGGTATTACTGCCATAGGAGCTGTTTTGCTTTGTCTGTTAGCCGTAACCTATTTCCTACCTTATAAACAAGTGTATTTGGGAACGGCTACCGTACACGGAGCAACAACCGCAACACTAACGGACAGCACAGATATAACCATCTTATTAAAGTTCGAAAATAAACGCCCAGACAATGTAAACGGACAAATGATTTGTCTGCAATCTCCCTATGGAACGTTTGCAGGGCAAATACAGGACCTTTCTTCTGTCCGTGACACATTGGAGCGTCAGGAAGTCCTTTGCCGTTTCAAGCCGACAGAGATAAAATCTGTAGAAAACCAAACGGTGGACTTTCAGATAGTACATTCATCGGGCAATCTGCTGCGAAAAATGCTTGGAGGAATATAATTCCATCCTACATTCCTTATCTCTCTCGATAGTCAATGGTTAAACTCACTGCTTTCTCTTGCAAGGCAGTGAGTTCTTTTGTTAGCTGGATAAGTTCCTGCAACAAAGCCCTTACGCTTTTCTCTGCCGTATAAAGGTGCATTAAGCGGATGACTTGATTATAGTTTGTACCAATCTTATGTATTTGGGCTGTGAGTTCGGAGAGCTTGCGGTAATACTCCACGGCGGATTTATCCACCGTTATCACCTTGAAATGCTCTCCAAGGATACGGGCACGAACGAAATCGGACTTGCTCACTGCCCCCGACTTGTTGTACAGGTCAATGGCACGCAGTTGGTCTTTTACATCGGGCATACGGGTGTCCCACCGGTCCCAATGGGGAACTTCTACTATGTTTCGGTGTCCGTAACGATTCTCATTGGCTATTTCTAATTTTGGCATAATCTTAATTGTTTTGTTTGTTGTCTAATCACGACTTTGGAGTGATTTAATCCCCTTTCGGGGCAAGGGCTTTTTGTGGGACAAACGGTAGTTTGTCGGACAAAGACACACCTTGCTGATGTAGAAAATCGGATTATAAGCCCATGCCGTGTTACTGCATTCATTGAATACAGTAACTCGGCGTAGGCTTGCATTCGATGAATGCAGTACTTCAGAGTTTCCGCCATCTTTCCACATCATCTTTGTATTGGTCGAGATGTTCTCGAAGCACCTGCTCCACATAGCCTGAAACACTTGCTCCCTGCTCACCGATTTTCCTCACTACGAAGTCCAAATTTCGTTGAGTTTCCTCTGATACATACACGGCTTTGCGGTGGCTGTTGCGAAAGGGCTGGAGATATTTCCCCTGAAACTCGGATAATTGCTTCCTGTCCCTTGTTTTTCCCATTCGTTGATGATTCTCTTCGGTAGAAGTAGCCCTTTCCGTTGGTGACAACCCTGTTTCTTGATTGGACGATTGAGAATAGTCCTTGTGACTCTCCTTGTCATTTTGTTCCTCAACTTTAACAGGCTCAAATCTTTTCTTTTCCTCTTCATAATCTACGGGCTGGTCAAAATCGGGCAACTCTTCGGGCTTGCGGAGTTTAACGCCATAATTGCCCATATCTCGAAGGGCTTGTTCCAGACGTTGTTTCCTTTGTTCATCTATTCTTGCCATAATTTCTTGGGTATTGCGTTATAATGTCTTTCAAGCATTGTTTGTATGTCGCTCTGTTTGTAAAGTATCTTCCCTCCGATTTTGTAGAAAGGAAGTATTCCTGCATTTCTGTACTCTTGGAGCGTACGTGTGCTGAGCCGTAATTGGCTGCAAACCTCCTCGCCAGTGAGGTAAACCTCTCCGCCTAACATCGGACGGGCTGTAGAACAATAACGCTCCAGTTTCTTCAAAGTACCCTCCATCAACTGTGCAAACATCTGCATTTGAGGGCCTTGCTGTGTAATGATTTCCTTCTCTTCCATAGTTCATTCTGTGTTTGATTTCATTCATTGTTTGCATTCAGTAACTTTGCGATGTCGCTCTCCTTATAATAGCATTTATGCCCAATGATGGAGAAGGGTATTTTACCCGTGTCGCGATAGGATTGCAGGGTGCGTTTGCTGATGCCGAGCCTGCGGCATACGGCTTCATTGTCGAGCCATTCGTCCGTTTCGGGCGGATTGCCGATAAGCTGTTCAATACTGTGGATAAAGTCTGCAAATTCGGAGCAGTGCCGCTCCCACGCTTTGCGGTCGATGATAATGAGTTTCATTGCCTTGATTTTGTTTTGATTACTTTATTGTTACTCGGCAAACAAACTGTTATGCAGTCCATTGCCGTACTTATCGAGTGCAAAAGTAAACCCTCGGAAGCATCGCTGCAAGAAATGAGGAAAAGCAGGGAAATTGAGAGAAAACAAGAGAAAAGATCAAAGGAGATCCATCTGTGTTATTGCGGTAATGAGATGAGGTGCCGGCTCTTTCCTTTTATTATTTTGTTGTTTTATCGATAGTTCGACAAATCGACAAATCGAGAAGTCGAAGTGTCTATAGATAGTTTTATCGATAGATTATTTTGACAATATATAGTTTTGACAACAGATAGTCATGACAACAAATTGTACAAACAAAAGATAGTCCGTATTATCGTCAGTCCTATCTGTTGTTGGTTGTTACGCCTTGCGTCCAAAGAGCCTGAGTATGCCGTATTCTTGTCGTGCCTATACTCTCTTACGGCAGCCCTGCCCTGCAAGGTTGGAAGAGATGAATACGACCGCACGAATATTGAAAATGGCAATACCAACTTGAAAAGAAAAATCCTGCGGTGGAGATTCTTCTCTCCATCCGCAGGACTTGACCTTGTCAGGGCAGATTGGCTGCCGTTGTACCTTTGCACGATAAGAAACGGCATCAGGGACTTTGCGTGTGCCTTTGCTTACAACGCCTTTGGGCTTACCCCTCCGTCTGACCGATTATTGACAGATGATTGCTCTCGATGAGCAGCACTATCGTGCCTGTGAGTTCGGTGTAAAGACGGTCGTATTGCTCGTCAGAAGCCAATGTGTCCGTCAAGCCGAACTTGGCGAATGTGGCTTGAACAGCCTTATTCGACAACAATATGGTTGCGAGTCTTTCAGGAAGCGGTGCAGGCAGTTCCCTTTCAAACTCGTTTTCCAACACAGATACAAGCGTATCGTACTTGGAAAAGTGCAAGCCTTGATACAAGACCTCGCTTGCCATGCTTTCCGCTTCGGGGTGCGTGAAACCTTGCGCCACGGCATCGCAGTAAGCTGTGAGAGCCATATCTGCCCGTGCGGTAATAAACTCCGTATCTTGCAATCTTTTAGGATGATGCTCACTCATATAGCTTTCCAATTTCAATCGAAAGTAGGAAAGTTCCTGTTTGTTGTTATCTTTCATAATCGTTTTGTCTTTAATCGTGAATAATAAATGGTTGGCAATTACTTCCTTTTTATGCTTGTTGCAATGGAACGTTCTGCCGTGCTATCGACTCACAATAACCTTCAAATACAGTATGCTCCCTGTCTGTGAGTGCAGTCATATCCTCCTGTATCTTATGGTCGGTTATCTTTCCGTAGATTTGTGTCGTACCGATATTGCTGTGTCCGAGCATCTTGCTGAGCGTTTCCATCGAAATACCATTGGAAAGGCAAATCGTGGTTGAGAATGTGTGGCGAGCCATGTGAAAGGTCAAGCCTTTCTCTATCCGGCATATCTGCCCGATGTTCACACACGCAAAGGATGCTTTCCTTATTGTAAGATTGGGAAATATCAAGTCGTCTGCTTTCTTGTCCTTGATATAGAGCGAAAGGATTTGCTTGGCAATGGGCAGGAGTGGAATGATGGCTTCCACGTCCGTTTTCTGCCTTTTGATTCGGATTTCCTGTGTACCGTCAGCATTACAGATGATGTGCTTTGGTTTGAGCCGTTGCATGTCCACACGAGCCAATCCTGTAAAAGCGCAGAAAAGGAATAGTTGTCTTGCACGCTCAAACTGTCTGTCAATGATGGGTGTTTGCAGTACCCGCTGCAGTTCTTCCGTTGTGAGATAACGCCTTGTGCGGTGTGGAAGTTCCGCCTTGTAATCCGCAAACGGATCGATGCGGATATACTTCTTCTGCTGACCGATGCCGATGAGCTTTCTTAGGAAGATGACCACAATCTGAATGGTGGCAAGGGAGAGGTTGCGCTCACTTTTTAGGTAGAAGTCCATCCCCTCGATAAAGCCGTAGTCCAACTGTGGGTAGCGAATATCCTCCAGCCCCAAGCGTTCACGCATATAAGCCTCTATGAGTTGTGTGGCATAGATGTAGTTGGCAAAGGTAGGCTTGGCAACCGTTATTCCCACACAAGGACGTTTTTCCTCTATGAAAAGTCGTGCTTCCTCCAAAAGAAAACCTTTGGGCTTGTCTTCTTCCATGAGTTCACGCTTCAGCAGCTCGGCAGTGATATAGCCACGCTGCCAGACCAATTCTTGATACTTGCCTTTGGACTGTTCCTCTTTGGTTTGCAAATAGCGGTTAATTTCCTTTGTTTCTTCGTCCGTTCCTTTGCACCGCCCCTTGCGACTGTCCCAAAGTTCTGGAGCGGTTTCCTTTCCTGTGCTATACTGTACTTGTTCTCCGTCTATGGTGATGCGTCCCATAATCGGGCATTTGCCGTTCTTTTTCTCTTTGGAACGGTTGATATAAAAGAGTGTCTTGAATGTACTTCGTGCCATAAGTTCAAAGTTTTAAGGTGAATGTATCTTGTATTCGTTGCTGTATCGTCTGCATATCCCGATGGATTCTCCCGGAGGAAACCGCGGCATATACCTGTGTTGTTCTCAGGTTGGTGTGTCCGAGCATACGGCTCACCGTTTCAATAGGTACACCTGCCGAGAGTGTGATAAGCGATGCAAAGGTATGGCGAGCCATGTGGAAGGTCAGCGGAGTTTCCATGCCGATGTTTCTCTGTATGTGGTGCATGCCGTTGTGGATGATGTCGGTAGTCGGCACGTCAAAGACAAACCCTGCACGCTTTCCCCTGTACCGCTCCATTATCGCCCAAGCAGGAGGAAGTACTTGTACACGGTACGGGGTCTTGGTTTTCATGCGTCTGCCTTTGATGCAGAGTTCACCCTCTTCCAAGACAATATTTTCCTCTTTGAGATTGCGGACATCGGAGATTGCCAGTCCTGAAAAGCAGGAGAAGACGAACAAATCACGGACAACACGGTAGTTCTCCCATTCAATCTCCAAGTCGATGATATGCCCAAGTTCTTCCTGCGTGATACTTCTCGGTTCGCCCTTTGGTCGCTCGTAACTGTAGCCCAAGAACGGATAGAAGTCCAGCACGCCTTTCTTCACCGCCATGCGGATGATGGTCTGCAAGGTGGACAAGGCACTCGATACGCTGCTGCGTTTCAGTCTGCGGTCGATGGTGAGATAATACTCGAAGCCCTCGATAAAGGCTTTGTCCAACTGTGAAAGGGGGATGTCGCTTACTTTATGCTTTTTCTGCACATACTCACGAAGCAAGGAGAGTTGGTAGGTACGGAGTTTGAACGTCTTCAAGGCTCGGTCGATGCCTATGCGCTCCTTTGTCTGTGTGAGATACTCCCCGAAACTCTCCAAGAGCAGGGCATGGCAGTGGATTTTCCCCTGATAGGCATCCCTTACGTCTGTGGCGGTGAAGCATTCTTTCCTTTCACCGAGTTCGTGAAATCGTGCGTGGATGAGTGCGGTGCATTCACCGAGTTTCTGATTGACGGACACCGCTATTGCACTCTTGCCGATGAGCCGTTGCTTGCGGCTGTCCCAAAGAGCGAGCGGAGTCTTGCACTTGGTAGAGAAGCCCGAATGGGTTCTGCCAACGGAGATGCGCCCGATGACAGGCACAAGTCCTTGCTTGTCGGTTCGTTTCGCCTGAACGAAGAACGATACTTTCAGTTTGTTTTCCTTCATTTTTTCTGTCGTTTTTTCCTAAGTTACCTTTGCTTGCAAAGGTACAGATGAACAAGTCTTTTTGAGCGATGCAGAAAAATGAAAGATAAGGAATAAAAAACTATGATACAGTCGTTTACATTCAATTCGTAACCCCTTTTTGCTTTTTCCTCGATGGGTTACGATTTGGTAACGGAACTCCTGCCGTTTGATGCTCGTTTTTGCTTACTCTCAAAATAGTAAGAAAATTCTAAATGATGATATTTCAAATAGTTACATTCCTTGCCTTTCCCTTTGTTTCCTCTAATTCTTAACCACTGATTATGCGAGGAAGATGAGTTTGGATCTGAGGCTTATTGACCCCGACAGGTACGGAGATCATGTGGACAACAAGGCTTCCCACTGTGCCGCCAAGATTGCGGAGTACTACCGTAAGTTCAATGAGCAGAAAGGAACGCAGTTTGTATTCAGCGACCTCGGCACTTATAAGCCCAGCGAATGGAATCCTTATTCCGAAATCAAGCGCAAGTTGGTAGAAGATCACGGCATTCCCGCTCAGGAGATACGCTTTATTCAGGAAGCCAAGACCGACAAAGCTCGAAAGACGCTCATTGCGGGAATGAATGAAGGTACAATCCGTGTATTGTTCGGTTCCACTTCTATGCTCGGCACGGGCGTGAATGCCCAGAAGCGTGCCGTTGCCATTCATCATCTGGACACACCGTGGCGTCCTTCCGACTTGGAGCAGAGGGACGGAAGAGCCGTGCGTAAGGGTAACGAGGTAGCCAAATTTCATGCGGACAACAAGGTGGATGTCATCATCTACGCCGTGGAGAAGTCGCTTGACAGCTATAAATTCAACTTGTTGCACAACAAGCAACTCTTCATCGAACAGCTTAAAAACAACCGTATGGGTAGCCGTACCATTGATGAGGGAAGTATGGACGAGAAATCAGGAATGAATTTTTCCGAATACGTTGCCATCCTCTCCGGAAATACCGATTTGTTGGAAAAGGCAAAGTTGGAAAAGAAGATTGCGGGTTTGGACAGCGAACGGCAGGCGTTCATTCGCAGTAAGTCATCCTCCCGAAGCCGATTGGACGAAGTTATGAGAACGGTGGACGGAAACAAGGAATTGATAGCCCGTTTCCAAAGCGACTGGGACTTGTATCAAAGCCGTGTACAGAAAGACAAAGAGGGAAACACACTCAACCCGATAACACTCAAAGGAGTGGAAGGCAGCGACCCGAAACGCATTGCTGCCAAACTCGCGGAAATCAACGAGAAAGCCTGCACACGGGGAGAGTATTTCAATATCGGAACACTCTACGGATTTAACCTCGTGGTCAAGACGGAGTCTTCCTCCAAGGACCTTTTCGACCTTTCGCAGAACAAGTTCTTCGTGATGGGAGAAAGCGGAATGAAGTACAGCTACAACAACGGCAGGATAGCGGCAGACCCGCAACTCGCCTGTATGAATTTCCTGAATGCCTTGGAGAAGATACCCGGCTTGATTGAGAGGTTTAAGGCTGACACGGAAAAGATAGCCAAGGATATTCCTGTTTTGCAGGAGGTCGTGAACGGCTCTTGGAAGAAGGAAGAGCAGCTCAAAGACCTCAAAACGGAACTTGCCGCCCTTGACCGCAAGATACAGCTTTCCCTAAAACCGATTGAGCAGGGAGAGAGTGATCAAGAAGGTGCGGAGATGATGCAGGACAGCGCAGGAAAGACGGAAGAAATGGAACGGTCACGTCCGATTGAGCCGACTGTCACCGCTCCCTCCGTCAGCACCTCTGCGGCTCAAACCGACAGACCGTTGGAAAGCAGCGGGCAGAGTATCTCCGCTACACAGCCCTCTATGGACGGACTGCCGCCGTCTCTGGCAGAAAAGGTGTTTATCGTCAGACCGAAAATCTAAAACAAAAGGACGAACTACAATTGTTGTAATTCGTCCTTTTAGAATTTATACCATTTCAGAACAACTTCAATTTGGATTGTTGATATAAAGCCATTCCGGGAATATCATCATACATTGCTGCTAATTTATTCCTAAGTCCAAACATTCGTTTCTCTGCAGTATCAACAAGTTGGTCAAAATCTGTCAAGAAGATGCTTCCTTCATCTTTAGAACCTGCACGATACTGACGTTGTAACCCTTTTGCCACTTTATCTCCTACGACAAAAGCTGTTATTTTTGCAGTATTAATTCCCAATGCAATCAAACTGTCTACATAGTCAGTAGCTTGATTTCTTTCTTTACTTGTTATTTCAAAGCCTCCTCGTTTTAGTTCAACTATCAGAACTTTGGTTATTGTAGCTAGCTCATTATCACCAAACTCTTCCACACCTGTCATTGAAAGAGAGGTACTATCAGCTAAAACGACAAGGTCTGGTCTTCTATTTGTTTTTACCCCGACTTCATTCTGAACATCCATTTTGAACAGGCTTCTCATTACAGTCTGAAGTTGTCTGTTAGAGGTATATTCAGGAGTATCGTATTCGGGACCGAAGAGCCATCGTGATTCGGTTACAAGAGGATGCAAAACATGTAATTCATCCGTGTCCTTTTCTTTAGAAAGTTTTCTTATTGCTTCAATGATGGATAGGCGTCTATCAATTTCACTCAATACGGTGAGGGCATCCTTTACAGACCACTTATTGAGTATCGTATTAAGACCGGTAATATCTTCTTCCGTAAGTTGAGAGAGTTTCATTAAAAGTTCCTGTCCATTTTTCGATGACTCTAAATTTAATACAGCTTCAACAGCAATAGATATTGTCTCTTTAGTTGCTGTAGGAGAATTTATCGAAATGTTCTCTATGATTTCATCTACCTCATACTGAGCCAATGGAGAAGCTTCTTTTAATTTAGTCGCCAATTCCTTCTTCACAATAGCCTTTGTTTCTTCTAAATTCGCCTTTGCTGTTTGTTCAAACATTGTCTTCACATACTCTGCAACTGTTCGGTACAAATTCTCGGTTTCATTTGTATTTTTGAAGCCACTCCAATCTTCCCTGACCAATTCTGCCAATTCATTGCTTTGTATTACGATCGTATATCTCTTAGCAAGGGCGGTTTGACCGTCTAAATAGAAAACAGATCCTAATATCCATGATGGAATACCAATCAAACGACCGCTTTCCCAAAAAGCAATTCCCTGATAAATACTTTTACGAGACGATTTTTTTGAATCTACAAAGTTCGCTGTAATGTTATATCCATCGGGAGTCGTTAGTTCAGTCGTATCCAACAACCCTTCCATTTGATCTAAGGAAAGCTGTTGTTTGTTTACTTCGATTACAAACTCGGGATCGTGTAGGAAACGAGAGGATATTATTTCTCTGATTTTATCCACATTTGGAAGGTTTCTTTCAACACGAACTTCCAACCTTGTACCATGTTTTGAAGAGGATGAGATATTTTGTTCAATAACTGCGATCGCTTGATCTTTTATTTTAGTTGAAACTGTAAGGGAAAGTTCTTTACCGTTTTTTGAAGTGACAATATGATATTCGTCATTAAAGCATAAAAGGCTATGCCTGCCAATACCATTACGACCATAAGCCATGCGAGGACTTCTTTTCTTTTTATCTGGAAATAGAACCTGTTTGCCTTGATGTGCTAGTTTGTTATATCCCAGTGTCATCCAACGTTGTTGAAATTCTTCTTCTGTCAAGCCATTTCCATCATCTTCTACGACAAGGATTTCTCCATATTCATCAGGAATGAAGATGCTTACTTTTGTAGCACCAGCATCCCAAGCATTTGCAACAAGTTCTGTCAAAGCAATATCAGCTTGGCTGGTTATAGAACTGTTCAACGTTCTAACAAGGTAGTCTTCTTCAAAAAGAGAGCGATATATGGGTTCGGATTTCTTATTCATAGTATCTATTTATAGTCATTATCAACTAAAAGGGCTGATGTCTTTACTTGCAATATTCTTGATATCCGATATAAAATCTCAAGAGAAGGCTGTTGTCGATTACAAGCATAAGCGTTTATGGTACTAAAACTTTTATTAAGTTCCTTCGCCAACCACTTTTGGGAAATGCCCTTTTCCTCAAGAACTTCTTTTATTCTATTTAGTCTCATCATATTTACAAAAGAAATGAGTGCGTGTAATTTGCTACAAAAATAGTGAATAATTCTCTATACACCTAATTTCTGAATAGGAAAATCATTTTTTATGTGCAAATCCCGCCTCGTCATCACGACGGGACGGGATTTTACGCGTACAAAACAAAAAGCAAAGATTGTTTCTATGTTTTTCTTTTGCGTTTCCTTTTCATATTCTCGGTGAAATGGTGCTTCATAAAGGCGGTTATCTCCGATTCAAGATACCACGTCTTGTGGTAGATGATATGGAATGGGAGCGTTCCCGAATCCCGGTAACGCTGCAAGGTTCGCTTGCTGACTTGCAGCATCATGCAGACCTCCTGATTGTCCAAAAGCGGCTCGCCGTTGAGCATCGGACGTTGGGGAATGTCGGGAATGGTCTGCTTCAGATGGTCGAAACGGGTCATAATCCGTTCCATCCATTCAAGAAAAGTGTCTCTGTCCAATAGTTCCATACGCTATTTCGTTCTCTTGGTTTTAAGTAGGAAATTCCGTCTAAGTTCTTTTATGTTTTGAGGATTGCAGCACAGGCTTTTCTTGCGTATCGCTTCCTCTATGTCTTTCAAGTCGTAATAGCATCGTCCAAGAATAATCTTGTAGCCGATACGTTCCGAACTTCGCAGCCTCTGAAGGGTGCGCTGGCTGATGCCGAGTATCTCGGCTAAATCCTTGTTGGTGATCAAGCGGTTTTCATACTCCTCCTTCGCCTGTTCCTCCTTCTCCACATATCGGAGTATCTTCTCTATCTTGCCCATCAAATCATGGTAGGCTTTACTTTCAATCGTAATGACATCCATCGCTCTTTTTATTTGATTATGGTGCAAAGTTCGGACATTAAAATCGTTCGGATTGTATGCTAAATATGTACTGAATAGAGATTTTTATTTCCGGGCATTCAAGTCCGAAGACACTGGCTGTCATATCAAAGCCACAAGCACGCAGTTATATGAAAGTGTCTCTTTCTCACATACGCTGTCATTAAATTTGCATATCGTAATATCCAAACTTAAAAATTGAAACATGGAAGTAATAGCAATCGAGAAGAAAACGTATGAGGCGATGATGGAGCGTTTCCGCATCCTGACTGCCAAGGTCGATGCCCTCTGTCGGGAATCGGACGAGAAGAGAATGGGCAAATGGTTGGACAACCAAGACGTCTGCCAAATTCTGAACGTCAGCTTGCGTACACTGCAAACCTATCGGAGTAACCGGACTTTCCCCTATACAAAGATAGGCTACAAGATGTACTATAAACCGGAGGACGTGCAGAAACTGATAGACAAGTCGGTCTCTCCGTGACACAGTATCTTAATCACCATTAAATCCAAAGTAGAACTATGAGTAATAATGTTAAGACCAAGAATGACGAAGAAATTATGCACTTCCTCAATGCCTCCGACCGTATGATAAAAGGGATAGACGCTCTGAGGAAAAGAAACAGACCGATGCTCCAAGGGCAGCGGTATTTGACGGACGAGGAACTTTCCCGACGGCTGCATGTCAATCGACGCACCCTGCAAGACTATCGCGATATGGGGCGTATCCCGTTTGTCAAATTAGGAGGGAAAGTCCTCTATAAAGAAGAGGAGGTAGAGAAATTGCTACAGGAAAACTACCATCCACGATTTGAAGAATGATGAAAGGAGACAGGCTGCGAGAAATCTTATCTCACAGCCTGTCTCCTTTTATTCGCACTCCTCTTAACAAAGCCGTCCGCCAACGGTATAGCAGATTATCATAGGTGGAGATGAAACTTTCTTCTCCGAAAGTTTTCCTATTATCCATCTTCGCAAAGCCTTTGCCTCTGGCGTGGCTATACGAAACGACAGCATCGTTATCATTTCCATACTGTACAAATCAATAAATCCTTGTTCAGAGCGGATTGTTCTCATCGCTTCCGCCTCCATCAGGAGACCTTCTTTGAATATCGTTTTGATTTGTGCGTTCACCTTGCCGGAGAAAGCCCCGAGCAGGTCGGCAATCTCGCAAACTGACATCCAAACGGGAGCAGTCGGGATGTGTATGTCTCCATTCCCGCTAATGGTTATGATTTCTCTTTTCATCGTGCGTCCTCCTTTTCATTATATGATGATATCGCTGAATTGCTCTATCTTACTTAACTTGTCGGAAAGGGTATTCATGTCCTGACTCTCTTTCTCGTGGGTGATTTTAGCATAAATCTGTGTCGTGCGGATATTGGTATGCCCGAGCATCTTGGAAAGCGTTTCAATGGGAACTCCATTGGTCAGACAAATTTCCGTTGCCATGGTATGGCGACTGGTGTGCCACGTTATGTTCTTCTCTATTCCGCAAAGCCCGATGATTGTTTTGAGGTTCTTGCGAGCGGTAATGTACTGCGGAACGGGCAGGAGATAATTTTCCTTTGCCATACCGTCGTACTTTTCGATAATCCTCATGGGAATGTCCATCAGCATAATGTTGGATTCCACGCCTGTCTTCTGTCGCTTGGTCATAATCCACAACTTACCGTCAAATGAAGTCTGCACATTGTCTTTGGTCAGGTTCTTCATATCGGTAAACGACAAGCCGGTAAAGCAGCAGAATACATACAGGTCACGCACCAACTCCATTGACTTGCGGCGAAACTTCAAATCCATCATTTGACGTATCTCGTCCTTGGTCAAATAATCCCTTTCCGTACTCTCGGCGGAGATACTGTAGTCCACGAACGGGTCTCGAACTATCCAGCCGTGATTTTGGGCAATGGTAATCATTCGGCGCAAAGGCATCATGTAAATCCATACGGTATTGTTGCAACACTGTTTTTCCGTGCGAAGGAAAATCTCAAAGTCCGTGATGAATGCGGGAGTAAGCTCTCGCAAGGCAATATCGCTCAGACGGTAGCGTGTCCTGATGAATTCTTCCAAGTGCTTATAGACCGTGCAATACTTGTCGTAAGTGGATTGGCTTCGTAAGCCTGCATCGACCTGCTTGGCAAAATCTTCATTGTGTTGGGCATAGACCGTCAGCAGTGTCTCGTGCCGCATCTCCAGACCCCAAAAAGCGTTTTTTACTTTCTCCGCTGTGACATAGTTGTCCCTTTCGGCAATCTCCTTGTATTTGGCATTGATACCCACCCGGATCTTATCCAAGAAGCGGTTGGTCTCCAATGCCACGGCACTCTTTCCCGAAGCCCGGTTACTCTTGACATCCCATAGATTGGGGAGGATGTCGCATTTGCAGCTGAACTGTGCAATGGTTCCGTCGATGGTGATGCGACACATCACGGGAACGGAACCGTCTTTCTTAGGGGCGTTCTTTTTGAGGTAGAACAGAACCTTAAACGTACTTCGCATAACTCTGACTCTTTATAAGTTACAAAACTATTTATTGTCAGGTTATCCGCTGATACGCAATTCATTGTACTTTGACGGGAAAGATTCCAAGCATTCATTTTTTTTGCCTTTTTTCTTCCTATTGTCCCTTAATCGAGCTATCTTTGCAGAAGATTTCAGTTGGGGGTTAGCCCATTCGTTACCGTTTTTGCCATTCCTTCCCAGTTAGATATAGGGTAATGTTTTAGTAACGCTGCTCTGTCCAAAGTTGGCAAATGTCCGTCTTTTGGCGGTTTTTCCCAGAATGGTCGAACATTCAGAACTGACTGACCCACAAATCATTTGCTATGTCCGCTCATTTTTTGACCGTTTAGGATAGATTTTCAACGAAAAAGTACGTACTTTTTTAGAGAAGCAAAACAACGTCTCTCTGAATGCAATGGGATTGCAACGTAATTAACTGTTTGTCAGTTGATTATCTTCTTATGAAAACGGGACGGGAAATCTGTGTGGTTTGCACTATTTTCGGGAATTGTTTTTTTATTTTCCTCTCTGCCGTCGGCACGATCGCGCTGTGCGGCAGAATTTACACCTTATATATATAGTATGCCGGATACGGAAAGATATTTATGCTTTTGTATCGGTATTGAGAAAAAATTAGTATATTTGCAGAGCATTGCTCTTTGGGCAATGGAACTATGAAAGAAATATCTCAAACATTTATTACTATGATAAAGAAATATGTAGAAGAAAACGAGGCGAGAATGCTCGAAGAGCTTTTCAGCCTGATACGCATTCCAAGCGTAAGTGCGCAACCCGACCACAAGGAAGATATGGTGAGATGCGCCGAAAGATGGAAGGAGCTGCTTCTGGAAGCAGGTGTGGACAAGGCAGAGGTAATGCCGTCGAAGGGCAATCCTATGGTATATGCCGAAAGAATGGTGGACCCGAATGCAAAGACCGTTCTGGTTTACGGCCACTACGACGTGATGCCTGCCGAACCGTTCGAGCTGTGGAAGACAGAGCCGTTCGAGCCGGTGGTGAAGGACGGACACATCTGGGCACGTGGTGCTGACGACGACAAGGGTCAGTCGTTCATTCAGGCCAAGGCTTTTGAATATCTCAACAAGCACGATCTGCTCAAGCACAATATGAAGTTCATCTTCGAGGGCGAGGAGGAAATCGGCTCGGGCAGCCTCGGTCCGTTCATCGAGGAGCACAAGGACTTGCTGAAATGCGACGTGATTCTCGTTTCCGATACCACGCTCATAGCTGCCGACGTGCCTTCCATCACGACCGGTCTGCGCGGTCTGGCATACTGGCAGATTGAGGTAACGGGTCCTGACCACGACCTCCACTCGGGTACTTTCGGCGGCGCAGTTGCCAATCCCGCCAACATTCTCTGCAAGCTCATCGGCGATGTGACCGGTCCTGACGGCAAGATTCGTTTCCCGGGCTTCTACGACGATGTGGAAGAGGCATCAAGGGAAGAGCGCGACCTCGTGGCTTCTATTCCTTTCAATATGGACGAGTACAAGAAGTCGCTCGGCATCAAGAACGTGTTCGGCGAAGAGGGATACAGCACAATCGAGCGCACAGGCTACCGTCCGTCGTTCGATGTATGCGGACTTTGGGGCGGCTACACCGGCGAAGGTGCGAAGACCGTGCTTCCGTCAAAGGCATACGCGAAGATTTCCTCACGTCTCGTGCCGCATCAGGACTACAAGAAGATAAGCCAGCTCGTTGTGGACTACTTCAACAGCGTGGCTCCTGACACGGTGGAAGTTAAGGTGCAGCCGCTCCACGGTGGCTACGGCTACGTTTGTCCTATCGACTTCCCCGCCTACAAGGCTGCCGAGCGCGGCTTTGAGACTGTCTTCGGCAAGCGTCCGTTGCCGGTTCGCATCGGTGGAAGTATTCCAATCATCTCCACCTTCGAGAAGCTGCTCGGTGTGAAGAGCGTGCTGATGGGATTTGGTCTGGAATCGAACGCCATCCACTCTCCGAATGAGAATATGCCGGTAGACCTGTGGAAGAAGGGCATCGAGACAGCCGTACACTTCCATCTGGAGTACGACAAGGAAGCATAAACGCTTAATTCATACAAACAAAATAAAGGAAGACTCGCTTGAGAGTCTTCCTTTATTCTGTTTTATTTTGTCCTATTCTGTTTTATCCGATTTTATTCTATTCAACTATCGTGCATCCCCATCCGTCGTAATCTCCTCCACACTCTTCCGCGGCGTCCAATAAGAGCCACGTTATCCCGTGTATGTCATCGGGAGCATCAACACACGCGATACACCTACCAGATATGGGTACTCGTCGTCCTCTCTTACCTCACGCGAGAACACCTTAAAGCCTTCTTTCTCTGTTTTGGCAATGAAGTCATCGGCGGATTGCTCGTTTTTGAAGAAAGTAAAATGCTCAATGGTACGTTCTTCTGCCAAATTATCATTGTCATTTTGCAATGCTTGGAGCACCTTGTTGTTCTGAATTTCCTGCATTGAATACTTGTCTGGGTATAAAGTTTCAAGATAGCATTCCCATTCTTCGTCCAAATCTACCCAAAGTTTATATTCATAATCAGGAAAATCTTTCTTCAGCCCATTTACAAAAAGGTCTTCCATCCCGGCAGCGTCCTTTACATAGAAGAAGAAATTCACGCGGTTGTTCCACTTCATTAATCCAGCGTCAATGGCATCGCTTTCCTTTAGAATTTCTATAAACCTGTCTTCAATTTTCCAAAGTGAAGGATTTTCTTCCTGAATGGGCAGCCCGGTTTCAGTTTCATTCTGATAATATACAGCCAACTGCAGACGGTATTTATACTCTGCGATAGGAGCAAGTGGATACAGGGCAAGGTTTGTGCGGGTCAATGCCGGCTTGTCGTCTAAGCTCTGCATATACATTCCCCAATCTTCAGGTATCTCAATGGTTTGCTTTTTCAATTCATTCTTGTTTTCCATTATGCGTAATTGTTTAATGATTATTCTCCACAAATTTATATAATAGATATGAATTACACCCGATTTTACAGAAAAACATTCTGAAATAATATATATTTTAACAAAGAAAGCTGTCCCCCTGCAAGAACGGTGGTGGAAATGCTCAAAGGAGAAAACATACTTTGCACTTGCTTATGGAATCCATCTAAATAGGAATTGAAAAGTTGCAGATTTACAGAAGTTTGTTTATCTTTGCATTATGAGAAGGCAAATCACAGACAATGAAGTGTTTAAGTCTATCTTGGAAGTGGCAAGACAGATTAAACCTAAAGACGGAAAGATAATTCTTTTCGGCTCACAGGCACGTGGCGAAGCAACTTCCGAGTCTGATTGGGACATTCTCATATTATTGAACAAGAAGCAGATTAAATCCATTGACCGCGATAAATACAGTTTTCCTTTCTGGGAATTGGGATGGCAGCTCGATGCAATGATTCATCCACTTATATATACGATGGACGAATGGAACAAACGTGCCCATTCTGCATTCTTGCATAATGTAGAAACAGACGGAATAGAACTATGCTGATACCTGAAGAACGCAAAGCCCTGCTGACCTATCGCATAGAAAAAGCCAAGGGAATCCTTGAAGAGGCTAAGTATGATGATATGTTCGATGCTACGGAAGAAGAAGTTAAGCCGTATTTCCCTCAAGTGGAAGCATTCTTGCTCGAAATGGAAAAGTTAATAAACTTTGTATAGAATATTCCCTTCATTAAAAAGAAGATAAAATAAGGGCGTAAAACTCATTTGTTTCAGAAATAATGATTACCTTTGCGCCGTAATATACTGGGCTTGTTTGGATTTGACGGCAAGACGAGATGGTATGTAAGCATGCGGAGCTTCGGTGGCTGGCTCCTAAATCTCAGTTATCAGAAAATTAATTGGCGAAAACAACTACGCTCTCGCTGCTTAATCGAAGTATAGTAGATTATTAGCTTAATTCCGTTACAAGGTGATGGAACGAGACATCGCTCCGAGGATGTTGATCCGAATCCGGAGAGTCAGCGATGCAGACTAAATCGGAAATAGCCCGAGTAGGCCTCGATGCCCGGGTGAAACTTAGAGGATAAGGCTGCAGTTGGTGGTTCAGGTCTTGCTGTAGCTCGAAAACCAAAGGCTGAAATAAGCATGTAGAAAGCGTATGGTTTCCTTGTGCGGACGTGGGTTCGACTCCCACCAGGTCCACTTATTGAGAAGACTGGCAGTTGTTTCAGCAGCTGCCAGTTTTTTTTATATTAATTTAAACAGAGTTCTTGGTTTCTTCTCTACTCAAATGTTCTGAATAATATTTACAAACAGCCCGAAATTCAGCCCTGTTTTTGAAACGCAAGAGAAATAATTTTCAAATATGCAGGTTTTGGACGTGTTTAATAAAACGCTGTATTTCAGTTGATTATGTCTTTGTATAGGTTTGTTTTGGGAAAACAGAAGAAGAAAAGTTCTTTAAAAGGATATTATATCGGAAGAAATGGACTGTTTTCTCGAAGTAAATGTGCGAAAAATCGGATGCAAGTGTGCGAAGAACGCAATACAAATAAGCGAAGAACGTATTGCAAAGTTGCGATAAATGAAAGCCAAAGGCGGTATTTTTGTTTAATGAACGCCAGTTTGATGTCTGTAAATCTCTGGAATGAAAATTTTGAGCGCGCGTTTTTTGGTAATCATTTTTTACAAAGCAAAGTTCTCGCTGATGGATTGAAGAATGATGCGAGACGGCAAACTGGGTTGCAAAACCAATAGTTCCGTAATTTGTTTTGACGAAGCATCTGCACTTTTTATTGCTCCGTCTGTACTTTAAGGTTCTAAAAAAATATTTTTCTTTCGTCTTTTTCGTATTTCTTCTCTATCTTTGCATAGGTTAAGCCAATAGGGCTTTCAAGGGTTTGCAACCGATAGTTGTTGCGCTAGACAACATTTGTAAGAATCAGAAATCTAATGGATATAAGAAGAAAAATAGACTGTTTCCTTCCTTGCGAAGATATGCAGAAGGCTGTTCAGATGGCTGAACAGTTCCAAGTCAGAGGTGTGGTGAATCACATTTATCTGCTCGTTTCGGGCGAAATGAGTGCAGATGCGACATTGCCAGACGGAGTAAGCACGCTCGTGGTAGATAATATCCTGTCGAAACAGGCAATGCTGACGATGGCGGAAAAGACAACTGCCGACTATGCTCTGTTCTATATGAAGACTTCTCCGATAACTTTGGGCTATCAGGCTGTTGAACGCTTTGTGCAGGTGGCTTCGGCCACGGATGCAACGATGGTCTATGCCGACCATTATTCCGTGGAAGACGGCAAGACTGTGAAGCATCCGGTTATCGACTATCAGTTGGGCAGCATCCGCGACGACTTCGATTTCGGTTCGTTGGTGCTCATCGGTGCAGGTGCTTTGAAGGCGTATGCAAAACTTCACGGCGAAACCGATTATAAGTTTGCAGGCTGGTACGACCTCCGTTTGTGCCTTAGCAGAATGGGGACTCTGTTCCATCTGAACGAATTTCTCTATACGGAGGAGGAAAACGACCTGCGTGCAAGTGGCGAGAAGCAGTTCGACTATGTGAATCCACGCAACCGTGAGGTGCAGATTGAAATGGAAAAGGCTGCAACTGCGCACCTCGGGGAAGTTGGTGCGTTGATAGATACGGGCAGATATGAGCAGCCCGATTTTGAAGAAGAGAATTTCGACGTTGAGGCTTCGGTTGTAATTCCGGTTTTCAATCGTGAAAAGACGATACGTGATGCCGTGGAGTCAGCCTTGAAACAAGAAACAGATTTCAGCTTTAATGTGATAGTGGTAGACAATCATTCGTCCGACAGGACCACGGAGATACTCTCCGAATTGGCGGCAGAGGACGAACGGCTGATACATCTTGTGCCGAACAGAAACGATTTGGGCATCGGTGGGTGTTGGAACTATGCCGTAAACGACGAACATTGTGGCCGTTTTGCCGTGCAGTTGGACAGCGACGACCTCTATTCTTCCGAACATACGTTGCAGAAGATTGTGGATGCGTTCCACGAACAGAATGCGGCAATGATTATCGGCTCGTACCGTATGTGCGATTTCGACCTGAACACATTGCCTCCCGGACTTATCAACCACGCCGAGTGGACCGAGGAAAACGGTTGTAACAATGCTTTACGCATCAACGGATTGGGTGCGCCACGTGCCTTCTATACGCCGTTGGCGCGCGAAGTGAAATTCCCCAATACGAGCTATGGCGAAGACTATGCTATGGGATTGGCTTTCAGTCGTAATTTCCGTATCGGCCGCATCTACGAAGAGCTGTATCTGTGCCGTCGTTGGGGTGGCAACAGCGACGCTGCACTGAGTATTGACAAAGTGAATGCCAACAACCTGTACAAGGACAGGCTTCGCACGATAGAACTCAAAGCAAGACAGTTGCAGAACAAACGTGGCGACGAGGAGGGCGCAGGCAAGTTAAACCCTTTTTTTACCGCCAACTGAGCAGTTGGCCTGATGCCGAAAAGCGATTCAACGATCTGAAGTTGGTGCAGACAAAGGCATTGGGCAGTCTGAAAGCTCAGTTCAATCCGGCACGGATGGTAAGCACGGGAGCGAAGATTGACAAAGCTTCGATAGCCAAGCGTCCGTGTTTCCTGTGTGGAAAGAATCGTCCGAAAGCGCAGATGACGAAACGGTTCAATGATAATTTCGATATTCTCGTGAATCCTTTTCCCATCTTGTCCGTTCATTTCACCATTCCGGCACGTGAGCATCAGTTGCAGTTGATAGCCGAACATTACGGCGAACTGCACCAGTTGGTGGACGCTTATCCGGAACTGATGTTTTTCTACAACGGACCTAAGTGTGGAGCGAGTGCTCCGGACCACTTGCATTTTCAGGCCGGTACGAGTGGTTTGCTGCCTTTACAGGAGTCTTGGCCGCAGTTGAGTAGGAATCTTGAACAGTTGTTCGCATTGAATGCCTCTGAAAATATCTCGTTGGTCAAGGATTTTGCTTATCCTGCCATCGTTATCAGGAGCCGTTCGGAAGCAAGCGACGCACGGATGTTCAGAATGGTGTACGATTCGCTGCCTCTGCAGCCCGACGATGCAGAGCCTATGATGAACATTGTGGCGTGGCACGAGGGCAATGACAATCTTTCCGTGATTTTCCCACGCAGGAAACATCGCCCGGCCTGCTACTCGGCAGAGGGCAAAGAGCAGTATCTTATCAGTCCCGGAGCCTTGGATATGGGTGGCCTGCTTATCTTGCCACGACAGGAAGACTACGAACGGATTACGCCCGAACGCCTTGCTGCGATAATGGAAGAGATAGTGCTCGGTGCTGAACAGATGAAAGAAGTGATAACGAAGATTAAGGCATACGCCAATGTGGACGGCGAATCGTTGAAATTTGACAAGCAACCGATGGTAACGGTGGGAATAGTCAGCGGTGAGAGGTTGCGCTTCAGTCTGAATGATGGCTATTCGGCGAAAGGGGAGGAATGTTTGGGCAATCAGGTTGTGGAAATATCCGAAGGAAGCATTCTCTGGAATGGCGAACGATACCACGAACTGGCTTTCGTGCCCAAGCATAAGAACGCATCGTTCACGTTGGAGGATGTAACGATAGGTGTGAATTTCCATTGGGAACGGCAGCAGGCACAGACCTTTCAGGGCGTTTTGCGCTTAGTTGTAGAGGCCGATAAGATATGCGCCATCAACGAATTGCCTGTGGAAACCTATTTGACGAGCGTCATATCGAGCGAAATGAATGCAACCTCGTCTCTGGAACTACTGAAGGCGCACGCCGTTATCTCACGCAGTTGGCTGTTAGCGCAGATGGAAAAGCGCAGAAAAGCCGAAGACGGAGGCGACAATTTCTTCTCGTTTGTGAAGAAAGAAGACGAACTCATACGCTGGTACGACCGTGAAGACCATACCATCTTCGATGTTTGTGCCGACGACCACTGCCAACGCTATCAGGGAATTACGAATGCTGCCAACAAGCACGTGGTGGAAGCCATCCGGCAGACGGCCGGCGAGATACTGATGTCCGAAGGAGAGATTTGCGATGCGCGTTACAGTAAGTGCTGTGGTGGTGCAACGGAGGAGTTTCAGTATTGTTGGGAGAACATCAGGAAGCCGTATCTCGTGCTGCTTCCCGATACGATGCCTGATAATCGTCCCTTGCCCGACCTTACGGATGAGACGAATGCACGCGAATGGATATTGTCTTCGCCCGAATCCTTCTGCAATACGAAGGATGCAAAGGTGTTGCGTCAGGTGCTGAACGACTATGATCAGGAGACACAGGACTTCTATCGCTGGACGCAAGACTATTCTCAGAAGGAGATTTCTGCGTTGATAGAAGAGAAAACGGGAATGAAATTCGGGCAGATTATAGACCTTATACCACTCGAACGAGGCAGAAGTGGGCGCATCTGCCGCCTGAAAATCGTCGGAACAGAGCGCACTTTCATCATCGGTAAAGAGTTAGAGATACGCAGAGCATTGAGCAAGAGCCACCTTTACAGCTCGGCTTTCGTGGTAGAAAAGCGTGAATTGGCAGACGGAATCCCACAGAAGTTCCACTTTGTTGGGGCTGGATGGGGGCACGGCGTAGGGCTTTGTCAAATCGGTGCAGCGATGATGGGCGACAAGGGATTCGCTTACGACGAGATTCTGCTCCATTATTATAAAGGTGCAGAGATAAAGAAGATATACGAATAAAGCGCACAGGCAGTGCTGATAAAGTGTATTGGTAAGGCTGAAAAGGTGCACAGACAGGGAGAAAGAATAAAAAGCAGAGAGCAACGAACACAGGAATATGAACATTAATTTGCAAGGAAGAGACTGGCTTTGGCTGCCTTCGGTGTATTTCACACGAGGGCTGCCCTACGTTATCGTGTTCCTTGTCTCGTTGGTATTCTTCAACCGTATGGGATTGTCGAACGGCGAGATTACGCTGCGCACATCTTGGTTTTTCATTCCGTTTATTCTGCGTCCTATCTTGGGACGTGTGGTTTCCGGATTCGCCACGAAGCGCACTTGGCTGTTGGCAATGGAGGCTCTGATGGCACTCTGTATGTATGCCGTTTCTGTGAGCATTGCCTCTGAATATTGGGAACTGCTCACAAATTTCTTCCTTTTCCTCACAGCATCTACTGCCGTTGTACACGACGTTGCCGTGGCACGCTTCTGCAAATTGGCAATATCGAGAAAGCGACCGATGTTCTCCGGCATTCATTCCATTTTTCTGATGATGTCGGTAATTGCCGGAATGGGAATCCCTTTGGTGTTGGCGGGCAATCTGGAAGTGCTGAACCGAGTGGTAACAACGTCGTGGAACTCTACGTTCAAGCTGCTTTCGCTCACTTTTGTGCTCCTTTTCGTCTATCATCTGATGGTGGTTCCGCGTCCGAACGACAAGTCTTCGATTCCTGTCAGAAGTGGATTGACGCGCCGTTGGTGGCTCGAGACAAAGACCACGTTTATGAGTTTGCCCAATTATGTGGCGTTGTTCTGTTTCCTTTTGCTCTTCCTCATTCCCGAAGGAATGTTCTTCCGCATTGCGCCGTTGTTTCTGATAGACCCCGGAAGCAACGGAGGCCTGAGCCTTTCGCCGCAGGAATTGGGGCTGGTTCAGGGTTCAGTAGGTGCTTTCGCCGCCATTTTCGGCTGTGCGTTTGGCGCAACGTGCATTCGCAAATGGGGACTGAAACGTTGTATCTGGCCGATGGTCTGCGCCATCACGCTGCCGAAAATGCTTTATATCTACCTCAGCTATAATTTCGTTTCCACGCTTTCCATTATTAATATATGTGTGGGAATTGAGCAGTTCGGCTTCGGTTTCGGCATCACTGCCTATATTCTTTTCCTTATTTATTCCTCACAGGGAAAATACTCCACTTTCAAGTTCTCGATGGCAAGTGCCGTTGCGGCCTTCTCGTTGATGATGTCGGGATGGTTTACAGGCAGTTTGCAGGAATATCTGGGCTATCGCAAGTTTTTCGTCATTGTTGCGATAGCCAATGTTCTTCCTTTTATTGTAACGGCTTTCCTTGAAATTTCCAAGCAACTGGAAACTGCTGCAACGGAAAAAGACCCGATGTAGTGAAGGTCTATTTCATCCTATTGGTCGGCGGTCTGCTGTATTTCTTTCCAATTTCCTAATAAATAAGGATTGTGAAAAAAGCATAAACGGCGTACCTTTGCAGGCGAAATTATCAGAAAGAAACAAGATTTTTATGTTGAACGAATTGCTATTGCTGTCACTTGCGATGAGTGGCACACCAGACATTCCCAATGATTCCAGTACGTTTAGAAGTGTGTCTATGGATGAGGTCGTGGTAAACGACTTCAAGCAGAACCAAAAGAATCTTACACCTGTCTCTGTTTCGAGAGCAGATGTAAGAATGTTGCAGACCCAACAGATTCTGAGTCCGAAGGAATTGACGGCCGTTATGCCTAATTTCTATATGCCGGACTATGGCTCTCGTGCCAATACGCCGGTCTTTGTGCGTGGTATCGGCACGAAGGTGAAGGGTTCTTCGGTGGGTTATTATGTGGACGGCGTGCCTCATTTCGAGTCATCGGCATTCGACATCGACCTCAGCGACGTCGCCGCCGTGGATGTTTTCCGAGGTCCGCAAGGCACGCTCTATGGGCGAAATGCCATTGGTGGCATCGTGAATGTTTACACCCATAATCCTTTGGAGTATCAGAATACACGTGTAAAGCTCGGTTACGGAAGGTTCAACGACTTTACTGCACAGGCATCCAACTATACGAAGCTCAGCGACAGCTTCGGTTTCTCGGTGGCAGGCTCTTATCATCACAACGACGGTATGTTCAATAATGCCCATCTTGGCGAAAAAGTGGACGACATCGACGAAGGCGAGGGACGCCTGGGACTCTACTGGAAACCCTCGCAGCAATGGATGCTGCGCCTGAACACCACTCTGGCTTACAGCGATCAGGGAGGTTATCCCTATGCGCCGTATGATGTGGAGAACGACAAGGTGGAGGAAATCAGCTATAACCGTTACAGTCTTTTCCGCAGACTGATTTCCACCACCGGATTCAATGCCCGATATGAGAACGAGAAGATAAGTTTCAACAGCCAGACATCCTATCAGTACATCAAGACGCATATGGGAATCGATCAGGATTTCACCATTGCCGACAAGTATTTCGTGGACAACGACTATCATCAGAATATGCTTTCGCAGGAATTTACGCTGAAGTCGAACAGCGACAGCCGTTATCAGTGGATTGTGGGAGCCTTCGGAATGTTGTTCGGCTCGAATCAATTCATTCAGAACACTATGCACTCGGCCGGAATGGCTACGCCGACCGATTACAGCATTCCCACGGAATCGTTCGCACTCTACCATCAGAGTTCCTATAATATATGGAGAGGACTTTCTGCCACCGTTGGTCTGCGCTTCGACTATGATCACGCAAAGACCAATTACAACAGAGAAAGCCTGAACCTGAAGACGGGGGAATGGAAACATCTTGCCGACCACGAGAGCAAGGCAAACTTCCGTCAGTTCACTCCGAAGTTCACGCTCCAGTATCTGACCACGGAAAACAATCTCTACTATGCGAGCATCACGCGCGGTTATAAGCCGGGTGGATTCAACAACAGCTTCAAGGAAGACCACGAACGCTCCTATGAGCCTGAATACAGTTGGAACTATGAGGTGGGAGCACGTGTGAACTTCCTCGACGGAAGGCTCTTTACAGAACTGGATCTGTTCTATATAGACTGGCGGCACATGCAGACTACCTACACGATACCCGGTGTTGGAAACGTGATGACGAATGCAGGCCATACGGACAGCAAAGGTTTGGAACTCTCGCTCGGCTATCGTCCTGTCAAGGGTATGCAGCTCAACCTCAGCTATGGCTATACCCACGCCCGCTATCTCGACTACCACAAGAGCCAGAAGGAAGATTATTCAGGACATAGGCTTCCGATGGTGCCGAACCACACGCTGGCTCTGAACGGCAGCTACACCATCTTGCCGACAGGATGGCTCGATAAGGTTGTGTTCAGCGCAGGTATGACCGGCATCGGCAGAATTTACTGGGTCGACGACAACGTGGTAAGCCAGAACTTCTATGCGCTTCTCAATGCGAAGGTAAGCCTCACGAAGGGCATCTTCACGTGGGAAGTATGGGGAAAGAACCTTACCAACACAGATTACATCGCTTACGGATTCAAGTCGGGCGCAACAAACTATGCGCAGAAGGGCAAACCTCTTACATTCGGAACTTCCGTTGCAGTGAACTTTTAACAGAAAGAGAATTTCATTCACGCGATATTCCCCCATCGAGAAGCCTTTAGGTATTCTTGATGGGGGATAGAAGTTCAGGGAAACGGAGTGGTTTTTCAGCATCTTTGGCACAGACGGCAGACCATTGCGCCTGTTTTAAGTTTTCATCGGACAGCAATTCACGGTCGTGCAATGCGTCAGAAACATACCGTTTGTAAGTGTTTGAAAATCAATGGATACAAAGTCGCTTTCCAATCTTGCGAAGAATGCAGTCCGTTTTTGCGAAGATTGCGCTACGTTTTTGCGAAGATTGCAGCGCATTCTTCGGTTACTTGCAAAACCGATGAGTGAACAGGTTTTCCGATAGGGAGAACAAGGCTATGAAACTGCTTGATATGCACGGGAAAACAACAGAAAAAGAGAAATGAAATGGCAATGAACAATTCAGAAAACAATAATGGGCGCATAATGAGTTTGGGAACATTTCTGGCTCTCTATATTGCGCAATTCGTGCCCTCGTCGTTTATGATGACTGCCTTGCAGGTAACGATGCGCGAGGGAAAATACAGTCTGGCAGTAATCGGACTGCTGAATCTCGTGCGGCTGCCGTGGCTCGTCAAGTTCCTTTGGTCGCCGTTGGTAGACAGGCATTGCCTGACGGTGGGCGATTACAAGAAAACCATCATTTCCTGTGAGGCTGTCTATGCACTGGCATTGCTGTTTACGGGATTCTTCGACGTGAAGTCCGATTTGTTGCTCATTCTGATTCTGTTCTTCATCTCTATGCTTGCATCGTCTACACAGGATATTGCCACGGACGCATTGGCTATCCTGTCGTTCAGAAAACAGGACCGAAGCCTGCTGAACAGTATGCAGTCGATGGGAAGTTTCGGAGGCACGCTGATAGGAAGCGGACTGCTGCTGATGGTGCTCCATAGCTATGGGTGGCACGTGGTGGTGCCCTGTCTGGCATTGTTTGTTCTGCTGATGCTCATTCCGCTTCTGCTCAACAGGCATATCACGATAGAGGCGAAGAAACCCGAGAACAAGGCGAAGCTGGCAGACTTCATCTGGTTCTTCTCGCAGCGGAGCGTGTGGCCGCAGATAGGTTTCCTGATGCTCTATTATATGGGCATCATCGGCATTATATCCACGCTCCGCCCGTACCTTGTTGATCACGGCTATTCAATGAAAGAGATAGGATTTCTCATCGGCATCGTAGGCACGGCGAGTTCTTTCGTCTGTGCGTGGTTCTCGGGCGTGCTGTTGCGCAGAATCGGATTGCACAGGGCACGCGTTCTCTTTGCTGTCTGCATTCTCTCAGCCCCCTGTTACTTTCTGCTTTTGAGTTTCTTTCCGTTCAGCAAGGTTGCTTTCCTCATCGGAATTATCTATGTTCAGGCCTGCTACGGACTGGCAACGGTGGTGGTCTATACCTCATCTATGCAGTGTGTTCGTCCCGGAAGAGAGGGAACCGACTTTACCGTGCAGGTGGTCATCTCTCATTTGAGTGGTATGTTCATTGCCGTTGCGTCGGGAAGCATCGGGCAGTGGTTCGGCTATGAGGGGATTTATGTGGTGGAAATAGCTGTTTCTGCAATCAGCCTGATCTACATTCTCCACTTCTTCAAAGCGAAGAAAGATACGATTTCAGATTTGTAGCAAATGCTTCGAACGAACCGAAATCCTTTGAAATGAAGTCTATCTGCAAGCCTTCTTCCTCTGCGCATTTGGCAGTATAGGGACCGAAACAGGCTGTGAGGGTAGGTTTCATTTCCTTCTTATTGACAGGTAAGCCTTCCATCAACTCACGATACACCTGCGCTTCAGCCCCACTGGTAAAGGCAACGCAGTCAATTTTGCTTGTGATGGCGTGTCGCACTTTGTTCAAGGCAGTAGCGTTCGCCTTGCAGGTCTTGTAAACGGATATGAAAGTTGGCTTTGTATCAATGTGCCGTAACGATGCAATGAAGTCGGGAACGGTGCTTGGTTCTCGGATTCCTTCCACTCTCGGACCTAATACTGCCACACGTTTTCCGATGTGATTGCCTGTCTTTTCAAGCTCTTTTGCAATACCCATAAGGCTCGGTTCGCTGTTGGCGAAGCACGGCGGAAGGTTTAATGCGCTTTTCATATACTCCACGTCTTTCCCGATGCTTGCGTAACCAATAGTATCGGAGAAGCGGAAAGGAGCTTTCTCTCGGAATCTCGCCATTGCCTCGATGGCTTTTCGGCTCGTGAATATTACATAGTCGAAGCTGTTCAGACTGCCGATGAGCGTGTTAGTTGCATCGTCAGCGTCGAAAATCTCGGTTGCAATCAACGGAATGGCAATCGGATCCAGCACGATATTCCCCTCCCTCGAAGCCGTTCGCAGGGCATCACAAAACCTTTTGGAATATCCTTTCGGCGCAGTAACCAGAATGTTGTAAGTCCTTTTCATCTGTGTCAGGGGGTATTTGCCTGTAACCTTATCAACTTGTAGCCTTGTATCTTTCCGTGTTCGGGATAAGTGTGAACTCAGGTATATTATTGTCGAGGGATAATTATCGCTTGCTGATGGAGTTTGCCACATCAACGGCCTGCTTTATTCTGTCGCCCATTCCTATTCCGTCCCTGATGTTTCCGGCAATATGGAGTGAGGGATATTGCGTTTCAACCTCCTGAATGGTGCCCAGTCGTGTGTCCGTTTCCTCCATATACTGGGGAATGGCGCGTGCGTGTCGGAATATTCTGATGACATCTGCCTTTGTTCCTTCGGGAAACTTCAGCATTCGGTGCAGGGATTCGTTCACGATTTGCGTGAGTTCCTCGTCCGACTTCTCGAGATATTCCGTGTGTCGGGCACCACCTAAGAAGTAGGCGAAGTTTGCTCCACCCTCCGGCGCACGGTTTGCAAAGCACGCCGACGGCATCAGTATGCCCAGAATCTGTTGCTTTTCCTTTGACGGCACGAGACCTCCGAAGGCTTTCCAGTCCGTACCCTTCGTGTCCCTGATGCCCACGCCTATTTCAATCACGGGGGCATAATAGAGATTGTCCAAGTTCTTTGTCTGTTCTTCTGAAAGGAAGGGCAGGAGCTTCGGAAGCTCGTAAGACGGACAGGTAGTGATAATCTCGTCGGCAATTCTCTCTTCTTCTCCCCAAGTGAGTTTCCACTTGTTGCCGAAAGGCGTGATGGTAAGCCCGTCGCAGTTCAGCGAAATGCGCTCCGAACCGATGGCGTTGCCCAATGCCTGCACCAGATTTCCGAATCCTCCCCTTGTGGAGAATACGGCTTTGGTGGCACGCTTCTCTCTTTCGGTCTTCTGCTTTTTGCTCAATGCGATGCTTCCTCTGATGAATCCGCCGTAGGTCTGTTCGAGATTGTAGAGCTTTGGAAGTGCCAGACGCGTGGGAAGTTTGTATGGATCGCCGGCATAGACGCCTGAAAGGAACGGGTCTACGGCATAGTCTACGAACGATTTTCCCAGTCTGCGCTCTGCAAGTGCGCCCACTGATTCGTTGGGATTGGTTCCCGGCTTCCTCCAAGGTTCGCCGAGGATGCGGAATTTGTCTTTTAATGTGAACAGGGGAGTGAAGATTGCGCCGACAGGATTCGAGGGAAGTGCGTGGAATTGGTTGCCCTTCCATATCAATCTGCACTTGCTCGACTTGTGTGCTTCCTCCAGTTGGCACGCATCGGCAAGGTCGTCGAACAGCTCTGCCACTTCCGGATGCTTTATTGTTCCTGTGCTCGGTCCTTCTTCCATCACGAATCCGTCTGCTTCTATGGTCTGCATAAATCCACCGATGCGTCCGGTTTTCTCCAAAACCTCCACATCGTGTCCGTTTTTCTTCAATTGCCGGGCGCAGGTAAGCCCTGTCAGGCCTGCTCCTATCACTATAATTTCGCGTGTTTGTTGCATATATTGTTTTTTAGTTAAGGAGTTAAAGGAGTGAAAGGGAGTTAAAGAAGTTAAGGGATAATGGAGTTAAAGGAGTGAAGGGGAGTTAAAGGAATTAAAGACAATGCCATCGTATTGTCCGATGATGCTGCTAAACTTTAGTATTGTCTTTAACTTCCTTAACTCCATTAACTTCCTTAACTCCTCTTCCTTTATTCCTTCACTCCTCTCCTTTAACTTCTTTAACTCCCTTTCACTCCTTTAACTCCTTCACTATATCGGTTTAGAAAATTTCCTTGTTGTATTAATCATCAGTGGATCGAGCGTGGCTGCGACGTTGCGGACGAACGGATTGCCATCTTCAGTCATTGTCAGCTCTGCATCGTTGAATCGCAGAATGCCGTCTGTCTGCATTTCACTCAATCTTGCTTCGTCGTAGTTCACGGCTTGCTTGATGGCTGATGTGTCGAGGCTGAGGCTTTGGGCTATTTCGCTCCAATCAATGTGATAGTTGCACATCAGGGTTTCGATCACTTCGCGTGCGATTTGCTCTTGAGCAGAGAGCAGATAGCCTTTCTTTATCGGAAGTCTGCCGGATGAAACCTCCTCGATGTACTCGGGAATGGCCTTTGAATTTTGCGCATAGGCAGTTTCGAGCTGACTGATTCCGGTAACGCCGAAAGCATAAACCTGTGCCGTTGTGCGTCTGGTGCAGTATCCCTGAAAGTTCCGGTGCAGCTTGTGCGTGTTCAGAGCCGTGGCTAATTCGTCATCGGGGAGCACGAAATGGTCGAGCCCTATGCCGAGATAGCCTGCGCCGGTAAGCGTTTCCTTTGCCTTTCGGAACATCTCTGCCTTGTCTTCTGCCGACGGCAGTCCCTGTTTCTCGAGAATCAACTGCCTTTTGAATATCCAAGGACAATGCCCGTAGCTGAAGGTGGTGAGACGGTCGGGACGAAGCGACACGGCTTTCCTGATGGAGTGGTTGAAACTCTCGGGCGTTTGTCCGGGCAGTCCGAAAAGAAAATCCAGATTGATGCCTGCACCAACGCCTCGCAGTATCTCGAATATCTCTTCCATAAGCAGGGCGGACGGTTCGCGGTTCACGGCCTTGAGCACCTCGGTGTCGAAGTCCTGAACGCCGATGCTGAAACGGTTGAAGCGTGCTTCGGCCAGTCCTTCCCAGTCTTTGGGGGTAAGAAATCCCGGATGGCACTCAATGGCAATCTCGGGTTGTCCGATGGTGGGCAGCAGGGAGAGCAAGTGTTCGTTGAGTTCTTTCAGAACACCGACCGGCATTGCCGTAGGACTTCCCCCGCCATAATGTATCTGCGAGATTTTCCTGTCCTTACTGATGTGCCTTGCCACGAGGTCAATCTCCCTGTGCAATGCGTCGATGTATGCACCAATCCTGTCTTCCTTCTGCATCGCATACGAATTGCAGCCACAGTAATGGCAGAGTCTGCGGCAATAGGGAATATGGATGTAGAAGGAAACGTTGCCGTTTCGCGCATTGTTGCTGCGAATGACAGCGTCCACGTATTCCTCTTCTCCAAACTCCCTGAAATAGTTTGCGGGAGGATAACTGGTGTATCGGGGTACTGATATGTTGTATTTCTCTATCAGTTTGTTGTTCATTTCAAATCTGTTCTTGTATGGATTGGCATTGCCTGTGTTGCCAATGGCTTGCAAAGGTACAAAAATCGGCACACATATCTTCTCCTTATTTATAAGGATATTCTGAAAAGAGGAAACGGCGGCAGCGTTCATCAGTCAGTCGGATTTCGATAAACAAAAAAGGAGATGCAGAAGCTCTGTAAACCACTTGCTGAAAAATATCACGTGATATTCTTCCAAATATCACGTGATATTCTCTCAAATATTACGTGATATTTTCCTAAATATTACGTGATATTCTCCCAAATATCACGTGATATCTGAACAGGGAGCCTGTTTAATGTGTTGAAATGAGCAGTTGAGGAGCGAACAAAGCGACCTGTTCGTCCTCTTTGTCAGCTTGCTCGCTTCGTCTTCTTGTCCCATTTCCCCATTCAAGGTTCGATAAACTTAATCACTTTACAGGGATTCCCTACGGCTACGGCATTGTCGGGGATATCTTTCGTAACCACCGAGCCTGCTCCGATGGTAACGTTGCTGCCGATGGTAACGCCCGGCAGCACCACAACGTTACCCCCAATCCACACGTTGTTGCCCACCTTGATGGGCAGCGCGTACTGTATGTCGGCATTCCTTTCCCCGGGATTCAGCGCGTGTCCGGCCGTATAGAAAGCACAGTTGGGCGCAACGAACACGTGGTCGCCGAAGGTAACTTTCGCTTCGTCGAGAATTACCATATTCATATTGGCAAAGAAATGCTCGCCGAACTCAATGTTGTAGCCGTAGTCGCAGAAGAAGGGCGCAATGATTTTGAAATGCTCGCCCGTTTTTCCCAATAACTTTCTCAGTCTGTCGGTGCGCTCCTCAAGCCTTGAAGGCGGAAGATGATTCAGTTCGTAGCATTCTTGCTCGCAGGGGTAGAGGTCTTTCAGCACCTCGGGGTCGCTTGCAATGTAGGGCAGTCCTAACTCTTGTTTTTCTTTTTCAGTCATAAGATGGTGTTTTGGGCAGTGCTCCCATCACTGTATGCGTAAGCGCAAACGGCGGAGTGGGGCAATGTGGATAACGGTTTGTTCCTTTCAATGTGGCAGCAAAATTAAGGATAAAATCATTGACGGGCAAATATTAAAACCTGTTTTCTCTCTAAAGCCGACGGCGAATATGCGCTGATATGCTTTTGGGGACTGTAAACCTGTTCACGGCTCGACGTGCTGTTGCGTCTGTTCCTTTATTAGCTTGTAGTTGCATCGTTGTGTGGATTCTTAAAATAGATGTACTCTGTAAGTTGTTGAAAATCAAAGGATAGAAACTCAGTTTCCAATCTTGCGAAGAATGCAGCCCATTCTTCGCAAAAATGCAATGCAATCTTGCGAAGATTGTTCGCCATTCTTCGCAAGATTAGAAATCGTGCTTTTATCCGTCCGTTACAATTAGTGTTCTGAAGCGTCTGTTTTGAGTAATCTGCCTCGGGCAAACGGTGCAAATCCTTTGAGGATATAAGCTGAATATTTCACTATGTAAAGCCAATGCAGGTATTGCAAAGTGCTCAAGTATTCTTTACCTTTCAATATGTCAGTTATGAATTTTATGTAAATAGACCAGCATTGGGATAAAATTCTTCGATAAAAATTAGGTTATACTGAATATAATGTCTATTTTTGCAGAAGTTATTACTAAATTCTTAAGCGATATAAATCAATTATGGAAAATCACTCTTTTGCAATTTATGCAAACAAGGTGGAGGCTCATTTGAAGAAGCCTTCAAAGACATTCACAAAGGCTGACATTATGAAGCTCGTGGAGGATCTTGACATCAAGATGCTCAAGTTTATGTATCCTGCTGGCGACGGCAGACTGAAGACATTGAACTTTATGCTCAATTCAGTTGAGTATCTCGAAACTATCCTCACTTCTGGTGAGCGTGTAGACGGTTCTTCTCTCTTCAGCTTCATTCAGGCAGGCAGCAGCGACCTCTACGTTATGCCTCGTTTCTCAACAGCGTTTATCGATCCATTCGAAGAAATACCAACTCTCTGTATGATCTGCTCATTCTTCAACAGAGACGGTCAGCCATTGGAATCTTCTCCTGAATACACATTGACAAAGGCTATGAAGGCTTTCAACGATGTTACAGGTTTGGAATTTCAGGCTATGGGCGAGTTGGAATACTACGTTATCAGCCCGGACGAGGCTGTGTTCCCGGCAGTAGACCAGAAGGGTTATCACGAGAGCACTCCGTTTGCTAAGGCAAACGACTTCCGTACACGCTGTATGAAGCTCATCGCTGAGTGCGGCGGTCAGATCAAGTACGGTCACTCTGAGGTGGGTAACTTCAGCGAAGAGGACTTGTGCTACGAACAGAATGAAATCGAATTCCTCCCTGTTCCTGCAAACGAGTGCGCTGACCAGATTATGGTGGCTAAGTGGATTATCCGCAATCTCGGCTATCAGGAAGGCTACGACATCACGTTCGCTCCGAAGATCACAGTAGGAAAGGCTGGTTCTGGTATGCACATCCACATGCGCATTATGAAGGACGGCAAGAACAGAATGCTCGACGGCAACCAGCTTTCAACAGAAGCACGCAAGGCTATCGCAGGTATGATGGACTTGGCTGAAAGTATCACAGCTTTCGGCAACAAGAATCCTACTTCTTACTTCCGTCTCGTTCCTCATCAGGAAGCTCCGACAAACGTATGCTGGGGTATGAGCAACCGTTCTGTATTGGTTCGCGTTCCTCTTGGTTGGACATCTGGCGAGGATATGTGCCACAAGGCTAACCCAATCGAACCTGAAACAGCTCGCGATTACAGCAGCAAGCAGACTGTGGAAATGCGTTCTCCGGACGGTTCTGCCGACATCTACCAGTTGCTCTCTGGTCTTTGTGTTGCCTGCCGCCACGGTTTCGAGATGGAAAATGCACTCGAAGTTGCTGACGCAACATTCGCTGACGGCGACATCCACGATCCAAAGAATGCTGAACGTTACGCTAAGCTGGCTCAGTTGCCAGACAGCTGCTGCGCTTCTGCCGACCGTTTGGAGAAGCAGCGCAAGGTTTACGAGCAGTACGACGTGTTCTCTCCTGCTATGATCGATGGCATCATCGCTCAGTTGCGCGCATTCAACGACGGAAATCTCCGTGCTGAACTCAAGGACAATGAGAAGGGTGTGTTCGAACTCGTTAAGAAGTTCTACCACTGTGGTTAATTAGGAGGCATTGCCTTTTAGCGTAATAAAATCAACTGCACGAAGCTGCTGAAGGTAGTTTCGTGCAGTTATTGTATGAAAACTTGAAAGAAATCGTAAAACCGTTTTATAAATACTATTTTCTATATGACCACAAGACGTATTCTATACATTGTAGCAACCGTAATCGGAACGTTTGCAGCCTGTGTCTGTATCTCTCTTTTAGTGGATTTTTTGTTGGACTGGCTTTTCGGATCAGAATCCGATGCAAGTGAGGATTGGTATTTTGGGGCTATTGTGTTTGGTGTAATGTGGGGCATTTGGGAAGGATATAAATTAATCAGGAAGAAGTGATTTTGCTAAAATAGTAGAAAAATGGAACATTGTATAATGAGAGCGGTTGTATTTTTGATGGTGTTTGTCATCCTGATGTTTATCAACCATTACCTCTTGGACTATGATTTCACGATAGGTTCATTGATAAAGGAGTTTCTTTACTGCGCCTTTTTCTATCTATTCGGGCACTTTATAGCGTATTATCGCAAGAAGTGAACCTTGCCCGTCGTGGTTCTTCATTCCGGGTATGGGGGGTTGGCTGTCTGAATATTGTTGAGGGAACAGGATTCACAGCCGACGGAATGCGCCTGTATAGTTGAAATATTATGCAGGTGTATTTTATTTTATAGTCGGGTAGGTGTTTGAAAGAAAATGCTTAACTTTGCAAGAAAGTTTTAAACTGCAATCGGGAAATATGAAAAACGATATAAAGATAGCCGTTGCCGGTACCGGTTATGTGGGATTGAGCATTGCAACATTGCTGAGTCAGCACCACGAAGTAGTGGCTGTTGATGTAATACAAGACAAGGTAGACCTTATCAACAGCAGAAAATCTCCCATTCAGGACGATTACATCGAAAAGTATCTGGCTGAAAAGGAACTGATGCTTGTTGCTACCACCAATGGAGAAGAAGCTTACAGGGATGCCGACTTCGTGGTAATTGCTACACCGACGAATTACGACCCCGTAAAGAATTACTTCGACACGACACACGTGGAGGAAGTGATAGAGATGGTGATGAAGGTAAACCCTGATGCGATTATGGTTATCAAGTCTACGATTCCCGTGGGATACACGGAGAATGTCCGAAAGAAATTCCGTTGCGATAATATCATCTTTGCACCGGAATTTCTCCGTGAGAGCAAGGCACTCTATGACAACCTTTATCCCAGCCGAATCATAGTAGGCAGACCTGACAACGACGAACGGCTGGACAGGGCTGCCCGTCTCTTTGCCGAATTGCTTCAGGAAGGCGCATTGGCAGAAAACGTGTCCACGTTGTTTATGGGACTGACGGAGGCAGAAGCCGTGAAGCTCTTTGCCAATACATACCTCGCACTTCGGGTTAGTTATTTCAATGAACTGGATACCTATGCCGAGGTAAAGGGACTCGCCACGTCGGACATCATTCAGGGAGTTTGCCTCGATCCCCGAATAGGCTCGTTCTACAACAATCCTTCGTTCGGTTACGGAGGATATTGTCTGCCGAAAGACACGAAACAACTGCTGGCAAACTATTCGGATGTGCCCGAGAATCTGATTCAGGCCATCGTGGAAAGCAATCGCACACGTAAGGATTTCATTGCCGATCAGGTGCTCAACAAGGCGGGATATTACGATTATTACGAGCAGGGAAGCTATAATCCCAAAACCGAAAAGGAATGTGTGATTGGCGTTTACCGATTGACGATGAAGTTCAACAGCGATAATTTCCGCCAAAGTTCCATTCAGGGCGTGATGAAACGCATCAAGGCGAAGGGCGCAACCGTTATTATCTACGAGCCGACACTCGAAGACGGCACTACATTCTTCGGAAGTCTGGTGGTAAATGACCTTGAAACTTTCAAGCAACGGTGCGACGCTATCATTGCAAACCGATACGACACGGTGCTCGATGATGTGAGGGAAAAAGTATATACACGCGATATATTCCAACGGGATTAATGTTATTGAATGATGAAGGAAATAGAGAAGAAGGACGGTTGCTACTCTAAAAGTTTGATGCGCGTGGAAGTTACGCAGCCCCGCATCGACGTTGTAAATGAAGTGGTGTATGCCCAATACTTTAAGAATGGCACGCGCTCGTTGCACATGACGCTTTTCGTGCCCAATACCGACGAGCCCAAGCCCTGCGTTGTCTATTTTCCCGGTGGTGGATTTACCACGTCCGACTACGGAAAATGGAGTCGTCTGCGTATGGCACTCGCACTTCAGGGCTTCGTGGTCGCAGCCGTGGAATACCGTGCCATTCCCGATCCGTTTCCATCTATCCTCATCGACGGCAAAACAGCCATCCGTTACCTCCGTGCCCACGCAGACCAGTTCGGTATTGATGTGAACCGTATCGGCGTAATGGGCAATTCAGCAGGTGGATATTTGGCGAATTTGGTTACAATGACGTCAGATGTGGACGAATTTAACGTGGGAGATTTCCTTGAATATTCGTCAGCCACACAGGCTTGTTGCGACATCTTCGGTCCGACCCACCTTGCTTCGATGGACGAGGGATTCCCCGAAGAAGCGCACGAATACCATAAATCGCCCAGTGCTACGGAGGCCTTGCTCCTCAATGGAGTTACCTATGGACGGAATCAAGCCTATGATATCCACGATGATATGGAACGGGCGACGTGGGCCAGTCCCATGGGTTATCTGAAAGCAGACCTCCCTCCCTTCCTGATTCTGCACGGAACGAAAGACAATATGGTCTCGATTTGGCAGAGCGAACATCTGTATGAAGGACTGAAAGCTCTTAATGTGCCTGTGGAATACATTCAGCTTGAAGGTGCTTCTCACGGCGATGATCCTTGGTTTCAGCAACCTGTTATTGAATTGATAGTGAACTGGTTCAAGAAGCAACTGCTTGTATGATGCAGTTTGTTGCTGACTGAAAATTCAAAAGACGGCTATATATAAGGAAAAGATAAAACAGTAGAATATGATTTTGGTCAAAATTGCTTGCAAATGCGTGAGGAGTGCAGGCAATTCTGACCAAATTTGCTTTTTATCGGTAAAGCCGTTGCTTCCATTTCTTCTACGTCTTTACCCTTGAAGGCTCTTTACTTAATCAGCAGTTTATCGCTTCCGGCCGCCTTGAAGCTCATATCGAGTCCCTTGACGCTGTGTGTCAGTGCCCCAAAGGAAATGAAATCAACTCCAGCTTGTGCGTAGGGAATCATCGTTTCAAAAGTAATTCCACCACTGGATTCAGTCTCACAGCGTCCGGCAACAAGCTGAATGGCTTTCCGTGTATCTTCAGGCGTGAAGTTATCGAACATTATTCGGTCGCAGCCTTCGGCGAGAGCCTCGTCCAGTTCCTTGAAATTGCGCACCTCGCATTCTATTTTTATGTCCTTTCCGTTGTCCTTGCAGTATTGTTTTGCACGCGAAATGGCGTTGTGTATGCCACCACAGAAGTCTATGTGATTGTCTTTCAGCAGAATCATATCGAACAATCCGATGCGATGGTTCATTCCTCCACCTATTTTCACGGCTTCTTTTTCGAGCATTCGCATTCCCGGCGTAGTCTTTCTTGTGTCCAAAACACGTGTTTTCGTGCCTGCGTCGATGAGTGCCTGCTGATATTTGTGCGTCATTGTTGCGATGCCGCTCATTCGCTGTAAGATGTTGAGCATAAGGCGTTCGGTCTGCAACAGGCTTTGTTCGCGACCTTTCACGCTCATTACGATGTCGCCGGGTTTTACGTGTGCACCATCTTCAATGTAAACCTCCACTTCGAGTTCGGGATCGAAGCGATGGAACACCTTCTTTGCTATTTCCACACCTGCGAAAATACCTTCCTGTTTGATGAGGAGTTTGCTTTCTCCCATCGCATCGGGAGGGATGCAGCAGAGTGTTGTATGGTCGCCGTCGCCAATGTCTTCGCTGAATGCGAGGTCGATGAGCTTATCGTTGAGTTCTTCTACTGTGAGCATAGTGTTATTGTTTTGAGAGGATTGAAGAGAAAAGTTGCGGGCAGCCAATCAGTCTGAAACCTGATTGTGAAGCGTCCGACATTCGGTTACAATCCAAGTTGTTTAGAAATTTCGAGCATTTTATTGATTGGGCGAATGGCTTTCTTCGCCACTTCCAGGTCTACCTCCACCGTTGGCCATTCGTATTTCAGGCAGTTGTAGAGTTTACGGAGGTTGATGAGCTTCATAAAGTTGCACTCATTGCAGGCACAGGTGCTGTCATCGGGTGGTGCGGGAATGAAAGTCTTGTGCGGCGCACCTTTCTGCATTTCGTGAAGAATGCCGCTTTCCGTAGCAACGATAAATTCCTGCGCCTCATCTGCGATGCTGAACTTCAGTAATGCTGCCGTGCTTCCCACCTTATCGGCAATCCTTGCCACGGGAGCTTTGCATTCCGGATGGGCGAGAATCTTTGCGTTAGGATGTTCTTTCTTGAGCTGCATAATGCGTTCGATTGAGAATTTCTCGTGAACGTGGCACGCACCGTTCCATAAGAGCATATTTCTGTCGGTCAGACTGTTGATATATCCACCGAGATTCTGGTCGGGACCGAAGATCATCGGTGTGTCCTTGGGAAACGAATCCACTATCTGCTTCGCATTGCTGCTCGTTACCACCACGTCGGTAACGGCCTTTGTGGCAGCCGTAGTGTTTACGTAGCTGATGACGGTATGGTCGGGATGCGCCTTTACGAACTGTTCAAATTCATCAGCAGGGCAGCTTTCTGCCAACGAACAGGATGCGTTCAGGTCAGGAACGAGCACCGTTTTCTCCGGACAGAGTATCTTATTGGTTTCGCCCATAAAGTGAACGCCGCACATTACGATGATGTCTGCATCGGTAGCAGCAGCCTTTTGCGCCAGAGCCAGACTGTCGCCTACGAAGTCTGCCAAGTCCTGTACTTCGCCTTCGGTGTAGTAATGTGCCATAATCACGGCATTCTTCTCCTTGCACATTCGTCGGATTTCGGCTTTGATGTCGGTGTTTTCGGGAACAGGCTCGTCGATAAAGCCGAGTTCCAACCATTTCTTGTCAATCATTTTATAATGTTTTTAGGATATTGTTATATGTTTGGGAGTTTAAGGGGGGGGAGGAGTTAAAGGGAGTTAAGACAACGGATAGAGTTGGAGAAGGGGAGTTAAAGAAGTTAGAGGAGTTAAAGAAGTTAGAGGAGTTAAAGGGAGTTAAGACAGCAGATAGCGTTGCAAGGTTCTTTCTATTTCCCTTTTTCCGTCTTCCATTTCCCATCTCACATTTCCCATTTCCCATCTTCCATTTCCCATTTAATATTCCCCATTCATCTGTCGTATGCGTGCTTGGGATAATCCACCGTGTAGTGCAACCCGCGGCTCTCTTTCCGTTCAATGGCCTGACGGGTGATGAGATAGCCCACGTTTATCATATTCCGAAGTTCGCAGATGTCCTTTGTAGCCTTCACGTGCTTGAAAAGACTCTCCGTTTCCTCGTACAGCAGGTCGAGGCGGCTCCACGCACGTTTCAGGCGCAAGTCGCTGCGCACGATGCCTACGTAGTTGCTCATAATCGAACCCACCTCACGGATGCTCTCCGTGATGAGCACACGCTCTTCGTTGGTCATCGTGCCCTCATCGTCCCATTCCGGTATTTCCTTGTTAAGTTCGTAATTGTGGAGAACCTTCAGGGAATGTTCCGATGCCGATTTCGCATACACAACGGCCTCGATGAGCGAGTTGCTTGCCAGACGATTGCCGCCGTGCAGCCCCGTGCAGGCACATTCGCCTACGGCATAGAGCCTGTGGATGGAACTTTCGCCGTTCAGATTTACCTTGATGCCGCCACACATATAGTGCGCACTCGGACAAACCGGTATGTACTGCTTCGTGATATCGATGCCGATGCTCAGGCATTTCTCGTAGATATGCGGGAAATGCTTCTTCGTTTCCTCGGGATTCTTGTGCGTAACGTCCAGACAGACGTGGTCGAGTCCGTAGATTTTCATTTCACGGTCGATGGCACGTGCCACGATGTCGCGGGGCGCAAGCGAAAGCCTGTCGTCGTATTTCTGCATAAACTCCTCGCCGTTGGGCAGTCGGAGAATGCCTCCGTAGCCACGCATCGCCTCGGTAATGAGGAAGGAGGGATGCGTTTCGGCGGGATTGAAAAGCACAGTGGGGTGGAACTGCACGAACTCCATATCCTGAACCGTTCCCTTGGCACGGTAGACCATTGCGATACCGTCGCCGGTGGAGATCACGGGATTGGAGGTTGTGGCATAAACTGCGCCCGTTCCTCCCGTAGCCATCAGCGTAACACGGCTGAGAAACGTGTCAATCTTCCGTGTGTTCGGGTTGAGGATATACGCACCGTAGCATTCTATGTCGGGCGTGCGCCTCGTTACCTCCACGCCCAAATGGTGTTGAGTGATGATTTCCACGGCGTAGTAGTTCTCGAAGATGGTAATGTTCTCGTTCTCCCGCACGGCTTTCATCAGCCCCCGCTGTATCTCAAAACCCGTATCGTCTGCGTGGTGGAGAATACGGAACTCGCTGTGTCCTCCTTCACGATGAAGGTCGAAGTTGCCATCCTCCTTCCTGTCGAAACTGACACCCCATTTCACGAGCGACCGTATGGCATCGGGAGCATTCCTTACCACGTGTTCCACGGCGGCACGGTCGGAAATATAATCGCCTGCCACGATGGTGTCCTCGATATGCTTGTCGAAATTGTCCACCGTGAGGTTTGTAACGGCAGCAATCCCGCCCTGCGCCTTTGCCGTATTGGCTTCGTCGAGCGTGGTTTTGCATATCAGTGCCACCTTTCCTTTGTTGCTGTTCGCCACGTTCAGCGCGTAGCTCATTCCGGCTACGCCTGCTCCGATAACAAGAAAATCAAATTCGCGTATCATAATCTGTAAGTTCTCAATCGCTCTATGTTTCTGCAAATGTAGGAAAAACTTTCCAATAAACAACCTTTAATTCCGTGTTTTGTTCTTTTTTCAGGGCGATTTTATGCTTATCGGTTCGGATTTATACTGAATTAATGTAAGTGGTTGAAAATCAGTATGCAAGAAAATCGTTTCCAATCTTGCGAAGAATGCGTTCCAATCTTCGCAAGATTGGGCTGCGTTTTTGCGAAGAATGGATTGCATTCTTCGGTCGTTTGCAAAACGCGCCTCGAACAGTATGGAAAGAGGGTTCGATAATCTGCCCGATATTCAGGGGAACGAGTGAACCAATTGACAGGCAATTTAAGAAACATTCTTTCAAATATCACGTAATATTCTTTCAAATATCACGTAATATTCTTTCAAATATCACGTAATATTCTTTCAAATATCACGTAATATTCTTTCAAATATCACGTAATATTCTTCCAAATATCACGTAATATTCTTTCAAATATCACGTAATATTCTTTCAAATATCACGTAATATTCTTTCAAATATCACGTAATATTCTTTCAAATATCACGTAATATTCTTTCAAATATCACGTAATATTCTTTCAAATATCACGTAATATTCTTTCAAATATCACGTAATATTTCTTCAAATATCACGTAATATTCTTTCAAATATCACGTAATATTTCTTCAAATATCACGTAATATTTCTCCAAATATCACGTGATATTTTTCCAATTGCTGTTTCTGCGTGTTCAAGAGCGTAGGGGAGAAGCTGGTCTGAAACGATAGGCGGAAAAGCAAGACTGCTCGTTGAACGGTTCACTTGTCAGGTCGCAAACTGAACCTCTTCAATTTATAAAAAGAATGAAAACCAAGAGAATTAGTCATTTTTTCGCTATCTTTGCACCATTAATATATACAATATATATAGGGAACAAGAAATGGAAGTCGCAAAGAAACCGTTGATGGGTATGAACCTTCAGGAACTGAAAGCCGTTGCCAAGGAATTGGGAATGCCGGCTTTTACGGGAAGCCAGATGGCGAAATGGCTCTATACGCAGCACGTTACGACGATAGACGAGATGACGAATATCTCGAAAGCGAACAGGGAAAAGCTGAACGAATCTTACACGATAGGAAGCAAAGGGCATACTGATGCACAGTATTCCAAGGACGGAACGATTAAATATCTGTTTCCGACAGAGAGCGGAAAGTTCGTGGAGACGGTCTATATTCCCGACGACGACCGTGCCACGCTTTGCGTTTCGTCGCAGGTGGGCTGCAAGATGAACTGTCTTTTCTGCCAGACCGGCAAGCAGGGATTTGAAGGAAACCTCACGGCTACCGACATTCTGAACCAGATTTACTCGCTGCCTGAAAGGGAAAAGCTCACCAATATCGTCTTTATGGGGCAGGGCGAGCCGATGGACAATCTCGACAATGTGCTCCGTACAACCGAGATAATGACGGCAGACTACGGCTATGCGTGGTCGCCGAAGCGCATCACGGTGAGCAGCGTGGGCGTAAGGGGCAAGCTGAAACGCTTTCTGGAAGAGAGCGACTGCCACGTGGCCATCAGTATGCACAACCCCGTTCCCTCGGAGCGTTCGGCGATAATGCCTGCTGAGAAGGGTATGCCGATAGAGGACGTCGTGGAACTGCTGCGCAATTATGATTTCTCGCATCAGCGGCGGCTCTCCTTTGAGTATATCGTGTTCGGCGGCGTGAACGATTCCATCGCACACGCCAAGGAGATTATCAAGTTGGTAAAGGGACTGGAATGTCGCTTCAACCTGATTCGCTTCCATACGATACCCGACGTCAATCTGCACGGTGCCGGCGACCGGAAGATGGAAGAATTCCGGGATTACCTCACGGGGCACGGCGTGTTCACAACCATCCGTGCAAGCAGAGGGCAGGATATTTTCGCTGCCTGTGGTCTGCTGTCCACATCGAAGAAGATTGCCGATGTCAGGTCGTAAGCTGCTTTGCCTTTGCTCTCTTTTCGCGCTCTTTCTCTTATGGGGCTGCAAGGAGGATTCGCTCTTGCCGAAGGGTGGAGGAAAGCCTTATGAGGTGCTGATAGTGGGCGATGACGACAGTTTGCTCTTCCGTTTGCTCTCCGTGGGAATGACGGGTTTGCCGCAGTCGGAACCTTGTTTCGATATTTCGGAGATAGATTCGTTGCAGTTCAAAGGCTCGTATCGGCTGGTTCGCAACATCGTTGTGCTGAAGACAGACAGTCTGCGATACCTGAAGACGGAAGTGAGCGTGGCGCGGAATGTGTATGCGCAGCCACAGATGATAATCACCGTAGCCGCGCCTTCGGAAGAAGCGTTGCGGACGTATCTCCAAACGGACGGCAATGCACTGCGCACCCGTCTCGTGAAAGCAGAACTGGCAAGGGTGCAACAGGATTTAAACCGGCATCGCAACCCCTCCGCCGAATCAAAGGTCAGGGAAATGTTCGGCGTGGATATGCGGATTCCGAGCGATATGACGTCGAGCAAGAAGGGAAAGGACTTTCTCTGGTTTTCAAACAATGCAAGCGCGGGAATGGCAAACATCTGTATCTACACGATTCGCCGTGGCGATTTCAGGCAGCAGCGCGACAGCGTGATGCGAAGGAACATTCCCGGCGAGCACGAGGGGATGTTCGTGCAGACCACTTCGATAGCATCGGTCAGCGAGAACAAGGGAAACTCCACCACCATCCGTGGACTGTGGGAAATGAAGAACGATGCGATGGGCGGTCCTTTCATTGCCTATGCAAAGGCAGACGGCGCAACCGACAGGCTCGTGGTGGCAGAAGCATTCGTCTATGCCCCCGAAACCAAGAAGCGAAACCTGCTGAGACGACTGGAAGCAGTGCTCTACACGATGCAGCGCAAGTGAAAAGTCGCTGCAATCTCAAGCCCGATACGTGCTGTCGGGAGTCCGATACGCATCGTCGGAAACAAGAATAGATGATGTCTGAAACAAGAATAGATAATAAAACAACAATATATACAATGAACGATAACCGAAAAATCCGCGTCGCCATCACTCACGGCGACACCAACGGAATAGGATATGAACTGATTTTTAGAACCTTTGAGGCACAGGAAATGCTCGAACTCTGCACGCCGATCGTCTATGGATCGCCCAAAGTGGCAGCCTATCATCGCAATGCACTCGAGATTCCTGCCAACTTCACGATAGTAAACGACGTGGAGGAAATCAGAGACGGACGCATCAACTTTATACCTGTGTTCGACGAAGAGATAAAAGTGGAATTGGGAGTGCCCACCGAGGAGTCGGGCAATGCAGGGCTGCGAGCCATCGACCGTGCTTTGGAAGACTATCGCAACGGCGTTTTCGACGTACTCGTAACGGCTCCGATCGACAATAACGACCAGTTCCACTTCAGTGGGCAGAGTCGTTACATCGAAGACCACCTTGAAGTAGAGAACCAAGGTCTGTCTGTTCTCGTGAACGAGCGTATGCGTGTGGCACTCGCAACGCGAAATCTGCCTTTGAAACAGGTGGTGGAATCTATCACGACAAGCAGCGTCAAGGAAAAAGCCACGATTCTTTTCAACAGCATCCGACGCGATTTCCGTATCTCAAACCCGCGCATTGCCATCCTCGCACTCAACCCGAAGGCAGGCGACAACGGTCTGTTGGGCTCTGAAGAACAGGAGATTATCGCACCGGCAATCGACGCTCTGGAAGAAGAAGGCATACAGGCATTCGGCCCTTACGCTGCCGACAAGTTCTTTGGAAACGGCGATTACGAGCAGTTCGACGGCATTCTCGCTATGTACTACGATCAGGGACTGACTCCTTTCCGTGCCCTGACGGTGGAGGGTGGCGTGAACTATCTTGCCGGATTGCCACTCGTGCGCACGGCTCCCGAAACAACAGCCGGCTTCGGCATTGCAGGGAAAGGCATTGCTGACGAAACTGCTATGCGGCACGCCATCTATCTGGCGATAGATGTGTTCCGTCATCGCAGGGAATACGATGCTCCGATGGGCAATCCGTTGCCGAAACTCTACAAGGAACGCCGTGATGAGAGCGATAAGGTGCGCTTCTCGATTCCAAAGCGTCGCGAGGACAGGGCGCAAATCGGCGAGTAATTGACGGGAAACAAGCGGACAGGCTCGCGGAAGGATGGTTTTGCGAATCATATTCCTTTGTAATCCTATCGCTCTGCTCGCCTGTTTCCTCATAAAGGAATATGAAAAAGAAATACCAGAACGGCTTTTTTATCTTCGGTATCATCGTGCTGGGCATAATGGTAACGCAGTTGGACTTTGCCGAAGTATGGCAAGGATTGCAGCACGCAGGCTACTGGTTCTTTGCCGTGGTTGCGCTGTGGGCATTCCTTTACATCTTCAATACTGCCACGTGGTATATCATTATCCGCAGTCAGGAGAAGAAACCGGAAGACAGGGTGCGCATTCCGTTTTGGTGGTTATATAAGGTCAGCGTGTCGGGATTCGCCCTGAACTACGCCACTCCCGGTGGTTTGATGGGCGGAGAACCCTACCGCATAATGGAACTGAAGCCGAAGATAGGAGTGGAGCGTGCCACTTCCTCGGTGGTTCTCTTTGTGATGACCCATATTTTCAGCCATTTCTGGTTTTGGCTGCTCTCCATTCCCCTGTTCGTCTTCACGCAGCCTACGACCACTTTTATGGCAATAATGCTTTCTCTGGCAGGCTTTTTCTGCCTGTCGGCCATTTGGTTCTTCCTCTCCGGCTACAAGAAAGGCTTGGCAGTACGCGTGATGAGGCTCTTGGGATACATTCCCGGGCTGAGGAAATGGGCTGACAGATATGTAGCGGAAAACGCGGAACAGCTTCAGAACATCGACAGGCAGATTGCGGCATTGCACAATCAGGATCCGAAAACCTTCTTCACGGCCGTGTCGTCGGAACTGCTGTGCCGCATATTCAGTGCCTTGGAGGTTTATTTCATTCTTCTTGTGCTGATGCCCGACGCTAACTATCTGAACTGTATTCTGATAATCTCCTTCACAACGCTCTTTGCCAATATGCTCTTCTTTATGCCCTTGCAGTTGGGGGGTAGGGAAGGAGGCTTCCTTATGTCGGTTTCCGGCTTGGGACTTACTGCAAGTGCGGGAATTTTCGTGGCATTGATAGTGAGAGTCAGAGAGCTGATTTGGACGGCGATAGGGCTGTTGCTCATAAAATGCTTCAAGCAGAGCGATACGGAGAAACAGGATTAAGTAAATATCCTTGGTCGAAAAATAGTTTTCGGACTGCGTAAATGAAATATCGGAAGTTCTGAATAATATTTACAAAGTGCTCTCTATAATTCCGTTATTTCGGACAAAATATTTTTATTTTTCAAATATGCGATTTTTCATTGTGCAATGTTAAGACGCTGTGAATTAGTTTCTTAACGGTTGTAGTTTGTATCTGTGCATTGAAATTCAGTTGAAAATACCCCAAACAGACCAATAAATCGGACTAAACGACCTGCTTTCAGGCGTTTTTCTTCGCTCTTTCGTCTTCCATTTGTGCGAAGATTGCCGTGCATTCTTCGCACGAATGCGCTTCAATCTTCGTTCGTCTGCAATTCAATGCTCCGAAAAATCAATTCCAACAGTCGGAATAAGCCTCGAAATTTTCTGGATTGCCGAAAAATATTTGCGTTTATTTGGTAATGAAACTTTACAATATAATCAACTCTGACAACCCTTTCTATATTGATTTTCAATAATTAATGATTAGGCAAAAATTGTTTTTTATACAGACTTTTTCGCTTAATTCACATTATTTACTTATCTTTGCATCGTCTTGTGTATTCGCTTTATAAAGTGGAGAAACAGGACTTAAATATGAAAAGGCGTTTACTTGACGCTTTGTTCTTGACTGCTTGAAATCTCACAAATTTCTATCTCTGTCGGGAATGAGGCAACGGTAGATGCCCATACGTGTGTATTATGCACTGTGCTGACCTTGTTATAGCAGGGTTAGCTTTCGTGTCGTACATATCGGCGTGGGCTTCTGCGTTGCTCGTTCAACAGAGATGGGCAATGTGAGAGCCTCAAGCAGTGGGACGAGTAGCGAGTACAGAACTCCCACGCTTTTATTTTCCCAAAATATTTAATGCCGAATCAGGGGAGGTCTATAAGCACTAAATTTATCTAATAATGAAAGAAAAATTATTTTTTATGGTGTGCCTGATGCTGCTCCCTCTGACTATTAGCGCACAAGGAACTATTACCATTACCACCGACAAGGAAATTGGTGAGGAGTTTAAAATGTCTGTCAGTTGCAAGAATGGCGAAAAATGTGTCATAACGGGAGTAGAAGATAACAAACTTACCAACAAAGTCGTTACCCTTTCGGGTAAAATCAGCTCTTTTACTTGTGAAAACAATCAAGTAACGTCTATTGTTTTCAATAATTGTCAGGACTTGAGCGTACTTTATCTTGCGGGTAATAAACTCACTAAGATAGATGTCAGCCAGTTGCCGGAGCTTGCCTATTTTAACATTCCTGATAATCAACTTACCGAGTTGGATTTCAGCAATCTTTCAAAACTCAGGGATTGCTATTGCAACGACAATCAACTTACTTCCCTGAATGTAACCAACAGTTCTATTAATGATTTGCGTTGTCATAATAATCAGTTGGAGGAATTAGATCTTAGCAAGTGTGTAAAGATGGGTATTATATACTGTGGTTATAACAAATTGACGAAGTTCACGGCACACCAGTCGCTCAAGACCATCCATTGTTACAACAATCCACTTTCGGTTATTGATGTTTCAATGTGTGAAAACTTGGAGTTGTTCTATTGTATGAACTGCCCGGTCGGCACGTTGGACGTAAGTGCAAACAAGGAATTGGTAAACTTGCGCTGCCACAACACAAATCTCACGGAACTCGATTTGAGCAAAAACGAAAAACTTCACGAACTTTGGTGTAGCAGAAATAATCTGGCAAAGCTCGACTTGACGAATAACAAAGAGATATACAAGATTGTTTGCTGTCAGAACAAAATAAAGAGCAAGGAAATGGACAAATTGCTCCAATCGCTGAATGCAACACAGGAGAAGTTTGCTAAACCTATTTACATTCTTCTTGACCACGATTCAGAACAGAACGAACTGCCGTCAGCCGATGCAATCAGGGAAGCAAACGGGAAAGGATGGAAACTCTATAAGGTAAAAGATTACAAAATAGGAGATGTGAGAAATCCGTCAGGCGAAGAAATTACTCCGGAAATGATAACCGATGGCATTGAAACGATAGAGCATACTGCGAAGATTTCTTCAGAAAATATCTATACTGTTGATGGAACGAAACTTGATATTCCGTCAGGCGAGCTGCCAAGAGGTATCTACATCATCAACGGAAAGAAAGTAGTGAAGAAATAAAAAACACTTGATAGCTATTTACTAAAAAGTTTTTTGAAGTAATTTAAACTTATCATCTTCATTTAATAAGTTCCGGTACAGCGTACATCTGTAAATATTTTTCTTATTATGTTGCCAAGCCCAACTCTGATAAATATTTCTGTGTACGTTGTATTTGGTAAAGATGTCCCTGCTGTTTGATATAAAAATAATCTGTTAAACTCTGACAAAATTGCAGACATTTAAAATAAAATAGGTAATTTTGTCAGCATAATGAATCAGACAGAACTTCAGCGTGTAAAGCAACGCTATAACATAGTGGGTAATTGCGATGCCCTAAATCGTGCGTTGGACGTGGCCTTGCAGGTTGCGCCCACCGACCTTTCCGTGCTCATCATAGGCGAAAGTGGTGTGGGTAAGGAAATTATTCCGCGGGTAATCCACGACAATTCGCCCCGAAAGAAAGAGAAATATTTCGCCATCAACTGTGGTTCTATCCCTGAAGGAACGATCGACAGCGAACTCTTCGGACACGAGAAAGGCTCGTTCACGGGTGCTATCGGCGAAAGTGAGGGATATTTCGGTACTGCAAACAAGGGAACAATCTTTCTCGACGAGGTTGGCGAACTGCCGATGGCTACGCAGGCAAAGCTCCTGCGTGTGCTGGAAACCGGAGAATACATCCGAGTGGGTGGTCAGGAGGTGCGCAAGACCGATGTCCGCATCGTGGCGGCAACCAATGTGAATATGCAGAAAGCCGTGAGCGAAGGCAAGTTCCGTGAAGACCTGTACTATCGTTTGAATACGATTCCGGTGCAGATGCCTCCGCTGCGCGACCGTGGGGAGGATATTCTGCTGCTGTTCCGTCTCTTTGCTATGCAGATGGCGGAGAAGTATCGTCTGCCGAAGATTACCCTTGCCGACGATGCAAAGCAGATAATGCTCCATTATAAATGGCCGGGCAATGTGCGCCAGTTGAAGAACATTACCGAACAGATGTCTGTATTGAGCGAACAGCGCGAGATTACGGCCGAAATGCTCACGCATTTCATTCCCCGCGACCCTGACAGTACGGAACTGGCTGTGATACAGTCGCCGGGCGCACACAGTTATGAGAGCGAGCGCGACCTGCTTTACAAGATTCTCTATGAGTTGCGCGGTAACGTAAGCGACCTGCGTAGAGACTTGAATACGGTGCGTAAGCAGTTGGAAGAAACACGTGCGCTGAATGGAGCGAGTGGTTTTGAACCGATTCCTACCGATGTTCCCACAACATTGCCTGTTGCGCGCAAGACGGCTATCGTGCCCGAAGGCGCCCCCGACGGGCAGATTGAGTTCGCGGAAGCCGAAGAGGTTTCTGAGTTGGAGACGCTGAACCTGAGCGATATTGGGCGTCAGATGGTGGAGTTGGCTCTGGAACGCAATCACGGCAACAGAAAACGGGCTGCCTTGGAGCTTGGAATCAGCGATAGGACACTATATAGAAGAATTAAGCAATATGGTTTGGACAATGGTAAATAAGATTAAGCGCAGCCACCTTATATATATAGTGAGTCTTCTCTGTCTTGTATCGTGCTCCGTGAGCTACAAGTTCAACGGTGCAAGTATTGATTACAGCAAGGTGCGCAGCATTCAGATAGCCGATTTTCCCATTCGTTCGAGTTATGTCTGGGGACCAATGGGGCCGATGTTCAACAATGAACTCAAGGATGTGTTTGCCAATCATACCAGACTTCAGCAGGTGAAGCGCAACGGCGACTTGAAGATTGAAGGCGAAATCACGCAGTATCAGCAGCGCAACAAGAGCGTTTCGAGCGAAGGCTATTCTGCGCAGACCGAACTTTCTATGACCGTGAACGTTCGTTTTGTGAATACCACGAATCATAATGAGGACTTTGAACGACAGTTCACGGCTACTGCATCCTACGAAACAAAGCAAAGTCTGAACTCCGTACAGGAAAAACTGGTGGAACAGATGGTAAAGGATATTACCGATCAGATTTTCAATGCAACGGTAGCAAACTGGTAGAATCTTATATAAAGCACACGCATACAATTAATATCTATGGATATAGCCTATTATTTCAATCATCCTGAAGACCTCAACAAGGAGACGCTTTACGATCTCCGAAGCCTTCTTGCGCTCTATCCGTACTATCAGCCGGCGCGGGTGTTGCTCCTGAAAAATCTTTTCTTGCTCCACGATCCTACGTTTGATGAAGAGCTGCGCCGTGCTGCTGTCTACATTACCGACCGTAGGGTGCTGTTCAACTTGGTTGAGGCTGCACATTATCAGTTGAATCCACAGAAAAAGGAAGAAAAACTGACGAGAGTTGCGACGAAAACAACGGCTCCCGTTCTGCAAAAAGAGATTGAACCGGCACAGACAGAGACGACGGACAGAACAGTTTCGCTTATAGATGACTTCCTCGGACAGATTCCAAAGGAGGAAGAATCGAGCACAAATGAAGCAAGGAAGCCCACCCCTGCCGATGCAAGTGTGGATTACGTGGCTTATCTGCTTGAAACAGAGCAATCGAAAGAAGAGGATACGCCGGAATTGCGCGGTCAGAGCCTGATAGATGATTTCATCAACAAGGAAGGGGGGCGTATTGTCTTGCAGGAAGAAACTGAATACGAGCCGGAACTTGACGAAGAGGAAGAAGAGGTTGAAGTGGAAGACAATGGCTATTTCACGGAAACTTTGGCAAGAATATACATAAAACAAGGAAGATATTCAAAGGCATTGAAAATTATTAAGCGATTAAATTTGGTTTATCCGAAAAAAAATCGTTACTTTGCAGACCAAATCCGTTTTTTGGAGAAATTGATAATAAATAACAATAAAAAATAATTATAAGGAAATGTATACTTTATTAGTAGTGCTAATCGTAATTGCAGCTCTTTTGATGATTGGAGTAGTTTTGATTCAAGAGTCTAAGGGTGGTGGCCTTTCATCAAACTTCTCTTCTTCAAACGCTATTATGGGTGTTCGCAAAACCACCGACATCGTGGAAAAAGCAACTTGGGGATGCGCCATTTTTATGATTTGCTTGAGCGTTCTCTCTGCTCACTTTGCACCAAGTTCAACAACTGGCTCCAGCGTAATTGAAAGAACAGCACCGGGCAACAGCAATACAAATCCTAACAATGCTCCGAGCTTCGGTGCTGCACAGCAGAAACAGGATGCAGCCAAGCAGGCAGAAGGTGCTGCTGAGCCTGAAGCTGCCGCACCGGCAAATGCTGATCCACAGGCAGAGACCAGTGCTCCGGCAGAAAATGGAGCTGCTCCGGCTACTCCTAAGCAATAAAGAAATTATGCAAAAAGTACAGGATTTATTTGGTGGAAACAAATAAAAACTGTACCTTTGCACTCGCTTTCAAAAAGCAACTAACACGGTGGATGTAGTTCAGTTGGTTAGAGCGTCAGATTGTGGTTCTGAATGTCGTGGGTTCGAGTCCCATCTTCCACCCCATAAAGTAGATAACTCCAAAGGTTGTCTACTTTTTTATCTCCAATTTGACTTGCTTTCTCTCTTCAAATTGACGGGATTCTTTTTCTATTGATTGGTCTTATCCTTGCATTGATTGGGAATTGAGATTTGGATAAATGGTTGGAATAATCTGAATGAGTGCTTTTCACTATATGAAATCGGCACGATAGAGAGTATTCTATCGTGCCGATGTGCGATGTTTCATTGTTAATCGATGAATCTTTTCGTTATATCGCCATAGTTTTCTATGCGGCGGTCTCTGAGAAATGGCCACCAACGGCGTACCTGCTCGCTATGGTCGATGTCGATGCTGACGATAGTGCTCTCTTCATCGTCGTTGCAAGCACGGTAAAGGAGTTCGCCTTGAGGGCCTGCAACAAAACTGCTGCCCCAGAACTGAATGCCGTTTGTTTGCCCGCTTGGGTCTTCTTCGTGTCCGAAACGATTAACGGCAATAACCGGAAGACCGTTTGCCACGGCGTGTCCGCGCATAACTGTGGTCCAAGCCTCGCGCTGACGCTCCTGTTCTTCGGGTGTATCGCTGCTTTCATATCCGATTGCAGTAGGGTAGATGAGTATGTCTGCGCCTTGCAAAGCCATCAGTCGCGCTGCTTCCGGATACCATTGATCCCAACAAACCAGTACGCCGAGACGTCCTACACTTGTATTGATGGGATGAAAACCTAAATCTCCGGGTGTGAAATAGAACTTCTCGTAGTATGCTGGGTCGTCAGGAATGTGCATTTTACGATATTTGCCTGCAATAGTACCGTCTTTTTCAAAAACTACGGCAGTATTGTGATAAAGCCCGGGAGTACGTTTCTCAAACAAAGAGGTTACAAGCACTACACCACATTCCTTTGCCAACGCACCGTAAAGCTCTGTTGATGGACCGGGAATCGGTTCAGCGAGATCGAAGTTATTGACATCTTCCACCTGACAGAAGTACAGGGAGTTGTGAAGTTCCTGCAACACGATGAGTTCTGCACCTCGTTTTGCCAAGTCTCTTATTTCTTCTGTAAGACGCTCTATGTTTCTTTTTGTGTCAGCCGTATTGTGAAGCTGAAGAAATCCTATGTTAAGTTCTTTCATTTTATCTGAATTTTTGGGAGTGATTAGTGTTGAAAAGCATAACCGATGAATACCATTTGTACGACCTCTTCCTTATAAAGGTAAGGTAGAAGTAAGACTGTTCTCAGGAAACTGCATCGTCAGACAATGTATGGAGCCGTGCTGTCGGACGATGGTTTGTGAATCTATTCCGATGATATCATAGCCGGGAAACGCCTCTTGTATCGTATCCAGTGCCGTCTTGTCGTATTTCGGCTGATTATATGTAGGCACAATGACAGCCCCATTCAGAATCAGGAAGTTGGCATAAGTGGCAGGGAGACGGTCGCCGTCGTCATAGATTGCCTCCGGAATAGGGAGCTTCAGGCAGCGATAAGGGTTGCCCTCCAAGGTTCTGAGGCTGCGTGCCTGTTCGTCCAATGCCTTCAGGTCTTCAAAATGCTCGTCAGACTCATCGTCGGTGCTTATATACAATAAGGTGTCATTGGGCGCAATGCGCAGAATTGTGTCGATGTGTCCGTCCGTATCGTCGCCCTGAAGTTCTCCGTGTTCAATCCAAACCACTCTTTTCAGATGAGGAAAAAGCAGCAGCAGCCGCTTTTCTATATCCTCTTTTGTGAGAGGTTGGTTGCGGTGGGTAGCTGTAAGGCAAGCCGTTGTAGTGAACAATGTTTGCTTGCCGTCGCTTTCTATCGAACCACCTTCGAGCACAAAGTCCTTATGATTCTCCAAAACGCCGTTGAATGCGCCGTCGAAGTAGAGTTTTCGATTGATGCAGTTGTCCTTTTCAGCGGCAAATTTTTCGCCCCAACCGTTGAAACAGAAATCAAGCAAATGGTTTTGCACGGAGAAGTTAGCGGAATCGGTAATTGGAACAACAGTAATCGGAGCAACGTCGCGTGCCCAAGTATCATTGTTTTCAGCCTGATAGAAACTAATCCTCGCCATTTGCCTTGCACTGATATGCGACTCCACCAATGCTTTTACTTCTTCCAGATGCTGCGCCACGATAATCAGCTTTTCATATCGTGTGATAGCGTCCGTCAGTTGAAGATAAGTCTCCGTTATTTCCTTCAGATAGGGCTTCCAGTCTGTGCCTTCGTGAACCCATATCAGCATAATCCCGCTCTGTGGTTCCCACTCGGCAGGGAGACGGAATCCGTTTTTTATCGTCTTATTCACTGATCTATTGTTTTTATTTGATGCAAAGTTAGGAAAAAGATTGAATATTTCTCTGCTCTGCAACCCTTTTTTATGAGTTGTAGCAACTTTAAATACCTGCTTCCTGAACAATGAACATATTTTGATTGATGCAGGTCAAGCAGATTCATTGATGCAAGTCAATGGGGTTGATAGGAATCAAAATATAGCTTGTTTTTTGTTTTTCAACACTCATTGAATTTGCCAAATCTCCGAATTGCCCGTAACTTTGCACCAGAAACAAGACGGAAATAATTCAGCAGACACGCAGAAAAAGGATAACAACCAAGGAATATAAAACACGATTCCCGGCACGGAAAGAGAGCTTAAAACTTGATTTTCCGACAGAATGAGAGAGAATTAAAAAGATTGTTGAACAAGCAAAACTATTATGAAAGAAAAGATTATGAAACTATTATCAACTATGAAGCTGGTTCAGTATGTAACTGATAAGTTGCGCGATTACAACGAAGGTCGTATCAACTGCCCGGCATAGTTTACGTTCAATGGAAATCGGACCACAATCCGCTTCCTTACTTCAGGCGAGAAAGCCATATTTGAGAAAATTATATAGTGAGTCTAATCGAAACACAATGTGTTTCGATTAGATTTTTTTCGTGGAACATAGTCTGTTTTCAGACGCTTACAGATACCAGATGAATGTTGATTAGAAAATGAATCTTAGATTTACAACAAAAGATTTTTGAATCAATTTCTACGGATTATCCTTTGGAATATTGGCTTCTTGTCGAATTAAGTGAGTAACATATAATCATATTTCCCGAGAAATCAGTATATTTGCATTTGTGGATGCGAATATGCTATTTCAAATTTCTTACTATTAAAGGGAATAGATACTGACGAAATAAATGTTCCTTATGTAGCTATTTAATGGATTAGCTTTGCTATCCTCGCTCTACGCAACAAATAAATACAAGGGAACAACAAGAAAGAGAGCATTGGCATAAAAAATAAGAAATATGGAAAGAGCAAAAATACAAGAACTGTTTGAAGACAACTTTCTGGAGGAAGAAAAAGAAATTTTAGTATTGATGGCAACATCTACAAACGGAGCAGCAGCCTATTACGATATGTGGGCACCGTCCAATGATCCGTTGGCTTATGTAGATTTGTCGGATAACTCTTTACACACCGGTTCCATTCGTTTGGAATGGTTGGTGGAGGGAAAAGGTTGGCGATACTATTTCAATCCGCAAACGGCATACAGAATCAGAGTGCGTCCGCGAAAGCCTGATTATATGCCTAATTTCGAGCATTGCTTTATGCTCTTGGAGGTTCTGGAAGAGAATGTTGCCGATAAAAGATTTGAGGAAATCCTAACAGAATACAATAGAGAAGTAAGCTATGATGACGGAGACTTTCATTTGATTCTGGATAAAGAATACAAGTGGTTTGAAGGAGCAATACTCCACGGCGATGAAGAAATAGAATTCTTTATAGAAACGGAAGAACTGGACAGGCTGAAAAACATCTTAGCGGCATATAAAAAGGCAACGGAGGATTTTGAAAAATGGCTTGACACACTGAAACAGTTTGCTGCCCAGAAACTTACCAAACTGGCAAATGAGTGGCAGGAAGAAGATACAGCCTCCATTTCCGAAAAAGACTTTGCCGAACGCATCAGCCTTTCGAGCATAAACTTGACGGAAGAAAAGGGTTTTATAGTGTATCTGTATGATGATGATATGTTTTTCGATCACATTATCTGTGTGTACGGCAATCTCGACGGGACATTGGAAGATGCGGACATAGAGGGGTAGGATAAAGGTGGGAAATAAATAAAAAGGTCGTAAACACCCCCTTGTGAAGCTCGGCAACGCACTTTCTGCAAGGAGAAAACGAGAGGACGCAAAAGAAATAGAAGATAAAATATGGTTGAGGCATAGGATATAATCTAACATAATGGTATAATAAAAAGGTATAAGTATTATGATGTTAATAGAAGTGCTCAGAAAAATGAATGATATATTTGGGAGAAACAAAACCGACCTCGGTACTTTCTCTATCATTGATGATACGACAAAGGATGTTGATTGCGCCGATGAGTTGGAGCAGTTCTACTTTTTTAGCGTTTTTGATGAAGTCTTAATTATCGGAGGAGAGTTTTTTCTAATTATTCAGCCCAAAGAAAAAATAGATAAGGCTCAAGAGGGATGGTATAGAATTCTTAATAACGAAGGAGAATGGCAAACCGATAATATAAAATGGAATAAGGATTGGATAGTCTTTGCAAACAGAAACGATGATGCCGTTTACTTTAACAAGGCAGATGGTGGAGTGTATGGATCTGTCAATAAAAGACACTTCTTCCATTTAAGCTCTTCTCTTGCCGATTTCTTTTTTATTTTATCCGAATGTATGAAAATGGAAGAAGAGAAATATAAATTTAGCACAAGCGACGAGGAAGAACCTTTAGAAGAATTTATAAATGACACAAGGAATATTTTGGGGCAGTGCTTGAACGCTAAGCAAACGGAAGATTTCATCTCATTTTTCTTTGGATAATTTCAATGGCGGAAGTTATGGAAAACAACGGAGCATTTACACTAAATTTTGATTGTAACAAGAAGATAGACATTAATCCCCAAATGTATTGGGAGGAAATCATACAACTGACATTCTTGAATGACAAGTCCGAATACCTGTCATTGACACGATTAGGAGGTGAAGACGAGGTATATTTTGAGTATAACGACCAAGCCTATTTCTTGTATTCCAATATTAACCATATAAGACGCAGTTTAGACAATTCTATTTTGATAATTGAGATAAATAATCCTACAAAGGGAAATCTACCCAATATATTTATAATAAACATTGTCCAACCATTTGACAACTTGGAGTATGTATTGAATCTGTTATTTCAAAAGTGATACTTCAGATTTTGTAATACCCAAAAGAATCATAAAGATGAAACGGATATGAATTTGAAAATTGGATCAGTCACTTGTGGCACAAGGGGCGGCGAACTGGTTTCGGAATTAAGGCATATTTTGGAAGACGGCATAAACGAACGGTTTCAAAGGCACGACGCCAACATAGGCATAATCATCAGAACTGTGCCCAAGAACTACGGCAGACGGTCGTTCGTGCGCTATACAAAGGCTGACAACTATTTAGGGATAGATTTCTGTGTAATCCTGGAAGACTACCTCACGAAGTACAAGATAGAACAACGGTTCGATTTGGGCAAGGCGTTCCTGTCGTGGCTGGAGAAAGGACTGCGAAACAAGGAATTCGTCAGGCGCAATCCCGACCTAAATGGCGACTTGCTGCTCAACACCGTTGTGGAAACAGGACGCAGACACGGTTGGTTTGCCGACGAAATCGACTGGAGTTTGGATTTAGATTTAGTAGATTAAATCACTATTTTGGTGCAGAGATATAAAGATAGCCTATAAACCACATTGGCACGTTCCGAAAATACACCATTGTATAATAATATAAATCTGAGATAATCTTGATAAGATAGTTTTGCGAGAGCTATCCTATATCATCATAGCGCACGTTATTGAAAGTAGGTTGATTGAAAATAATTTTCAGTTGATATGCTGCAAATTAACGAGAAATTTGTATCTTTGCAGCCTAAACTTATGCGTAGCGTGAAAATAAAGGAAGTAATTGATGCCCTTGAACGATTCGCGCCTCTGCCCTTACAGGAAAGCTACGATAATGCCGGCCTGCAAGTAGGATTGACAGAGGTGGAAGTATCAGGGGCTTTATTGTGTCTTGACGTAACTGAAGAGATAGTAGACGAAGCGATTGGGCTTGGCTGCAACCTGATAGTAGCCCATCATCCGCTTATCTTCAGGAAACTTGCACGGATTTCGGATGCAGATTATGTGCAGCGCACCGTGATGAAGGCAATTAAGAACGACATAACCATCGTGGCAATGCATACGAATATTGATGCTGCTATGGGTGGAGTGAACTTCAAGATTGCTGAAAAGATGGGCTTGGGGAATGTAAGGTTTTTCGGAAAACAGCAGTCGGTGGCGGTCGGCGATGGAGAAGTTTCAGGTGGAGAGGGCGTTATCGGCACGTTTGCAGAACCAATGGCGGCAGACGATTTCGTATTGCTTCTGAAGCAAAGGTTCGACGTGGAATGCGTGCAGGCAAATCAATTACTGCGGCGAGAAATAAAGACTGTGGCACTTTGTGGCGGGGCAGGTTCGTTCTTGCTCGGAAGTGCGATAGCAGAAGGAGCTGATGCGTTCGTCACTGGAGAGATGAGCTATCACGATTATTTCGGACACAATCAGGAAATACAGATTTGCACAATCGGGCACTATCAGAGCGAACAGTTTACGAATGAGGTTTTCAGGGAGATAATAGAACGCGAATGTCCCGGCGTGAACTGCCATCTCACGAAGATTGATACGAATCCGATTATCTATCTTTAATAATAAGAAATTCTAATTATAATATTTATATAACAATGGCTAAGAAAGATCCCAAAGATTTACCAGTAGAGGAGAAACTGAAGAATCTTTATCAGTTGCAGGCAACGCTGTCGGCTATCGACGAGAAGCGTGCGTTGCGTGGCGAATTGCCTCTGGAAGTGCGCGACCTTGAAGATGAAATTGCAGGCTTGAACACCCGTATTGAAAAGATTCGCTTTGAAATTGACGATTTTAAGCGGGCTATCGTTCAGAAGAAGGGCGAGATAGAAGATGCCAAGGCAAGTTTGGAACGCTACAACAAGCAGCTCGATATGGTTGCCAACAACCGTGAATACGACACGCTGACAAAGGAAATCGAGTTCCAGACATTGGAAGTTGAGCTTTGCAACAAGAAGATTAAGGAAGCGCAGCTCCGTGTAGAAGAACGTCAGAACGACCTCGCACAGAACGAAGCGATTCTCGACGACCGTCAGTCTGCACTGGAAGAGAAGCGTGCCGAACTTGAGGAGATTATGCAGGAAACGCGCGAAGAGGAAGACAGCCTGAAGGAAAAGGCAGGCGATATCGAAACAAAGATTGAGCCGGCACTGCTCCGTAGTTTCAAGCGCATCCGTAAAGGTGCCCGCAATGGATTGGGTATCGTTTACGTGCAGCGCGATGCCTGTGGTGGTTGCTTCAACAAGATTCCGCCTCAGCGTCAGTTGGATATAAAGATGCACAAGAAAATTATCGTTTGCGAATACTGTGGTCGCATTCTCATCGACCCTGAATTGGCGGGCGTGAAGATTGAAACTGCTGAGGAGAAACCAAAGCGTCGTTCAACGCGCAAGAAGAAGGAAGAAACTGCCGAGGATTGATTTCCCGACAGGTTTCTCTAAGAAATAATGAAAGCGTCCCAAAGGAATCACTCCCTTGAGACGCTTTTATTTTGTATCGACAGTACTGCCTATTGCAAAGACAGAGTTATGCTGCATTTTCCTTTGCCAAGAATGTTTTTCAGCTCTGTCTGGGTAATGTTGTCTATCTTGCCAAGATGCGTGAAATTCCACGTGTTCGTGTCGTAGTAAATGCAAATGTTGTTGCCCTGATAGAGGATGATATCCCCCGGAGTGGTGGTAATATTTGTATTGTTTTGTGGCAAATAAGTGCCTATGTTTCCTACTTTCTCAAAGTTTCCGTAGTCGTTTGCTTCGTAGGTAAGGTCGCCTTTCTTCAGCAATTCTACCAATGCGGCAGCCGACGAATTGTCGGCAAGTGTCGCTGTGAGTGTGTGTCCGTTTACTTTTATATACATCTTATTGTTGATTGGTTTGGGATTGTTTTCTTCTATATTGTTCACTATGTTCGTACTGCCGTTTTCTCCACAAGACATAAGGGCGAATGTGGCAGAAAAAAGCAGAAGGGCAAGAATACTTCGTTTCATATTTTTGATGTGATTGACTGAAAAAACTTGTCTTTTATAATCCTCTCGCCTTGAAGATTCGCTCTTTGGCATCGTTTATTTCCTGAAATTTCTTCTCGGCAGTCTTCTTTATGTCGTCGCCCAACGTTGCAACACGGTCAGGATGATGTTTCAACGCCATCTTACGGTATGCTGCCTTCACTTCATCATCGGTGGCGTCGGGCGAGATTCCGAGGATTTTGTACGCATCGTTGATGCTTACAGAACTGCCAGACGACGATGAACTGCCTCCCATATTCAGCATAGAATCTACATCCTGACTGGAAAGCCGTAGATAGCCGGCTACTTCCTTCAGCACGGCAACTTCTTCAGGGCTTACATAGCCGTCTGCCTTGGCAATGATAACAAGATAGTTGAGCAGTTGCAGACGCTGCCCGGAGTTCAGGTGCATATTTATTTCAACGCAACTCTTGCGAATCGTTTCCTTGAACAATGCCGGACCCTGCTGCTTTTGCATTTCAAACAGTTTCAAAAGGATTTCTTCTCCTTGCTGAACAGCCTGTTCGCCGAAATTCTCTCTCAAGAATCCACGCACGAATTCCATCTCTGAGTGCATCACTTTTCCGTCTGCCTTGATAACGTAAGATGAGAGAACGAGCATTGAGAAGAGGAAAGAGTTGCGGCCTTCTTCAAATGGCCGATGGCCGTAGGGCGACGATCCTCCGTAGCCATTTTCCGTCTGCGAGCCGTTGAAATTGCTGCCATTGTCCGATTTGCTTCCTTCTGATGCGTCGTCGAGCAAGCTGCCGATGCAGAATCCCACTATTGCACCGAGAATACTGCCTCCTCCGAGAATCCATCCAAGTGCTCCTCCGATCCATTTTCCTGTTGCCATTTTATCTATATTGTTGTGTGATGATTACTTCAATTGATGTTCTGACCTCCTGATTTGAGCTTGAAATCTCTGAGGTTTAGGACAAAGATAATGCCATTATTTGAAATAAAGAAATGTTTGGTTCAAAAAATGTAGCGTTTTTATGTTCTGATACGAATCGTTTTCTCTATTTTAGGAAAATCGTTCTGTATAAATTACGATGGTATTTGGGTATGTTTTTCTATATTTTTGAGTGATTGGTAAATTATTCATAAGTATCTGATAATCAATTAGTAAAATCTTTATTTTCATTTTTGCGAAGATTGCGTTCCATTCTTCGCAAAAACGCAGTCCATTCTTGCGAAGATTGCAACGCATTCTTCGGTTACTTGCAAACCGTGTATTTATCACGCTGAAATTTGGATGTTTTTCTGCTGAATTTATTATGCAGATTCTTTGAGTGAATGAGCGAAAAGGGAGATGATTTTCAGTCTTTTTAAAAGCTATGTTTTATGATTATTATTAGCGTAAATGAGTTATAAACGTAAATTATTTTTACTGTATTTGGGGTTGATTTCGGATTATATTTGTCAAATATTTTGATAATCTGGTATCTCTTCTAAGAAAGTGTAAGACTGCTTGTCGTAATCCATTTTGCAGATATAGGTATCTAAACCATTCGAGACTACGAGATAGTCTACGTGGAGTAGGAGATTGTAGGTTGAAATCTGGTCGAAAACCTTTTGTGTGAGTTGAATGTGTGGAGCTTTGTACTCTATAATCATAATCGGTTTAAGTTCGCGATTGTATAAAACGCTGTCAGCACGAATAGTTTTGTCGCCAATTTTCAGTGGAATTTCATTGGCGAGCAGGGTAGTGGGATAACCTTTGTGGTTGATGAGAAAATGGATGAAATGCTGGCGCACCCATTCCTCGGGAGTGAGCACAAGATATTTTCTTCGCAGAATATCAAAGATTTTCCGTTGTCCGTTTTGCTCTTGTATCCTTATATTATAAGGTGGAAGATTTAGTTGAATCATATTCGGTTTCACGCTTCTTGAATTTTAAATGGAAATTTAAAGCCAATCAAAATTTTGTATTTTCTTATTATTCTATTAACTTTGCATAGATGCAGAAAGCAAATGCGAAATGGAGAACTTTTCTTGATTTTTCTATGCTTTTTGTTTGATGCAAAGTTAATAAAAAAGTCAATGCCCGCAAAACAAGGAACAACTTTTCAGGGAATAATGAACGACCTGAAAGCTCGCAAGTTTTCACCTATTTATATACTGATGGGTGAGGAATCTTATTATATCGATCAGATTTCGGATTATATTGCTAATAATGTTTTGAGTCCGGAAGAACAGGATTTCAATATGACGGTCTGTTTCGGATCAGATGTTTCGGCTGTGCAGATTGCTGATATGGCTCGCCGTTTTCCGATGATGTCCGAATATCAAGTGATTATTGTGAAGGAAGCGCAAAATATCCGATCTTTGGAAGCACTTGAGAAGTATCTCAAAAATCCGGTAAAATCAACAATTCTTGTTTGGTGTCATAAAAACGGCAAAATTGATGCTCGCAAAAAAGCTGTCAGTTTGGCACAGTCGGTTGGAATAGTTTTCGAGAGCAAAAAACTGAGAGAATATCAGCTTGGCGATTTTATCCAGAATTTTCTGAAACAGAAAAATGTTGCGATAGATCCAAAGTCTTGCCAGATGATTGCCGACCACGTTGGAGCAGATTTGAGTAGACTCACATCTGAGTTGGAAAAAGTAATTCTTTCGCTTTCCAATGACGATAGGAGAGTAACTCCCGAAATCGTGGAAAGAGAGATTGGAGTGAGCAAGGAGTTCAATGCTTTTGAACTTCGCGATGCAATAGTGAATCGGAATGTTTTCAAGGCAAATCAGATTGTGAATTATTTTGACAAAAATCCGAAGGCTGGTTCGCTTTACTCTTTTATCCCGTTGCTGTTTTCTTACTTTCAAAATCTGATGATTGTTCATTATGCTCCGAAAAATAGCTCCGAAAATGACATTGCAGCAGCACTGGATTTGAAATCCAGTTGGGGAGCCAAGGACTATTTTGCTGGTTTGAAAAACTATTCTGCACGTAAAACGATGGATATAATTTCAAAGATTAGAGAGACTGATGCGAAGAGTAAAGGTCTGGATAATCCTAATACAGGTGCTGGAGAATTGATGAAAGAGCTTATTTTCTTCATTTTTCATTAAAAAATCCACGAAAAACCAACTCAAAATTCATCCAAAACACCCCCAAATACCTAAAAATCGCCCTTTTTTGAGCTAGAATCAGAGCTTTTAAAAGGGCGTTTTTTTAGCTTAAATAACTAATAACAGGCTACTTAGCTGCATTTAATACTCTCAAAACTCGCGTATTTTTGAGCAACTTTACCCTCGCTTCGAAATATTGAAAAAATGGTCTTTTTCGATAATTCTTATTTCCTTAAATTTACGTTTAAGACTTATTATAGTTTACATCGTTTGTGATTTTCTCTTTTAAACAATTAAAACTTTAAAATGATTTTTGTTTGTAAACGTATTATTAAATGACTTTAAACTGCACTTGTCTTTTGAAATATATATTTGTAAATGTTGATTTGTGGGTTTTAAAACCCTAATGAGTTTTTATACAAACATTTTACACATTATATTATATACTGATTTCCAGCGATTTATACTTGTTTATAAGAGTGTTTTCTGCCTAAGCAAGTAATTTGTTAATATAATTAATGCATAAATGGATATTTAGAATAGTAAACACGTGTAACTCCTTATTAATAATCAATATTTTATAGAGTTACCCTTTAAAACTACTTTAATATAGGTTTTGTTCGTGTATTTAGATTTGTATTTGTAAACATAAATTGCACACTATTTGAAATATATTATTTTGAATTGTGGATACGTAAATGCAAATTTGCAAAATGATATTTGTTCTATAATTATTTTGTTATGTAAAAATATTATTTTACCTTTGTAAAAACATCAATGGATGGCTACTAAAGCCTTTTAGGACTCATTTCGTATGATAAATAGAATAAAACAGCTGATGGAAAGTCAGCATATGACCCAGCAAACTTTTGCAGATTTCATAGGAATATCGTCTGCATCGTTGAGCAGTATTTTTAATGGTAGAACAAAACCTACACTAAATACTGTTGAAGCCATAAAGAGTAAGTATCCAAAGATTAGTCTTGACTGGCTGATGTATGGTACAGGGACTATGTTCAACGACCAAAAGGAAAACACAGACGCATCATTGGATATGTCTGCGCCTTTTGAAGGGAAAAATCTTTTCGGAGATATCGAAACTGCTCCCCTACCTTTTCAAGGTTCGGAACGGACAAATGCACACGGTGTTGCGAATACAATAAATAATATTCCCCGAACGGAGATAAAATATATTGACAAACCTAAAAGAAATATCACAGAGATACGTATATTCTTTGACGACCAGACTTGGGAAACATTTGTGCCTAAAAAGTAAGATGATGTAATTACAAGAGCAAGATGTTTTTACCTTGTTGTAAGAATCATTTTTAATTTGGGGCAAAGATATGCTTGCCATATCGCAAGATTGGTTCTTGGGTATGGCAAATATATTTCAAATCTAAAAACAATCTCATTTACTTAAAATGAAGTGGGCAGGACTGATGGTGGCAATTTGCCATCATCAGTTTTTGATTCTGTTTCTTATTATTATATAGCTAAGGTATGTTGTTTTACGAATCTGTTTCTTTTATCTTGTAAATATTCTTGCGAAACTCTGCCATAATGGCATTATTTTTTCAATCCTAAACCTTTATATCTGTCGTTTGGCTTTGTTGGTAGCCTCTGTGCAGTTCTGTTTTTATTCAGACTTATAATTAATAAGTGGCCATTGATTATTGTTGATACGATATTTTGTGTATCTTTGCAAAGACGATAAGTGGTTTGGCGTATCGGCTTCTTGCTCTTTGCAACCTTACCCTTATCATTTCAGCAAGATTTTCTAATATACACATCAAAATGCAGAAGTATGTCATAGACTTGAAGGTTGTTTCGGCCGAGCATCTGAATGAAAAGAATGTGCTTTTAAAGCTAACACAAGATGCGCCGTTGCCCGAAATGCTTCCCGGTCAGTTTGTGGAAGTAAGAGTGGACGGCTCTCCTTCTACTTATCTTCGTCGTCCAATTTCAGTTAATTTTGTAGATCGTGAGCGCAATGAGCTGTGGCTTTTGGTTGCGACAATCGGCGACGGAACCCGGGCTATCGGCTCGTTGAAGGAGGGTGATATGCTTAATTGCGTATTGCCTTTGGGGAATAGTTTTACTCCTCCGAAGAAACAGACCGACAAAATCCTTTTGGTAGGAGGTGGCGTAGGCGTTGCTCCACTTCTTTATTTTGGTAAACAGATTAAAGATTTTGGTGCAGAAGTCTCTTTTTTGCTCGGTGCGAGAACGGAGAAAGACCTTTTGGAACTTGATGAGTTCCGAAAATACGGCGAAGTATATGTAACAACGGAAGACGGTTCGATGGGAGAAAAAGGCTTCGTTACCAATCATTCCGTGCTCAATAAATGCCAGTTCACGCAGATTTCCACTTGTGGTCCGAAGCCAATGATGATGGCAGTTGTGAAATTTGCCCGTACTGCCGGCGTCTATTGCGAGGCCTCTCTGGAGAATCTGATGGCTTGCGGACTGGGTGCGTGTCTCTGTTGTGTAGAAAAGACCACGGAGGGCAATCTCTGCGCTTGTACAGAAGGACCGGTTTTCGATATAGACAGACTGCTCTGGTAGTTCCTTTTTGCAATCATAATCCTTTATATTTGTAAATAAAAATGATAATCAATGGCTGATTTAAATGTAAAGATAAATAGTTTAAAGCTAAAGAATCCGGTAATGACTGCCAGCGGCACGTTTGGATATGGTTTAGAGTTTAAGGATTTCGTGCCGTTAGATGAACTGGGAGGCATTATAGTGAAAGGAACCACGCTTCATCCACGCGAGGGAAACGACTATCCCCGTATGGTGGAGACTGCTCACGGAATGCTGAACTGTGTGGGATTGCAGAACAAGGGCGTGGATTATTTCATTGAACACATCTATCCCGAGGTTAGCAAGATAGGCACAAACATCATCGTGAACGTGAGCGGGCACTCCGTGGACACCTATGCCGCGGCTGCCGAACGGCTCAACGACTTAGAGCATATCCCTGCCATAGAGCTGAATATTTCCTGTCCGAACGTGAAGGAAGGAGGAATGGCTTTCGGCGTAACCTGCTCCGGTGCGTCGTCGGTGGTACGCGAAGTGCGCAAACGCTATCACAAGACACTCATCGTGAAGCTTTCCCCCAACGTTACGGATATTGCAAGCATTGCCCGTTCGTGCGAAGACGAGGGAGCCGACTCCGTTTCCCTCATCAACACCCTTATGGGAATGGCCATCGACATAGAGAAGCGCAAGCCCCGTCTCAGCATTCGCACCGGAGGACTTTCCGGTCCGGCTGTCAAGCCCGTAGCCGTCAGAATGGTTTACGACGTGGCAAAGGCTGTAAAGATACCGGTCGTGGGCTTAGGTGGCATTTCCACGGCCGAAGATGCAATAGAGTTTCTTATGGCAGGTGCGACGGCAGTACAGATAGGGACGGCCAATTTCGTAGACCCTCAGGTTACTATCAAGGTGCGCGACGGCATCAACGAATGGCTCGACAACCACGGTTGCCAATCCGTGTCTGAGATAATAGGATGCTTGGAATAATGGAAGTGGACGAGTTTACAAGTGAACAAGTTTACAAGTAGACAAGTTCACAACTGAACGAGTGAACAAGGAGATTGCTTCGTGCGCCTGATGGAATAACATCAAAGTAGAGCTGAAACGCTATGATGAAATAAGAAACTTCCTTGTTCTCTTGTCTCCTTGTTCCCTCATTCCCTTACAGCCTTATCCTCCCCTCGTTCCCTTGCAAACTTGTTTCTTAATAAACCGGTTTCCTTGTAAACTTGTTTTCTCGTCTACTCGTTTCCTTGTAAACTTGTCTCCTTGTCCCCTTGTAACCCCGTCCTCTCGTCCCCTTGTCCCCTTACTTCTCCAATTATGCTTAGAAATTTTGCAGCAATAGATTTTGAAACAGCCAACGGAGAACGCACCAGCGTTTGTTCGGTGGGCGTAGTGATAGTCCGCGATGGAGCAATCGCAGAGAAATTCTATTCGCTCATACAGCCCGAGCCTAACTACTACACTTACTGGTGTACGCAGGTTCACGGACTGACACGCCGAGACACCGACAACGCGGAGGTCTTTCCCCGTGTATGGGAAAAGATTGCGCCAAAGCTCGAGGGGCTGCCCTTGGTGGCTCACAACAAGGCATTCGACGAAAGCTGCCTGAAAGCCGTCTTACGTTGCTATCAGATGGACTATCCAGATTATCCTTTCCTCTGCACGCTCCAGCAATCGCGCAAGGTGTGGCCCGGAGGCAGGCACACCCTCGATGTTATCGCTCAACGATGTGGCTACAATCTCAAGGCTCATCATCACGCCCTTGCCGATGCTGAAGCCTGTGCTGCCATTGCACTTGAGATATTTTAATGAGTGGACGAGGGAACGAGTTTACAAGTTTACAAGTGGACGAGTGGACGAGGGAACAAGTGGACGAGGAGATTTCCAATTCTATCATAGCGTTTCAATCCTACTTTGATGTTATTTCTATTGGGCGCACGAAGTAATCTCCTTGTTCTCTCGTTCGCTTGTGAACTTGTAAACTAACCCTCTTGTCTCCTCGTCCACTTGTTCCCTTGTCCACTCGTAAACTCGTCTCTGCATAGTCTAATCCCTCTCCTGATACATCTGTTGTTCTTTTTCTTGTACTTTTCGGCGTAATGGACATTTGGTAGGCTGAAACCTTCCGAATGTCCTTTATTTATTATCTTTGCAGCATTTGAAAACTTATGAATAAAAAAACTGCATATTCTGTAACGGCTCAAATGTTAAAAAGAACGGTCATCGGCGCGGCTTCCAAATGTACAGTTGTCGGGACTGTGGTAAACAATTCCAAGGGGGAAAACGCATTAAAGACATAACCCTTTGGAACGAATATCTGACTGATAAACGGACCGTTTCAGAGCTGGCCATTATCCACAAATGTTCAGAGCGGGCAATACGCCGCCATCTGGGATTGGTAGCGGACAGTTACAGTCCTGTCTATCCCGAGTCAGCCGTCATCATCATTGATACGACATACTTCTCCCGCAGCTTTGGTGTTATGTTGTTTATGGATGCGGAATCCGGAAAGATACTTCATCGCAAGTATGTCAGGAACGAAACGGACAGGGATTATCTTGGCGGACTCAACCATATAGAAGAGTTTGGAACAGAAATAAAGGCAGTCGTATGTGACGGGCACACAGGACTCCTGCAAGCTGTAAACTCCTATCCTGCACAGATGTGCCAGTTCCATCAGTTGCAGATAATAAGGAGGTTACTCACGAAAGCCCCACATCTGACTGCCGGTATAGAGTTGCTGAAATTAGTACAGAGTATGTTCCCGATGAAGAAAAATGAGTTTATATCGCTGTTTAACAAATGGTGTGAGGCCAGGGAGGATTTTCTCAATGAAAGAACGGTGTTGGTATCCGGGAAAAACACCTATACGCACAGAAGGCTAAGAACGGCAAGACGCTCTATGAGAACGCATCTCAAATGGCTCTTTACCTATGAGGAACATCCTGAATTGAACATTCCTAATACGACAAACCGTTTGGAAGGATTTAACGCACAAATCAAAAGGGCATTACTAAATCACAACGGGCTGAATGAAAGAAATAAGAAGAAATTTATTGACGGGTTTCTCAATACGAAAAAGTAGGCTGGATAATCCAGCCTACCAAATGTCCATTACGCCTACTTTTCATTTGCATTTCCTCCTTTGGGCAATGTCCCAGAACACCCTGTAAATGTGTATTCTCTGGTTCCCGCAGACGCGAAGTAGGGTACTGTCAACAAAGTTGATGCCTGTGCATTTCCCCAAGAGAACCTTCTTGATAAACGAAGCCAATGGGATGGCGACCTTCCTTTCCAATTCTACAAAACGGTTGTACGAGACAACCTCGGGGAACAGATGTCGCAGGTGCTTGCACACCTTTTTAAGATAGAAATGCTTCAGGCAGCGATAGCTCGAATCGTGAAAGAGAATCATAATCAACATGATTTCTGCCTTTGACATGGTGGAATCACGGTGATACTTCCTCTTGTTAACCGGTTTTAGCGTATATTTTGCCATCATTACATCAAAAAACTTGTAGAAGTCATCTGCCATACAAAATATTTCAGTAACTTTGTCTTCGGTAATCATAGCGATTTTTGTTTGTATTTCTTTTATTTTAGCACTATAAAGTTACAACAAATTTCGCTAATCGACAAATATACAAGGATTTACAATTCGTCGAACTCATATTAAATAAATTCCATTCAATGCAAATGTTATTGCAAAAAATGCTACCTTTGCTTTATAGCAATATATTTGCTTGACTTTCTGAAATAATTTTAAGACATTATGTATAGAAAATTATTAATAATTCTTTTGTTTTTAATGGCTTTTATTCCTTGCGAAACATTTAGTCAGGTTTTAGAGAAGATTGAGGAAACTGATGAAATATTTATTCGAAAGTTTTATGATGAAATTAATCAGCTGTATTTAAGAGTACAAAAAGAAAGTATACCAGGCTATATTGAAGTGTATAATGAGATGTTAAGCAAGGTTTTAAGTAAATATTGTTGTGGTGACGTGTCTTATGAAACAATGTATGGCTGGAATGAACTGGATGTAGTACTCTTTAAAGGGACAGTAGGGTTTACAGTTGATGGTATTACGCCAATTGATAAAGAATTGAGAATTTATGATGTGGATTTCTTCGAAGAGTGCCATAAAAGTGTGCGCTTACAACTCACCACTCAAGAGGGAAGCAAAAAAATCTATGCAGTAAACCATATTAAGCGTCCTGTGGTTTTGCACAATGATACGGTTAAAATAATAGGAGCGTCCAATCAAAAGTTTTATAGGGTAAACAGGCAACTTAATGTTTCGGATTATTATGAACTTGTAGATTCGTGTAAAATACGGCGCGATTATGAGGTGTTTGTATTTTCTCCATCACAGAGAAAGCAAGAAGATGTTGTCGATTCATTGCGGATTTATGCAGACCGTTTACTTTTGATTTACCATAAAGGCAAATGGAAGCTATATGATAATGTTATTTCTAATTTATCTGTTTTAGAAGATGGTGCTTTGATTTTTTATGAGACCATTGTTAAAGATAGCGATGATGATTCTGACTTCTGCCTTTCCTTTATGGCTGGGCAAGGTTATAAAAAAGGATGGAAATTCAAGATATCTATGAAAAACAATGATTTGATAATTGACGAGATAGCATATAGCGAACATAGTGGAGGATTATATTATCAGAAATTTATTGTATGGAATTATAATGGCTGGGAAGAGCCATTCATTCTAAGGCGATATAATCGTTTTATGATTTACTGGGCTGAAAATGACAGGAATCCTATCGGATATTATGACCATTGAGGCTGTGGACAAGCAGTTCTAAATATTGTGTTTCTTTTTATGTGAAGATTTGAATTTGATTGCTTAAAGAGGCAGACATAGCTCTGAACTTTGCTCGTCTGTTTTCTCTTTCTTGAAATCAGAGACTGTCTGTTTGTAAAATATTTTCAGTTTAAGGTACTGTGAAAAAATAACGCTCGCATACTTGTATTGCAATCTTCGCACAAATACGATGCAAATGTACGAAAAATGCATCTCATTTGTGCAAAGATTACATTGCTAATAAGATGTATTTGTAAATAATTGTCAATCAGTAGTTTATGATAATAGGATATTTCTGTTCCTGAGCGTATTATGTAAATTCTTTTCGTGTTTTGAAAGATTTCTTAGGAGTTGTCAGTAGTATTGTCTCTGAAACTTGGATAATGTCTTTAGGAACGCTTGCTGATAAAAACTTTTTTCAAGGCACAAGATGAGACCTCTGCAAAAGTCCTTTTGCAGAAGACTTTGAAATATATAACTTATTGATAATCAAGTATGACGTTTTTGAGCACATAGGGTTTTGCAGAGGTCTCAAGATGCCAAGAAGCCTGAAAAAATCCGTTTGTAAGCAAAGAAATAAAAAAAGACAAAGCGGCATTGGAACTGAAATAATATTCCTTTGCCACTTTGTCTTTAACTTGTTAGCCTGTCTTTTGTGTTATCGCTTTGGGCATCCTGTCCACGGCTTCAACTGCTTGAAGAAGTCGTTGCCCTTGTCGTCTACGAGGATGAATGCAGGGAAGTCTTCAACGTCAATCTTCCAGACTGCTTCCATACCGAGTTCAGGATATTCAACACATTCAATGCTCTTGATGCTGCTCTGTGAAAGTACGGCAGCAACGCCACCAATAGTTCCAAGATAGAAACCACCGTGCTTCTTGCAGGCATCTGTAACTTCCTGTGTACGGTTGCCCTTCGCAATCATAACGAGCGAACCTCCGTTTGCCTGAAACTCATCTACGTAAGGATCCATACGGTTGGCTGTTGTCGGACCCATTGAACCGCAAGGCAAACCATTAGGAGTCTTGGCAGGACCGGCATAGAGCACTGGATAATCCTTGAAATATTGTGGGAGTTCCTCGCCTGCATCCAAACGAGCCTTGAGCTTAGCGTGGGCGATGTCGCGGGCAACAATGATTGAACCCTTCAAATTGACACGTGTGGAAACCGGATATTTGGTAAGTTCGGCACAAACGGCATCTATCCCCTTGTCAAGGTCGATTTCAATGCCCTTTGCACCTTCGCCCGGCTTGCGATATTCTTCAGGGATAAGTTCGCCGGGGGTTGTATCCATTTTCTCCAACCAGATCCCGTCTTTGTTGATTTTGCCCTTGATATTACGGTCGGCAGAGCAAGAAACGCCCATACCGATAGGACAGCTTGCACCGTGGCGTGGCAGACGGATGATGCGGATATCGTGAGCAAGATATTTTCCTCCGAACTGCGCGCCAAGACCTATCTTTTGAGCTTCTTTCAGAATCTTTTTCTCCAGTTCTATATCGCGGAAGGCACGGCCGGTTTCATCGCCCGTTGTCGGAAGATTATCGTAATATTTGATGCTGCCCAACTTGACAGTAAGAAGATTCTTTTCTGCTGATGTGCCACCGATTACAAAACATATATGGTAAGGAGGACAGGCCGCCGTACCGAGACTCTTCATCTTTTCCACGAGGAAAGGAACGAGTGTACCTTCGTTCTGAATGGTAGCCTTGGTCATTGGGTAGAAGTAGGTCTTGTTGGCAGAGCCGCCACCTTTAGCCACCATCACGAACTTGTACTCTGCACCTTCGGTAGCCTCGATGTCAATCTGTGCCGGAAGGTTGCACTTAGTGTTTACCTCATCGTACATATTCAACGGAGCGTTCTGTGAATAACGGAGATTTTCTTCGGTAAATGTGTTGAAAACACCACGAGACAATGCTTCCTCGTCTTCAAAACCAGTCCAGATGTGCTGTCCTTTTTCGCCGTGGATAATGGCAGTACCCGTATCCTGACAGAAAGGAAGTACTCCTTTTGCAGCAGTTTCTGCATTACGGAGGAACTGAAGTGCTACATACTTGTCGTTTTCTGATGCGTCATCGTCGGTAAGAATCTTGGCAACCTGCTCATTGTGGGCACGACGGAGCAGAAATTCACAATCGTGGAATGCCTGCTGAGCGAGCAAGGTAAGTGCTTCCGGCGCAACCTTAACTATCTCTTGTCCCTCGAAATTAGCTACTGAGACACCTTCTTTGGATAATAGTCTGTACTCTGTGTCATCCTTGCCCAACTGAAACATCGGGGCATATTTGAATTCGGCCATAGTTTACGTACCTGAAAACCTTCCTGAAAGTTTGAGGACGCCTCCCTTTATGAAGGTTTCAGGGTTTTGTTAAATATTAAATAATGTCTTTGAATCTTGTGTATATAAATGAGTGGACAAGCGAAGACCAGACTGCGAAATCATATCCTTGCCAACTTGTCCACTCACTGTTCTCATTTTAATAACCAAAGATTTCCTCTGTGGTTACGCGTTTCACAGGAGCAATCTTTTCCAATGCCTTCATATCGAGTTCCTTTTCATTACCAAGGATGAGATACTTAAAGGGCTTGTTGGCCATATTGGCTTTCTCAAAGTTGATAATGTCCTGAAGTTGGATGCGTGGAAGGTCGTTGTAAATCTTCTCTGCCAAACTGTAACTCAGTCCGAGTTTCTGTGTTGCCTGATAAGCAGTAAGGACACTGAACTTGGTTGTGCGTGAAGAAGCAAGGCTCTTTGTCAGGCTCTGCTTAGCCAAATCGAAGTTTGCCTGACGAACAGGGACGTTATCGAGCAATTCATTGAACTGCTTCACACAATCCATCATCTTATCGTTCTGTGTAATGATGTAGGTAAAGAAGTTTTCTTTATCTTCCAAACGGCTTGGAGTGCGGTAGCGTGCGCTTGCGGAATAAGCCAAAGCACGTGCTTCGCGCATTTCTTGGAATACGATAGAGTTCATACCACCACCGAAATACTCATTGAACAATGAGATTACGGCAGCATTGTCAGCCGACCATTCCTTGTTTTCGTTGTGGAACTGAACCATATAGATGTTCTTTGCATCGTAAGGAGCAATGAGAACTTCATTCTTTGGTGTTGTTTCGGTTACATAAGGCTTAGCTTCAGGAAGTTTTGCAAACTTCTTTGGAGCCTTGATGGTTTTTGTGATGAGTTTGTCCAATTCCTGCATTGAAGAAGGACCATAGTAAAGCACAGTCTGCTTGTAGTTCTTTAACTTCTTCAAAGAGTTAAGAAGCATTTGCGGATCCATTGCCTTCAACTGCTCTTCGCTGAGGATATTGCGTGTAGCATTGTAAGAACCATACATACCGTAATCGAACAAAGCACTGAAGTTTTCATCCTGATCGGCCTTGTTGTCCTTACGGGACTTAATCAGCAGCTCAACAGCTTTATTGTATGCGTCTTTATCAACCTTTGCATTTTCAATACAGTTGTAGAGAAGTGAAAGAGCCTGTGGGAGGTTTTCGTTCAAACCACTTAATACGATATAAGTCTCATCCTTGCTCTGACCGATAGAATAGTCGCACGCAAGCTTGTAAAACTCCTGCTTGATCTGCTCGTTTGTCATCTTGTCTGTACCAAGATAGTCTATGTACATTGCAGCATAGCCGGGGAGAAGGTCGCTTTCTTCGCCGAAAGGAATCTGGAAATAGAGCGTGAAAAGGTCGTCCTGTGTATTCTTCTTATAGAGAATCGGCCAGCCTTTCTTTGTCTGTCCCTTAGCCATATCCTTGTTGAAATCAACGAATGAAGGCTGAATAGGCTCAACCTTATGGTTGGCTATCTCATCGAGGAAGGCAGAACGCTTGTCGTTGTTTGTTGGAATTGGGGTAATCTTTGGCTTGTCCACTTTCTGAATACTGGTGTCTGTGCCTTGCTTCTTGTAGATGCAAGCGTATCCGTTGTCGAAGAAACGGTTGGCAAAGCTCACGATATCAGCCTTGGTGAGTTTGGAAATACGGTCAATCTTGTCTACACTCTGTTTCCAGTCTATGTTGTTGATGAAGGCATCTACGAAAGCATTTGCACGAGATTCGTTGTTGTCGAGGCTGCGATAATATCTGCGTTTGTAGTTGTTGATTACTGATGGCAGCAAATCATCAGAGAAATCGCCCTTCTTCAGCTTTTCAATTTCAGCCAAAATCAAATCTCTTACCTCTTCTAGACTCTGACCTTGCTTCGGAGCACCCAGTGCAATGAACATAGAATAATCATTGAGTTCAGAAAAACCTGCACCTGCCGACTGCAACTTCATCTTCTGATTGAGGTTCAGGTCGAAGATACCTGCACGGCCATTGCTCAGCAAATCGCTGATAATGTTCAATGTGTCTGCCTGAAGAGAGTTGCCTGCCTTTGCTCTCCAGCCGAGATATATGTTCTCTGCTTCCAAACCAACTACTGTCGTGTCTACGGGAACAGTATATTTGGGCTGTGGTCCATATTGAGGTGCGCTTAAATTGTCGCTCTTCTTCCAAGAATCAAAATACTTTTCGATAGTAGCAACGGTCTTGTCAGGGTCCAAATCGCCGGCAAGACAAATGGCAACATTGTTCGGAACGTAGTATCTGTGGTAGTAATTCATAATATTGGTAATGGAAGGATTCTTCAAATGCTCACCTCTACCAATCGTTGTCTGTGTACCGTAAGGATGGTTAGGGAACAGTTTTGCCATCAATGCGGCATACATCTTGCGGCTGTCGCTGGTCAATCCCATATTGTATTCCTCATAAACAGCTTCCAATTCCGTGTGGAAACCACGGACAACCATATTCTGGAAACGGTCGCTCTGTACCTTTGCCCAAGACTCCAGTTCGTTGCTCGGAATGTTTTCCACGTAGCAGGTAACATCGTTTGATGTATAGGCGTTTGTACCCTGACTACCGATAGCAGCCATCAGCTTGTCGTATTCATTGGGAATGTTGTACTTTGCAGCCAACTGTGATACAGAGTCAATCTTTGCATACCATACCTTTCTCTTTGCAGGGTCAGTGATATGGCGATATTCTTCGTAGAGGTTTTCAATTTCCTTTAGGTAAGGGCGTTCAGCCTCATAGTTGGATGTACCGAATTTCTCTGTTCCCTTGAACATAATGTGTTCAAGATAGTGAGCCAAACCCGTTGTTTCGGCAGGGTCGTTTCGGCTACCCGTGCGAACAGCGATGTAAGTTTGCACACGTGGTTTCTCCTTGTTTACACTCAGGTAAATCTTCAAACCATTCTTCAATGTGTAGATGCGTGTCTTCATCGGGTCGTTAGGCACGCTCTCGTAGGTATAAGTCTGTGCTTTCACGCCAACTACTCCGAGCAGAAGCAGCAGACTCATACTTAGTTTTCCAAAAATTAGGTTTTTAAGCATAATATTACATTTAGTTTTATATAATTATTCCTCAGACCACAAGAAGCCATTTGCTCCTTGCAGCCATTGGAATGTTAATTTATTCCTCGTAATCTATTTCGTGATCGAGCTTTGTTACAAAGTCGGTAAACACTTCTTCTTCCACGTCGCCCATATTGAATTCTTTCTCGGCATCCTTGCGAATCTCGGCAATCCAAGCACGTCGGGCTTCTATATAGTCTTCCTTGATTTTCGCAGCATCGGCATCGGTAATCTCCTTTATGCCATAGTAGTCGAGAATCAAACGATAAGTCCAAGCCCACTGATACTTTCTGTAATTATCATTGATTTCCGTGAATCGGTCCAAAACTTCCTGAACAGTTTCCAAAGTTCCGTTCTTGATGTCGTCCAAAAGACGGAGCTCCTCGCTTTCGGGGAGCAGAAGACCTGACAGGTCATTCCATTTTCCAATACCTATTTCCGTTTCCGGTTTACCGAAGAAGCCCCATTTGTTGGCACGCTTCAATACTGCGCCCATATAGATTCGCAAAGCGATGTCATAATACTTGATGCCTTTCTTCAGGCTTGATGCGTTGATAACGTATTCGTGGAAGTTGTAGCTGGAAACATTCTCGCCACTGGCCTGTTTCAGATTCTCAAGAATCTTCTTTCCACGGATAACCTCTCCGACAGAGAACGGCGACAGCCAGTCAAAATTTACGATACTCTTCTGAGATTCCTGTGGACGCATATCGCGCTTTGGCCATTTACGGATGTCGCGGTAGAGCCCAACCGTAGTGATGTTGCGACCGGGAACAAGATACATTATGTCGCCATAAGCAATCAAGTAAGAGAATGGCAATGCCTGCGTGTTGGGATGGTGCATCAGTTTGCCGAAACAAACAGAGAAGGTACCGATGGTTGCCGGCATCAGCACGTAGCTGCCGCTCGCCGTCTTCGTTCCTCTTTCCAATATTCCCCAGTGCATTGGTCCCATCTTGTATGCGTGGTTGGAGAAGTTGGTTGCCGAACCTGCATTATAAAACGAGAACATACCACCGATAAGCAGCGAACTCTTATGGTGCGAAGCACTGAAAGGACCGCAGAATGCAGCGCAAGCCTCGCCGTTCGACATATATGAATTGGCAAAGAATACGCTCTGCGAAGCCGTGAATCCGTTGGCAATATGGCAGGCTTCCCCCACGAAACAGTCCTGCATCTTCACGCTGTTGATGACACTTGTGCCGTCGCTGATAATCGTATTCTCACAAATAACACCAGTACCTATATATACACTTGCATTCGGCGAACTGAGAATCGTACAGTCGCTCAATCGTGCAGCACCGGAAATCTCACAATTATCCTGAATGATAGTATTGGTAATTTCTTTTGTATTCGTTATTTTTACATTGTTTCCAATAGTACCGCAATCGTGGCTGGTGCGGGTAAGCTCTTCAGAGATAAGACGACGAATCGCATTCTTCAAGTCCTTATCGGTAAAGTGCTTTACCATAAATGCAGCAAACTGGCTGTTCAGGTCGTGGAAAGAAATAAGGTTTCCATCGCCCACCTCATTCAACACGGAAATGAGATTACCCTCTCCATAAGTTGCACCCTCAGTTGTTTCCAATACAGAGATATTCGTAATCACGCAATCATCGCCAATGGAATAATTGTTGATGTAATTTCCGATTTTTTCTATCAAGCAGTTGTTGCCGACCGAAACATTGCGCAGCGTTGCATCGTTGATGCCGGAATGCTTCACGAAGCCCTTTGTAACCTCTACGTTCTTTTCAAATCTGCCAAGACGAATATCGCCGTAGAACATTACACGGTGGAAGAACTTGGGTTGGAAGCCTTCGCTCGCTACCAACACTCTGTTCCAATCTTCCGCCCAACAACTATTGTTTTCAAATATACGAATTTCTTCTTCTGTTAATGGTCTAAATTCCATAAATTATTTCTTTTAAATTGAGTCTAAGTTTATTCGTCGATATCGACATTATACAAGAAATCGTTATAGGGATATTTCTGTACGTGAAGTTCCCTTACCTTTTTATATAGAATATCTCTAAACTCATCTATATTGTCTTTTTCTCTCGCAGAGATGAACAGGCAGTCTTCATTCAGCTTTGCCATCCACGTCTTTTTCAGTTCTGCAAGAGATATATTTTCTTTTGTCGGTGGAGTCAGATCGTCTTCTTCTTTTTCCTCCCAAGTGTAATTATCAATCTTGTTGAAGATAATCATTGATGGCTTATCCGAGCACTCGAGGTCGGTCAAGGTCTGATTTACCACCTGTATCTGTTCTTCAAAATCAGGATGAGAGATATCAACAACGTGCAGTAACAGGTCTGCTTCTCTTACCTCGTCAAGGGTAGATTTGAACGAATCCACCAAATCTGTTGGCAACTTACGGATGAATCCCACCGTATCAGCCAAGAGGAAAGGAAGATTTTCCAACACAACCTTACGCACTGTGGTGTCCAGTGTTGCAAAGAGTTTGTTCTCGGCAAACACCTCACTTTTGGAAAGAAGATTCATTATGGTAGACTTTCCCACGTTCGTATAGCCCACCAGAGCCACGCGAATCAAGCGTCCGCGGTTCTTTCGCTGAGTAACTTTCTGTTTGTCTATCTCCACCAGTCGCTGTTTCAGAAGCGTCATACGTTGGAGAATGATACGACGGTCCATTTCCAATTGCGTCTCGCCGGGACCTCGAAGACCCACCGAACCTTTTCCTCCACCCGAACCGGAGCCACCTCCCTGACGTTCCAAGTGAGTCCACAATCGCTGCAATCGTGGAAGCATATAGCGATATTGCGCCAGTTCCACCTGCGTTTTTGCATTGGCAGTCTGCGCACGCATAGCAAAAATATCGAGAATCAAGGAAGTACGGTCGAGAATCTTCACACCCAGTTCGCCTTCTATGTTGCGAAGCTGCTTGGCAGACAGTTCGTCGTCGAAGATTACCATACCAATCGGCTCTTCGTTGTCTTCCATTTCCTTTATATAATCTCTTATTTCTTCGAGCTTTCCCTTCCCCACGTAAGTGGTCATATTCGGACCGCCTACGCGTTGCGTAAATCTTCTGACAGTAACAGCTCCCGCCGTGTCTGCCAGAAACTCAAGCTCGTCCAAGTATTCTTTTGTCTTGGCTTCGTCCTGTTCCTGCGTTATTAATCCAACGAGGACAGCTGTTTCTGCCTTGACTTCAGATATAACAAATTCCTTCATTAAAATAGCACTATTTTATAATAGTGCAAAGGTACGAAAAGGAAACAGGAAATAAGCCGAAAGCAAAATATTTTATTCATCGAAATGTTATTTTTTATAAATAATATAGGTGTTTTTATTAGTTTCTTTCAAGAAAAAACTACTTTTGCATCGTTATAGATTTAACGTTTTAAAGATAAGTAAATGAGACTAATTATTGAGTCAGATTATGAGAAGTTGTCAAAATGGGCAGCTAATCACGTAGTAGAACGCATCAACGATGCAAAACCAACAAAAGAACATCCTTTCGTATTAGGTCTTCCAACAGGCTCTTCTCCAGAGGGAATGTATGCTGAGCTTGTGAAAGCAAACAAGGAAGGTAGAGTGAGTTTCCAGAATGTATTGACATTCAATATGGACGAATATGTGGGTCTTGCAGAAGACCACCCGGAGAGTTATCACTCTTTTATGGCGCGCAATCTTTTCGATCACATTGATATTCCTCGAGAGAACATCCACATTCTCAATGGCAACGCCAAGGATTTGGAAGCTGAATGTGCCAACTATGAGAAGATGATTGAAGAAGCCGGTGGCATAGACCTCTTCATTGGAGGCATCGGCCCTGACGGGCACATCGCTTTCAATGAGCCGGGTTCAAGCCTTACAAGCCGTACACGCCAGAAGACTCTGACCACGGACACCATCATAGCCAACTCCCGTTTCTTCGATAACGATGTAAACAAGGTTCCTAAGTTTGCTCTTACCGTAGGCGTTGGTACTGTAATGGATGCCCGCGAAGTTATGATTCTCGTAAACGGACACCACAAGGCACCGGCTTTGAAGGCTGCCGTCGAGGGTTCTGTAAACCATTGGTGGACAATCTCCGCATTGCAGATGCACCAGCACGGTATCATCGTGGCTGACGATGCTGCCTGCCACGAAATCAAGGTGGGCACTTACCGTTACTTCAAGGATATCGAAAAGGATAATCTTTTGTAAAAGAACGGGAGAGCCGGTCGGCAAGGAAACAGGCTGAAAGGTCTGCAACCATCATCCTTATGCTAAGTATGAGGAGGAGTAATGGGTTGTGCTGATATTTGCAAAGTTCTATCTTTGCAGACCCGGCAACTTTCAATAAACGTTAAAGGTTGAAATGCAATCGACATCATTCGAGGCATTTCAACCTTTTTTCATACCTTTGTAAAAATCTCATAAACAATGGATATTCTAAAATTCTTGAAGAACTGGACACTCCCGGTGTCAATGGCAACCGGCGCAATGGCTTATCTGCTCTTTGCTTTCACGCCTGCTCTGGATGCTGCTTCCACCTTTTTACAGCCCATATTCGAAGCCATTCTTCCATTGTTTATGTTCCTCATTCTCTATGTTACGTTTTGCAAGGTGGATTTCAGAAAACTGCAACCTGTGAAATGGCATCTTTGGGTGGGAATCTTTCAGGTTATTTTCGTTGCAATCGTGGTTGGAGCTATCCTCGTATTCCATATTGCCGGCAAAGGATTGATTCTGCTCGAAGCCATTCTCACCTGTATCATCGGCCCGTGTGCCGCGGCGGCAGCCGTAGTTACGCAAAAACTCGGTGGCAGTCTTGAAGATATGACCACTTACACCTTCCTTTCCAACTTCATCTGTGCAGCCCTTATCCCCATCTGTTTCCCACTCATTGAGCCGGGGGCGAATATGGGATTCGTTGCATCTTTCCTGCTGATTCTCTATAAAGTGTGTATGGTGCTCGTTGTGCCAATGATATTGGCGTATATTACAAAGCACCTTGGCATTCTGCACAAACTCCACCAATGGATCGTTAGCGTGAAAGACCTCAGTTTCTATCTGTGGGGATGCTCGCTGATGATAGTAACAGGCACTACCGTCAAGAACATCGTTCACGCCGACTCCACGGTTGCTTTCCTTCTTCTTATCGCCTTGCTCAGTCTTATCCTTTGTATGATTCAGTTTGCCGTAGGCCGTTATATCGGCCATTTTTTCCACAGCACGGTTGAGTCCGGTCAAGGATTGGGACAGAAGAACACGGCTTTCGCCATTTGGATAGCCTACACCTACCTGAATCCTCTTTCCTCCGTGGGTCCGGGCTGCTATATTTTATGGCAGAACATCATCAACAGCATTGAGATTTGGCATCACGAACGCCATACAAAGGAATTGAATGCTACTGCGAAAGGATACGCTGAATCTTGATGTTTGTCTGTCATTAAATCAGACATTTTTAGATAAATCTTGTTACTGGAATAATAAAGATTATTGAAGAAAAGTTTATTTTACCCTCAAAATTTACGATTAAACGTAATAAAACCCTCAAAATTCAGGAGATATTTTGAAACGGAAGGGAAACGGGTCTCAAATATGCGAGTTTTGAGGGTCGTTTTTTAACTTTCTGATTATTAGCAGATTGTGGAGTATAAAAATAATCTTGTAGTCAGGTTTACACTCAATCTTTTTGCTTAAATCCAGAGAAAAGGATAGAAATTGTTCGGTTTCGGATTCCATTCTTCGCAAGAATAGGTTGCATTAATGCGAAGATGAGGCTGCATTTTTAGGATGAATGATGGATGTTTTTGTGAAGAATGAAAGAAAAGAATCGAAAAACGAAGGGATTTTTATGCTTCCGACTGGTTGTTTTGGCTAATTAAAGAGCCGGAATGTGCCAGATTGGAAAAATAAAATGTAAAGAAAAACTAAAGGAATGAGTGATTGAAATGCTGAAATCGCAGGTTTGCTATGTTTGTGTTTTAAAGCAAAAAAGAACTGAGCACTACGAAATATAGTGCTTAGTTCTTTTTATTTTTCTCGATTCAGTCGGCAGGATAACTGTCGGTATTCAAGAGTTTACAGGCAAGTGAATGCTTGTCCGTGTCAATTTATCCTATCAGGCTTTTTGAAATCTTGCTGTCGATATGTGCAACGGCGTGGCTTGAAAGCTGCTTGAAGAGGTCGAGGATGTCATTGACGCTCTTTTCTTCTTCCACCTGCTCGTCGATATACTTGGCAATGAAGTTCTGAGAAGCACGGTCTTTCTCGTCGTCGGCAACGTCAGCCAACTCGTTGATGAGGTCTGTAACGTGCATTTCGTGCTTCAAGGTTTCCTCGAAGATAGTCTTGCAGTCTGTCCATTCTGTCGGAACTGCGTCGATGGCAGAAACGGTTACTGCACCACCACGGGTGAGCACATAGTTTGCCATATCCAGTGCGTGCTCTCTTTCTTCTTCAGCCTGTTTTGCCATCCAACCGCCAAAGCCCTTCCAACCTTCCTTGCGGAACCAGAATGACATACTGAGGTAAAGGTTTGACGACCATAATTCAGCGGTAATCTGCTTGCTGAATGCTTCCTGCATCTTTGAACTGATATTCATAATGTAATGTTTTTGTTTTGTATCGGGCAAAATTGCCATTTATCTATGATGCAAAAGTAAGACTTTATTTTGATAAATGCAAATCTAAATGTTAGTTTGTAATTATTCTAAATAATTCTTTATAAGGACTTTTATAATTAAGAAATGCCTGTGTTATTCAGAATAAAAAAGCTACCTTTGCAATAGTTTTTCATCTAAATATAACCAGAATGCAGACAGAACAACTCAATGACAAGACACGCAGGGTACACAGAAAGCTGACGATTTTGCTGAAAGTGGGAATGGTGCTGATGGAAAGTGCTGCCGACACCAACCGTATTGTGAGAAATATGAAGCGCATTGCACTTTTTCTGGGACTGGAAGAGGAAAATCTGCACATCGATGTGCTGTATGGGACGCTGAAAGTGAATTACAGCGACGATACGCATTCGTTCAGTCGATTCGTGCATTCCGACAAGTACAATATAAATATGAAGGCACTGGCGGCAATGAGTCAGTTGTCGTGGCAGGCAATTCAGAAAGACTACACCGTGAGTAAGTTTGAACAGGTGGTGGATAAGATTGCGCGTGGAAAGTCGGATTACCCTGCGTGGCTCGTAACGCTCGGTGCAGCTTTGGGCTGTGGCGGCTTCTGCGTCTTGTTTGGAGGCGACTGGCCGTCGTTCGTTCCTGCGATGATAGCCGGTTGGGTGGGTTTCTTTGTGCGTGGATGCTTGCTGAAATCCAATTTCAATGTGTATATGGTAACTGCGCTCACGGCTTTTCTCAGCACGATGACGGTGTGGCTGCTGACGCTCGTTCTGCCCGAAGGATTCACGGACAAGCCTTATCATCCTTTCCTCTGCTGCGCTCTTTTCCTTGTTCCGGGCGTGGCTCTCATCAATTTCCTCGACGATATGCTCGACAATTATCTGCTGGTAGGACTGGCACGACTGTCGAATGCCATCGTGCAGATAGCCTCGATGACGTTCGGAATCGTTATTGCCGTGAGCATCTGCGGGGTAAACAACTTCCTGACCACGCTGAGCATTGCGCCTGCCATCAGCTATTGGGAGGCTGCCATCGTAACGGGCATTTCGGCAATGGGCTTCGGAATGATATTCAATGTGCCAAGACGCACGCTGCCTGCCGTGGTGTTGCTGGGCATTATGGGAATGTTCGCGCGCAATTTTCTTGCCTTCGACCTCGGAGTAGGCGTTATCATCGGTTCTTTAGTCGGTGCTTCGCTCATTTCTCTCGTTGCCATCCGACTTGTTCAGCCCACGCGCAGTCCGAACCACGTGCTCTCCATCCCCAGCGTTATCCCAATGGTGCCGGGCATTCTTATGTATCGTGGCATCTTCGGATTTATTCAGATGGGACGCGAGATGGAAGGATTCCTCCGTTCGTTCGATTTTCTTATCAATGCCGGACTTATCGTGCTCTGTCTGTCTATCGGCGTTGCCATCCCGAACATCTTTGCCCGCAGATGGATTGCCTCTACACGCAGGCGGCACTTGCAGGAAATGATAGACGAGCGTCGCAAGCGTGGCAGATTTCTGAACCTTTCAGAATTTGATTAGAATACGAGATTTGCCCACAAACTTCGTCCGAAAACATACAGGCAACCCTCCTTATATATAAAGGAGGGACTATTTAGGAATCCTGCTTTATATTTTTCGGAATCCCTTTTTGTAATTTTCGGTCTTCTATTTTATTTCTTCGGACTTCTATCTTGTAATCGGAATGCCTCGTGTGTTCTTGATTTCCCCGATAATGAAGATACTGTGCAGACTGCCCACACACTCCAATGTTCCCAATGTATTGAGGAGGAAATTCTGATAATCCACCATATCCTAGGCAAACACCTTGACGAGGAAATCGTAATCGCCACTGGTGTTGTAGCATTCCGTTATTTCCTCAATCCTCTGCACGGCCTCCATAAACTCCTCGATGAGTTCCTGTGTGTGCTGCTTCAGTCGGATGTTGCAGAGAACAATAATTTTGTTCCCCACTTTCTCTGGATTTACCACAGCCATATACCTTTCTATATAGCCGTTTCGCTCCAGTCGCTTCTGCCGTTCAAAGGCTGGCGACGGCGAAAGATTCACCTTTGCCGCAAGTTCTTTCGCTGTCAGATGAGAATTTTCCTGTAATATTCTCAGCATTTTCAGGTCGGTTGCGTCCAATTCTTCTATCATCGTTCTTAATTCAATGTCTTGCGCAGAATAATATTCTGTAAATTTACTGTTTTGTTTGTAAATATAGGATATTTTTCCGAACATCTTAGAATATTTGTTTGTTAAAGATAGATTTCATACCTTTGCAAACGTAATCCTATTTGAAGTAAATGAAAATTCAAGACTGGAGTAAACACATTATGATTTGTTTTCCTTGACTGAGGTATTAGTTTGGACAATAAGGTTATGCAGAGAGATAGGCTCTTTCTCTTGAACCTTCAAATAGTATCATAAATGTTCAATCTGTTGTATAATAGAGATTTATACAGAATGTTAATAAAATAATATTTCATGGAAAATCTTTGGTAATATCAAAATTTGGGTGTAATTTTGGGTGCAGAAATCTATACACCCAAAAGCATGAACATCAAACGAAACATTATCTTCACGTTGGAAAGTAGGAAGAAGGACGGTGTTCTCATTGTTGAGAATGTGCCTATCCGTATGCGTGTCAATTTCGCTTCCAAGCGGATTGAGTTCACGACAGGCTATCGCATCGATGCTGCCAAGTGGGATGCAGATAAGCAACGTGTAAAGAATGGTTGTAGCAACAAACTGAAACAATCGGCTTCTGAAATCAATGCTTCACTCTTGGGCTACTATACAGAAATACAGGACATCTTCAAGAAGTTTGAAGTGGAAGAAATAATGCCCACACAGGAACAAATAAAAGAAGCATTCAATGCGCTGCACAAACCTATTGAGGAAGAAGTCAAACCGAGAAAATCAATGCCTAACACTTTTTACAAAGTGTTTGATGAATTTGTGCGAGATTGTGGACGGCAAAATGATTGGACGGATTCCACCTACGAGAAGTTTGCTGCGGTGAAAAATCATCTGATGAACTTTCGAGATGAACTTACATTTGATTTCTTTGATGAGAGGGGGCTGAATAATTATGTTACTTATCTCCGTGATGTAAAGGAAATGCGTAATTCTACCATAGGCAAGCAACTTAGTTTCTTGAAATGGTTTTTACGCTGGGCATTCAAGAAAGGTGTGCATCAGAACAATGCCTATGACAGCTATAAGCCCAAACTTAAAAGTACACAGAAGAAAATCATTTTCCTCACATGGGAGGAACTGAACAAACTCCGAGAGTTCGAAATACCTACTACCAAGCAAGCCTTAGACCGAGTGCGTGATGTTTTTCTATTTCAATGCTTCACAGGTTTGCGTTATTCCGACGTGTTCAATCTTCGCAGAAGTGATATAAAGGGCGACCACATAGAGGTTACAACTGTCAAGACTTCTGATAGTTTGATTATCGAACTGAACAACCACAGCAAAGCGATACTTGACAAATACAAGGACGTGGCATTTGAAGATGATAAGGTGTTGCCTGTCATTACCAATCAGAAAATGAATGATTATCTCAAAGAACTGGCAGAATTGGCAGGTATCGATGAACCAGTACGCCAAACTTATTACAGAGGTAATGAGCGCATTGATGAGGTTACCCCAAAGTATGCCCTACTCGGCACACATGCTGGTCGTAGAACATTTATCTGTAATGCCCTTGCATTGGGAATTCCTCCGCAAGTTGTGATGAAATGGACAGGGCATAGTGATTACAAGGCTATGAAGCCATACATAGACATTGCAGACGACATCAAAGCGAATGCCATGAGTAAATTCAATCAGTTATAACGCTAAAACGATATGAGCCAAGAAATAAATAAAACAGATCACCAAGATTTAGATCCCGTTGTACGAGCCATCGGTACTGATCTTGAGCATACACAAGTACGCTTAATAGCCTCTGCAAACGCAGACATGCTTTTCCACTATTGGAAAGTGGGACATTTTATTCTCTATCTCCAAAAGAAAGAAGGTTGGGGAAGCAAAGTGATTGACAACCTATCCAAGGCGATACGCTCAAAATATCCAGATAAGAAAGGGTATTCTCGCAGAAATATCTTCTATATGTGCCAGTTTGCCAGTGCTTATCCGTTGGAAGTGCTGAAAGAGATGGACAGGATAGATAGCTTACTCACAACTCCTACTGTAGAGAAGGTTTTAAGTCTGACAAACGAACTCAATCAAATTGTGCAACAACCTGTTGCACTAATTCAAGCCACAGAAAATCAATCGAATACAATTACGCAACAGCCTGTTGCACAATTAGAAGAAGTTACTGAAACATTGTCAGCAATCTATCACTGCGACATCAGTCAGATAGAGGAAATCTTCAAGCATTCTGCCATAGTTCGCACCAACTGGGCGAGCCATGTAATTCTGCTTAATAGTAAGCTTCCATTGGGCGAGTGCTATTGGTACATTTCGCAAGCAGTTGCTAATGGATGGAGTCGCAATGTTCTGCAGGTGCAGATTGAGACCAATCTTTTCGCTCGACAGGTCACGGCAAAGAAAGTGAGTAACTTCTCGGCACGATTGCCCAAACCGCAAAGCGACCTTGCCAACTATCTGATGAAAGACCCTTATATCTTTGATTTGATGGGGCAAACAGATAAAATGGCAGAACGAGACCTTGAACAACAATTGGTATCTCATATCACCAAATATCTTTTGGAAATGGGCAGTGGCTTTGCATTTGTGGCACAGCAGAAGCATTTTGAAGTAGGCGATTCTGATTTCTATGCCGACCTCATCCTTTATAACATCCAACTGCATGCATACGTGGTTATCGAACTAAAAGCTACACCTTTTAAACCAGAATATATGGGGCAACTGAACTTCTATATCAATGTTGTGGACGATACCCTTCGTGGCGAACACGACAACAAGACCATCGGCTTGCTCCTCTGCAATGGTGGAGATAAAGTGGTGGCACAATATGCTCTTTCTGGCTATGATCAGCCTATTGGTGTCAGTGATTATCAACTGACAAAGGCTATACCTGATGATTTGAAGTCGGCTCTGCCTACGGTGGAAGAAGTTGAGGAAGAGTTGTCGAAGATAGTAGAGCAAGATAGCGAAAGATGAAATATCTATATTCGTCAGCAATTAATTAAAAAGATGATTAAAGGTTTAATTTTTTACTCAGTAGTAAACTATTAGTTTACCTACAAGCATAAAAACCAACTACTAAACGAAGACACTCCAAGAAACTATACTAAACAATTTCTTGGAGTGTTTGCTATTTTCTCAACTGCCTCTTAAGTTTTCTTTGTTCCTGTTTGATACGTTCTTGTTGCAACAACAACTCTGCTTGCCGTTGCAGGGCTTGTTCATAATCAATAACCTTCTGCTGCATTTGCTGGATGGCTTTGGGATTACGATGCGTGATAAAAATGCTGTCAAGGTAGTCAAAATCTTTTTTGGTAGCTTTGCCTTGCATTCGCAGATAGCGATAACGGAGGTCGTAATCGGAGGCGGTTTGCAGTTGGTTTGCTCCCATACTGAAGAACCAGCAACTTATCATGACCAGTCCACAGACTAACAAGAGTAACATGCGCTCGGCTAAATGCACACTTGCAAAGAGCGAGTAGTTCTTATATTCTACGGGCTTTTGCTGCTCTTTGATGAGTTGCTGCAAGGCTTCAAACTTTGGGTCGAGTTTCTTGCTCGACTCAGAGAGTGCCGCCAAAACAAAAAGTTGATGCTCCTTGATTTTTGCTTGGGTCTCTTGGGAGAGATGAATTTGTACGGCTTCCTGCGTTCTACTGCTATCTGCTCTTAGATTGGAGATTTGTTCTGAAAGAGCAGTGCGCAGTTCTGTCTGTGCCTTGCTGATGGCATTGCATTCTTGTTTGAGTTCTTCGAGAATATCGAGAACGGGGGCTATTTCGTTGTTCATACGATTGTTATTTTGAGGTGATTAAATTCTACGTTTGCGGTTGGTTCTGTTGCGGAGTTTCTTTTGAAAGCGAAGTTCATCAACGTCTATACCTCCGCTGGGCATAGGCATCGTAAAGACTTCGCTAAGTGCATCGGATAAGTCGCTTTTAAATCCGCTTTCATCTGTCGAATGTGCCATCGGCTCTTTCGAGAGACGCTGTTGTGCCTGCCGAATGTTTCGCTTTATCTCTGCGTTGAGGCGCGAGAAAGAACACGAGCGGTCTATCTTTGAGCCACTAAAACTGCAACCATCCTTTTCAAAGATGATGCCTTGTACTACGTCCGTGTTGCCTTTTGTTTTGAAACGAGTGGCAATGCCTTGCTTGTCTAAGTCTGCGATAAAGTCTTTCCAATTCTTCGATTGGGGCAAGACAGCCTTGATGGCATCGAATATCTCATAGCGCAACTTGTCTTCACCACGCAGTCGGTGGCGATTTACCGCCTTCTTCCCCTCTCCAATGGTCAAACCATAACGCTCGGTTAGTTCTCGGCAAACTTTCATAGAGCGGTATTTCTCGTTGCGGTTGCTGATGGTATTGCCATCGTTGCCAATACGATTGATGCAAATATGCAAGTGCGGATGCTGGCGGTCGCTGTGCCTTACGACAAGGCTCTGCGTATCGCAATAGCCCATCTTTAGTAAGTATTCATTGGCTATATTCACCATCACATCGTCCGTCAATCGCTCGGCATCGCTGGCAGAGAACGAGAGTATCGTGTGGCAAATAGGCTTCTGCACGTTCGGGCGCATGGAGGCTTGCAGAGTAAACTCGTGGGCGCATAGGTTTTGGTCGGTAAAACCTATGTTATTACTCGCTAGAACCATAGCTTTTCCTTCCTGTTTACTGAGCATATAGTTGATAACACCTCCGAAGTCTGCGCCTTTGATAATCTTGGCTATCATAGTTTCAAGCGTTTGATGAGTTCATGAATGAGCGTTTTCAGTGCATTCAAGTCTTCATTGAGTTTAGTGATGCCAAAGGCGTTGAGCCGATGGGCTATCTGATTAAGATTGTTAGCCATGCCCGAAACCGTGCGGATGAGTTGCATCTCTTCGGGTTTGATGCGTGCCTTGACTTCTGCTTTTGTGATAAGCCGTCGCAAAAACTCGGTGCGAGTGATGGATGCCTCGCGCGCCTTGCCCAGCAGGGTGTAGTACTCCATCGTATTAAGCCGAAGAAGCACTTGGTACTTTCGCTTCTCTGATAAGGTCTTGGTGGGGCGCCCACCCTTGTTCTTCTGTTCCATAATCGTTTTTTTTGTTGATGAGACCAACGGGATTTCTCCTCCCAATTTGGGGAGCAAGTAGGTTTTGAGATACTCAAAACACAAACTTGCTTCCCAAATACACACTATCTTCTGATGCCACGCTTCGTGGTCGGTAATAACGGCTGCTTTTCTTTGAGTTGGGACTTAGAAACGAGCCATTCATTGAGGTCTTTGTAATTTCGGTAACGAGCAGAACCATCAACGATTTGCGGAAATATTTGCTTCAAAACGGCAAAAGATTTGCGCCCGGCATCGTCATTATCCAGAAAACTTTCCACTTCTCGATAGCCCATCATCTGCTCTTTGATGCGTGGCAATAGTGCCAAAGAGTTAAGAACGATAGCATCGCAGGTTGAAGAAGGATTGAGCACTTGCAATGAGAGATAATCCATGAAACCCTCAAAGATTTGTAGGCGGTCGAAGCATTTTCTAATCGTTGTAATAGCCTTTGGTGCAATACATCCTTTGAAATACGAGTTGCGGATTTCCCATCCGCCAGCATCGTTTGCAAATCCGATGGCATAGTATGTCCGCTTCATATTGCAGAATAGAACTTCCGAGCAATAGGTGTTGGCTATGGAAAGAGGAATGGCACGCGCTGCGAGGTAACGAAGCAGATTGGGAGTGGAGAGTGGTTGGGCTGAAAGAATTTCCAATTTGCGTTCGGAGTTTTTTCTTTCACCTCCAAAAGAAAATCCTTGATGCGCTACTTGTTTTGCACCACTAAGTCGGTCAATGGCTTCACTAGTAGAACAATGAAACAAAGCGCAGACAAGGTCAATGATGTCGCCATGCTCGCCAGTGCCAAAGTCGTACCATTGATTACGCTCTGTATTAACTTTGAATGATGGTGTACTCTCGTTGCGCAGCGGAGAGCAATACCAATAGTGAATTCCGTGTACTCGTGCAGGCGCATAGCCCTGTTGTTGCAAATAATCTGTAATTGCAATTTGCTTGATATGTTGTATATCCATTGTGATTTTGTTTTGATGTTTGAAATGAATAACTCTCTGCCTTTTTCTTTTGGAGGCTGGTTGTTGTTTGTTTGGTCGGATAGTCGTACACTATAAGCACTACTTTGCGACCGACCAAACTTATTTCTCTTTGGTCGGGTTGGTTCAGGTATATATAGCCTGTGTCCGACCGACCAATGGTTTTAGGGTTGATAATCTTTGTTGAGCCGATATTTTCCTCGTTCCTCCTTGACCACTATGCCTTTATTGAGCAGAAATTGCAAGAGTTCTTTGAGTTTTGTTTGCCCATAAGATTGCCCCACGACCTCCGCATAAGCATTTTTGAGAGCCAAGATGAGTTCGCCATAGGGCAATACTTCGCTCGAAGAAAAGGCTTGTGCCAATGCTTTTCCATGTTCGGTATCGCTTAGTTCGTGGTAAGAGCAGCGATGAAGCTTGCATTCATTGTCCGTGTAGGTCGAATCTGTTTCAGGAACGCACACCTCATCTCCCATTTCCTTGAGCCGAAAAGCGAACTTCTCAAAGGGTTTGGAGCGAATGATGGCAGGAGCAACGATACTTCGCTCAGGCAGCGTGTTGTCTTTCGTGATTTGTAAGACTGTCTCTGCCTTGTTGTTGAGTTCCGTTCCTATATGCCCTCGTGCATTGTCGTCGCCTTTATTGAGGTGTAAGACGGTTTGAATGTGGATATTCTGCTCGCTCGTCCACTGCATCAGGTCACCCACCAATTTAGTCGCCTCCGTTGAGTTATTGATGTCAAGCATCAAATCACGAATGCCGTCAATGACCACCAAGCCCACGTTAGGAGTATTGTAAATGGCGTAACGAATGATTTCTCTACGCTCATTGGGATCGGCAATGGCTCTGAGATGGCTGAACTTCAAAAGCTCGGGCTCTTTGTCTATTGGCAGTCCTGCCAACCGCAGAATACGTTGCATCACCAGTTGGCAATGATAAGGGCTTTGCTCTGTATCAAAGTAAAGGATATTGCGTTTACATTCGGGAAATGATGCCCGATACTCCAGCACCTGCCCATTGATAAGGGCTGCAGCAACGATGGCACTCACATTGAAAGTCTTCTTTGCTTTCGCCTTGCCTGTTGATACACTGAAATTGCCCAGCGTGCCGATGATGGCTTCGCCTGCTTGTAGCACAATGGGTGGAAGTGAGAATTCATCCGTAACATGGATGAGCGATGCTTTCCAAATGTTTTCGTAATCGGTCGTGTTCATCATCGCCCTCCTGTCTTTCGTCCTGCCAATTCCAGCGCAAGGTCGGCATCCACAATTATCTTGCGACCAATTTGTGTAATGGCACGATTAATTTTACCACTTTGCTTGATACGATTAGCCGTAGGGAGGCTACACCCAAAGAGGCGTGCAATGCCAGCCAAGCCGTACACATATCGTCTTTCTTTTTGAGAGGAGGAAGACATTGTCGTTTCTCCACTTGTGGACATAATACCGTGTTGTGCAAGGAAGAGTAATTCTTCACCTGTCATCTGCCACACAGGCTTGTCCAATAATTCATTTATCGTCATAATTCAATTGTTTTGAAATGAATAATTCGCCCTTGCGCATTGGGCATTTGTCAGGTCTGACGATGCAAATGTATAACGCTAAATCAGTGTCTCCAAGCATCATAGATACAGCAGGAACAATAGGGATAAATCGGGAAATTAAGAAGTCTCAAAAACGATTGTAGCGCACTTAATAATGGAATAATATCTACAGGTTGGACTGCTCATAGATAATCGTTTTTGAAGCCTTCAGAGGTTCCTTTGTTCTCCTTTTTTAAGAAAATAGGTTCTCCGCGGTGTTAAACCCGCATCTTCTTTCGTCCTACTCAATATAAGTTCATATCTTTGTAGAAAAATAAGATATACCAAAGCATCATGGCACAGAAGAAAGAACATAGTAACCTCATCAAGGAGCATTTGAAGAAGCGAGGTATCACCCAAACGTGGCTTGCCAAAGAGTTGGGCATGAGCTTCAGCATCACCAACGCCTACGTCTGCAACCGAAAGCAACCCAACCTCACTATTATCTTTAGGGTGGCGGATTTGCTTGGTGTGTCACCAAAGGATTTAGTGTTTTAGAATTTATGACAGAGGATAAGGTTAGAGATTTAGCCAAGCGTAAATTAGGATTAGAGGATACTGAAACAGCAAAAGCTGGTGTCGGTCAGCTAACCACATTTAATCAGCTTGGCTTCAAAGGAATAAGTGACCGCCCAGATGGTTGGTACCTACCTAACGAAAAAATGTTCCCCGCTATCATTCTTGAAGCGAAAAGTGCAGTTACGCCTTTGAAAGAACAACAAATAGCGGAATTGCTGAAAAATTGCAAGATTGCATCTTCTCAATATGCCAAAGTGGTAGGTATTCTCTACAACGGCGAAGATATAGTGGTTTTTAAGAATGGAGAGAAATTACAAGGCGAAACCGAATTACACAATAAAGAGTATTACCTTAATCTGTTTGCGGAAAATCTGATTGACAAGTCTAAGATTTTTCGATTAACTAAGAGGATTAATGACACGCTTCACTTTAGCTTTGGTATCAAGAATCTAAACCACCGAATGATATTTACTGCTTGTGCCTTGGTGGCAAAACGTTATGGAGCAGTACTGACCAAAGGAATGAGCTACAATACCTTCCGCCAATCTATTTTTGACACCTTGTCGAAGTCTTACGAAGAAGCTATTGCTCAGAATTCTAAGCTAAATCTATTGCTGGAGGTATATTCAGAAATCAGAATGAATATTACCGACAATCAAGAGGCAATAGATGATTTTATTGCTTGTGTTGCAGAAATATCGGACAATATCAACTCTGACTTTTGGCAGGGAGAAGATGTTATGGCAATCTTCTTTAACGAATTCAATCGTTACAAGGGAAAATCCGAACAAGGACAAGTCTTTACCCCTGACCATATCACTTCATTGATGTATCGATTGACTGAGACAAATAAAGATGACATTGTATTAGATGCCGCATGTGGCTCAGGCTCTTTCCTTGTAAAGGCTATGTGTAATATGGTTGACGAAGCTGGTGGTAACCGTACTCATAAAGCCAAACAAATTAAACAAGAACAACTCTACGGGATTGAGTTTGATAGAGAAATTTTCGCATTAGCTTGTGCTAATATGTTGATTCATAAGGATGGAAAGACCAACCTTGAACAATTAGACACAAGACGAGATGAAGCAAAGAAGTGGATACAATCAAAAGGAATAACAAAAGTCTTGATGAACCCTCCTTTTGAGAACAAATATGGATGTGTCGATATTGTCAAGAACACTTTGGATAGCGTGACCAAGGATGCAACATGTGCTTTTATTATGCCAGATAAGAAAATGGAGAAAGTGCAAAAGGCAAAAAGAATACTGAAGTACCACACTCTTCTCAAAATAATCAAACTCCCTGAAAATATTTTCTCGGAGGGGGTTACTACATCTGTGTTCATTTTCAAGTCTGGCACACCTCATGGCAATAGAGAGATTTTTGCTTGCTACATTGAAGACGATGGGCTTGAAACAGTAAAAAATCAGGGGCGTCAAGATGTTAAAGACCGATGGCAAGAGATTGAGGACTATTGGGTAGACGTAATACAAAAGCAATCGGGAAATGACACTATTCAGTGGATAAAACCCAATGAGCATCTATCATATCAGATGCCAATGAAAGAGTTTGAGATATATGAGGAGGATTTCAATAAAACTGTAATGGATTACCTCATGTTTCGGCAAGGCATAGATGTCAAAACATTTCAAGAAAATCTCATCAATAAAGTGATGTATTCAAGTTCTATTAGTCAAAACGGAGACGATATAAACATAAGTCTAAAAACACACAATAAATGAAGAATAAAATAGACACTTCTCAGTGGAAAATTTTTAAGGTGAGTGATGTTTTTGGCAATCCAACTCGTCCAAAAGCACGATCAATAAAGCAGTACGAATTGGGTGATATTCCTTTTGTTGCTTCTGGAAACTTCAATAATGGAATTGAACTATATGTCGAGCCTAAAGTAGATGAGCAATTGGATAAAGGTGGTTGTATTTCAATTAGCCCTGTCGGTGGCTTTGCATTCTTTCAAGAAACAGATTTTCTAGGTCGAGGCGGTGCAGGGTCTTCGATCCTATTGCTTTATCATAAAAACCTCAATAGGTTTAACGCATTGTTTTTATGTTCCATACTCAGTAAATCTTGTGAGAAATATGGATATGGGGATATGTGTAGTGCTGAAAAGTTAAAATCAGAACTTTTGCTATTACCAGCAGATTCTTTGGGGCAACCAGATTGGGCATATATGGAGAATTACATAAAACAGGTGATAGCAAAACAGAACAAGCATCTTGAACTATTGCTACTTTCTACCCCCCCCCCAAATTGTAAAAAACAGTTAAAAACAAAAGAGTGGAGCGAGTTTTTATTTTCAGATTTGTTCAGTATCAAGAAGGGGAAACGGCTAACAAAAGCCAATATGAGAGATGGTGATATAAGATTTATTGGAGCAAGTGCTATCAATAATGGTGTTACTGCACATATTGCAAATACAACCCATTTGCATCCTGCCAATACAATTTCTGTAAATTATAATGGTTCGGTAGGAGAAGCGTTTTATCAAGACAAATCTTTTTGGGCATCTGATGATGTGAATGTCTTGCACTTGAAAACTCATCACTTATCTAAAGAAATCGCATTATTTCTCATCCCCCTTATTCGAAATGTAGGCAAGCGTTTTAAGTTTGATGAAAAGTGGACCAAAGACCTTATGAATAGGACTAAGTTGAAGCTCCCTGTCGATACATCAGGGGCTCCTGATTGGAGTTATATGGAAGCTTATATTTATACAGCATTGAGTGCTATGAATAATAACCAGAAATTGCTCCAAGCAGCAAGCCGTGATAGATGATTGTGTTACTCGTAAAGCTGAAATTTTGAAGCGACATTTACAATGATTGAAGCAATGACAAATGAACAGGACAGCAACAACCATCTCATCATCTACCAAGACGACAAAGAATAGGTAAAGGTAAAGGTAAATGTACGCTTTGCAGATGAGGATGTATAGCTCACACAGGGACAACTGGCAGAGATCTACGATACCACACAGCAAAACATTGCCCTGCATATCAAGAACATCTATGCCGACAATGAGCTGACAGATGAAGCAACTCACAAGAAATACTTGTTAGTTTGTCAAGAGGGAGCAGGATATGTTTAGCGCAACATCGATCACTACAACCTTGACATGATTATAGCGCTCGAGTATCAGGATTAGTCTAGGGTGTTGTTTTGGTTGCTATGATTTTTTGGGGTGTAGAAAAGGGTGTAAATCGCATAACTTGCTGATTTACACCCTTGTTTGCGGAGAGAGAGGTATTAAGGTTTATAAGGTTAAAAAGATTTATTCAGGATAAGTTTATGGGTAAAGTTACAATTCACGCTCCATTCAGGGCAGACATCGTGGGCAGTTTCCTCCGCCCGGAAGATCGGCAGAATACGCGAGGCAGAGAAGTTCATTCCGCTCGACCGACTGTATCTCAGCCCACAATGTGGATTTGCCTCTTGCGAAATCGGCAGCAAGCTGACGGGAGACGAGCAGTGGGCTAAGATTGATTTAGTTCAGGATATAGCAAAGGAAGTTTGGGGAGAATAGCCCAACGATACTGAAATGCGTGTGGTTCTGCGCTTTCAAAGCCAACAAAGAGCACGCTTTCCATACTTAGGATATTACATCTATGATAATACGAGACCTTATTTCCGATCTATGAAAAACAAACGCTCCGATAACTAGTGTATCGGAGCATTATTTTTAGTCCTAATTTCAACAGCCGCCATAAATCCAAGTCCGGGAGAAACAAGCAGATTAAGGCAGAACGATTGCCGTTCCTCCGATTCCGTATTCATTGATATCGAATAGTCATAATAGTTTCATAGCTATGAAACAGTTGTCTCATAATTATGAAACAGTTGTCTCAAAGCTATGAAACTATTATCGTTCTACTGAAAAGCCAATGTAATTCCCTAAGAACTATATACTTAAACCTTATTTATTCCGTTTCATCTAATGAACAGATGTTCGGCAGGCGATACAGGATGCTGAACAATCGGATTGATAACATTCAAACAAACGAATTATGAAGAAAATTCCATTTTGCCTATTACTAATGTGCCTATTGTCGGTTTGCATTGCAAAGGCCACGGTTTATGCAACCATTGAGACTGAAAAGGCTGCGAACGCCCTGCAAGACGGCGGCGAGGACGACAGAATTACGCCCCGAGAATTGACGAAGGAGATGGCCAAACGCTACCATCTGACAAAGAAACAGACGAGAAAGGTGTTGAAAATCAACAGAAAGTATGAAGACGTGGCGTGCGAACCACGATTGTTCGGCAAGCGATATGCGCCCCAGATAGAAATGCAGTGCAGACGGGAACTGCTCCGAAAATACGGCAAGAACCTGAAGGCCAATGCCGGCTCTGCACAGGACGCATCATCGGACGGGCGAATTTCCTTCAAGGAAGAGGAAGAGGCAGAACTTGGCAGAATCCTCGCCGAGCGCAAGGCAAGGCTCGATGAATACGAAAAGAAGCTGGCAGGGATTCTTACCGAAGAGCAGTTCGGCAGCTATCGGAAAGACCTCACGGGCAATGGCAGACGGTACTGATGTGCATAGTTCCAACGGAAATATACAGCACAGAGCCTGTTTGCACGGATATAATTGCATAAAGTTTCAGATTTTCCGTAATTTTGCACACGTGAACGAGAAGAAAAGCCCTTGGGGCTACATAAATGCGATAGTGCCTGCCGCTACTTTCGGCACCATCCCCCTGTTTTCAATTCCGGTTTTGGCAGCGGGAATGCTGCTGCCGTCGGTTTTGGTGTATAGATTCGCCTTCGGCTGCCTGTTTATGCTCGCAATAATGGTCTGGCAGAAACAGAACCTTCACATCAGATGGGCTGAAGGATTGGAGTTTGCCTTGCTCTCGCTGATGTACTCCACGTCGGCAATCTGCCTTTTCCAAGGCTACAACTATATGCCAAGCGGCATCGCCACCACGCTGTTGTTCTCTTATCCGATATGGACTGCCATCATTCTGGTTGTCTTTTTCCACGAAAAACTTACCCTGCGAACGGCAATCGCCATCGGTCTGGCTTTCGGAGGCGTTTTTATGCTCAGTGGAATAGCCGAAGCCGGAAGCATAAACTCGCTGATCGGCGTAGGATTAGAACTCTTTTCAGGGCTTAGCTATTCCGTCTATGTGGTAACATTCCCGAAACTCCGTGTCAGAAAATTGCCGGCTCTCAAGGTAAATTTCTACATTTTCTTTATGGCAATGATTCAGCTTTCCCTTTATTCGGCATTTACGGCAGGGGGAATTGCGCCGATTCCCGACCTGAAATCGCTCCTTTCGCTGATTCTCCTCGGCCTTGTTCCCACGACAATCAGCAACGTAACCTTGGTAAAGGCAATGACGCTGACCGATTCCACCACCGTTGCCATCCTCGGAGCATTCGAGTCGCTCAGGCAATGGTAATTGGGATTTGCGCAATGGGTAAGCCATTGACTTTTTCCGTCCTCATCGGATTCGTGCTGATTATTGCCGCTGTTCTTACCCTGATTATGAAACCTTCGCCAAAAAGTCTCACGGAAAAGGAAGCATAGCTTTCAGGTTTATCGAGAACTCAAATCATTTTGCAAACGTTTGCACAGACGGAACATTACGTTTGCGCAATCGTTTGTCTTTAGAAATCGCTGAAAAACAGATATTTATTGCAAATAGTTTTGCTGTTTTGTCTTACCTTTGCACTATCAAAAAGAGATTTAGGTTAGATAGATTAAGATAAATTGATTGTTTAGTAAATAAAGTTTTTCCGAAAATACATACATTGAGTGTTTACCATTATTTGGTTTTGATGTTTTGGTATTTTAAGGTTTTAGTTAGGTATTTAGATTGGTAATTTTGAGATTAGTTTTTGTTGATTTGGTAAAAACGCCATTCGCTGAAAGAAGCGAGTGGCGTTTTGCTTTCAATAGCTGTCCGAAAAGTGGTTCGTGTGCTTTCGGATGAGAGAAGAATACACATAATTTTCCCGTTATAGTCTTCCAAGTTATGATTCTTTTTGAAGAAGACTTCGTATCTTTGCAATATAATGATAAATCAAGTTTGAGCAATGAAAAACGGACAAGTTCACGTATATACGGGCAATGGAAAAGGGAAGACAACGGCGGCGTTCGGTCTTGCCCTGAGAATGCGAATGGCAGGGAAGAAAGTTTATATCGGGCAGTTCGTGAAATCGATGAAATATAACGAAACACGGATAGTGAATTTTCTCGACGGAATGGAGATAGAACAGTTTGGCTGTGGCTGTATGCTCGACTGGTTGCCCGACGAAGAGGATAAGGCCGAAGCACGGAAAGGCTTGGAACGGTGTGCTGTGAAATTACAATCGGGCGATTACGGCCTTGTGGTTCTCGACGAAATCAGCATTGCGTTGCGATTCGGATTGCTCGAAGCCGATGAGGTAATTGAAGCATTGGAGAGCCGAAACAACAATGTGGAAGTGGTTCTGACCGGCAGATATGCTCCGGATGCACTCATCGCGTATGCCGATTTGGTAACGGATATGCAGGAAGTGAAGCATTATTACACAGAGAAAGGACTTCAGGCCCGAGAAGGCGTGGAGCGTTGAGGCTAGGTTTCAAGTGATAACGGTTTCCTTTCAGTAATGTTTATGTTTCCTGTTTTGTAAAATACTTTATGCAACGTTATCCTGTTCCGATATGTTTACCCCAGTTCGGGATAAGTTTATAAAGAAATCTCTCACAGAATCACAGATTAAGGTCGATTTTTTCGACCATAAAGAAGGCTCTGTCTTCTCTGTGGTCGAAAATAATATCTGTGATTCTGTGCTATCTATGAGAAGTTTAGCCCACGAACACTAAATACTTTTCAGAACAATCTTATGTTTCCAAGTTCAGGCTTACACAGAACTAAGGCCTATTTCTGCTCTGGAGTGCAAAGTTTTGCAGTATTTCGGAGAAGTTCCGAATCCTCTGCAAGTGGTCGTGGTCGTATTCCTCCACAACTTCGTGCTGCCAGACGGTGTGGAAAGGAATGTGGATAGCATAGCCTCCGAGCTTCAAAACGGGTTCGATGTCGGAACGGAAGGAGTTACCAACCATCATAAACTCGTGCATATCTACACCGAAACGGGAGCAGAGACGCTGATAGGCATCAGGCGTTTTGTCGGAAACAATCACTACGTCGTCGAAATATCGTTTTAGTCCCGAGCGTTCGAGCTTGTTCTCCTGATCGAGAAGCTCGCCCTTAGTGAACACCACCATCTTGAAAGCATTGCCCGCTTTGAGTTCAGCCAATGTGCGCTCAACACCCGGAAGTGGGCTGCCGGGGAGTTCAAGGAGGGTTTTCCCAAGGTCGAGAATGCGTGCAATATCGTGTGAGGAAATCTTTCCACCGCTCACTTCAACTGCATTCTCGATGAGCGAGAGCACGAAAGCCTTGCAGCCATAGCCCAATGAGGGCATATTGGCAGTTTCCACGGCAAAGAGTGCCTTGGAAACTTCCTCTTCAGAGGCGAAGGGCGCAAGGATTTTACAGTATTCCTTTTCTACGGATTCAAAGTACGACTGACAATCCCACAGGGTATCGTCGGCATCGAAAGCAAGAAGACGGATATTTAGCATTACCATTCAAAGTCGTGTGCAAGACCTCCCTCGCTCGTTTCCTTGTAGAGCGACGGGATGTCGTGTCCGGTTTGTTTCATAACCTCCACAACTCGGTCGAACGAAACGCGATGACGGCCGTCGCTGAAGGTGGAATACAGTTGGGCATCGAGTGCCCGACAGGCTGCAAAGGCGTTGCGCTCGATGCAGGGAATCTGCACGAGTCCACACACGGGGTCGCAAGTCATTCCCAAATGGTGCTCCAGTCCCATTTCGGCAGCGTATTCAATCTGCGCCGGTGTTCCCCCGAAAAGCTGACAAGCTGCTGCCGACGCCATAGCACAAGCCACGCCGACTTCGCCCTGACAACCCACTTCTGCACCTGAAATAGAGGCATTGTACTTCACGATGTTGCCGAAAATGCCTGCCGTTGCAAGTGCGTGGAGAATCTTTGTTTCTGAAAACTCGTGCCCGTCAGACAGATGATAGAGCACGGCGGGCACTACACCGCACGCGCCGCACGTGGGAGCAGTAACGATTGTTCCTCCCGATGCGTTCTCTTCGCTCACGGCCAGAGCGTAGGAATAAACCAGACCACGATTCTGCAACGATGGCTTGTAGCCGCGTGCCTTGATGTAATAGTTGCTGGCTTTACGGGCAAGGTTCAGCGAACCGGGCAGAACGCCCTCGCTGTCGAGTCCTCTTTCCACGGCTTCTTTCATTGCTTTCCATACCGTCCGCAGGTAATCCCATATCTCAGGACCTTCGCAATATTCAACATATTCCCAATAGCCGCGACCGTTTTTCTCGCACCATCGCTGTATGTCTTTCAACGTGGTGAGTTCGTAAACGCTCTCGCTGTAAAAGTAGTCGTCTTTTCCCTTTCCTTCCGACAATGCGCCGCCCCCAACGCTGTAAACAGTCCATTCGTCTATGGTCTTTCCGTTTTCGTCTTTTGCCGTGAAAAGCATACCATTCGTGTGGTAGGGCAGCACTTCGGTGGGCTTCCATATAATCTCAACTGGTGCAACTTCAGACAATACATTGATAATAGCCTCGTCTGTCATGTGGCCTTTGCCCGTAGCGGCGAGGCTTCCGTATAGCGTAACTTCAAAGGCCTTTGCCTCGGGATGGCGTGCAAGGAATATCTTTGCTGCTCCCTGTGGCCCCATCGTATGGCTGCTTGAAGGACCTCTTCCTATTCTGAAAATTCTTTTTAATGATTCCATAGTGTCGTTTTGGCTTCCTTTCCGTACCAATTCTGTATCAGCTCGAGCTCAGTGTTTCTTTGCCTTGCTCCTGACAGCGTACTTAATAAAGCCGTTCTAATTAATTTTGCTGCAAATGTAATGAATTAATTAGATATAATGCTGATAATTTAATGAAAAAACGCTGAAATCATTGCGAAGTTTCAGCGTTTTGTTTTTACTTCATTTTCCGTTGAAGTTTTCTTAAAGCCTTGTTTCTGATCTGGCGGACGCGTTCTCTTTTCAGTCCCATCATATCGCCAATTTCTGCCATAGTATAATGTTCGCCTTCTTTCAAACCATAAATCAGGGTAAGAACCTTGCGCTCTCTAGCATCCAAAACTGCCATTCCCTGCTGGATTTCTCCGTTAAGAATGCTGTTGTTAAGCGATTCATCGGCAAAAGGAGAATTGCTGTTCTCGATAACGCTTTGAAGTGTGAAGTTGCCCGAACTGCCAACAGGTACCGGTTGGTCGATGGAAATAGCACGGGCACGCTTTTTTTCAAAAGGCTTATTCTCTGTTTTTGGCACTTTGTAGAGATTCTTCTGCTCCTTTATGGCTTCCTCCATCGCTTTACGGATGTAGGTTGCGGCGAAGTTTACGAATCTCGTACCCTTGCTGCCGTCAAATTTCTGGGCAGCATACATCAAACCGATATTGCCTTCGCTGATTAAGTCGTCTTCCGACAGTCCCGGAGCCTTATATTGGTGGGCTATTGAAACCACGAATTTCAAGTTGGCCTTGGTCAATAATTCCAATGCCTTGGCATCGCCTATCTTGATTCTGTCGGCAAGAGCTCTTTCTTGTTCGTCCGAAAGTAATTGTGTTTTGGCAATTTCCTCAATATATCTCTCGTTTGCGTTCATAATTTCTTCTGTTTAAGAGGTTAAATACTACCGAAAATTATTCTTGCATCGGCTCAAAAGGAAAATCGTCTTGTGTGCCGGCTTTGTCTTTTGGATGGTCAGGTGTCAATGAAGGATAATCAAATGGTGTCGTTCCCGGAGGATAAAGGTCGCCTAAAATATCCTTGCATTCGTCAGGATTCTTGCCCAATGCTGCTTCCAACGCTGCTGGATATTCCTCCATCTTTCCCAATTCATAGCAACAACGTGCATAATAAGCATAGCCAAAAATCCATTCCTTATCGGCAAATGGAAGATTATTCTTGAGTAATTGATAGGCGTAAGCGATATATCCATTGTCGAACACCGACATTGCAATCTGAATCATCGTTGCATTTCTGGTTCTTGAAGTTTTTATCGCTTCCTCGAAACTGGCGTATGCACTGGGAATATCGTTCAGAATAAGGTGGATATGCCCGATTGTAACCGTAATGACGCTCAGATCGTTGCCTTGGCACAACTCTTTATACCTTTCATAAAACTTCAGTGCTTCTTCATAATTGCCCAGACTGAAGAGTCCGTTTGCCTTGTTCAGGATGGCTTCTTCGTCTTCGGGGTCAATGGCTATGGCATATTCACTCGAAGTGATAGACTCATTGAAATTGCTTTGAAGGAATTGGCTTTGTGCCAGATAGTTCCAATACGAGCCTGCATAGGGATTGGAGTCGATGAGTTCGTTGAAAATCTTTTCGCTGTCTGCAAAGTTTCCTTTGCTTCTGAGTATGCGTGCCTGAATCTCCTTGTATTCATTTGTGGACGACTGACCGGATTTATTCAGCCATTCTTCGGCAAAAGCCATTTCCTCATAGTCGGCAAACAAATTCGCTGAATCGATGATATAATACTCTTTATCGTCTTCATCCACGTCGGAAAAATATTCCTCAAGATATTCACTCGCCTCTTTTGGCTTTTCGGCAACGATAAGAATCTCGGCTTTTAGGTAAAGATATTCTATGTCGCTCTTGTCGATAATAGACGCTGCTATTTCTTCCGCCTTTTCAATATTGTTTTCTACAAGCAGTGCCATTCTTGAAAGGAATGCCAAAGGAGCGATGCTTCCTGGAAATATATCCAATGCCAGTTCGGCCACTTCATAAGATTCCGTGTCCTTACCTTTCAAATGATAATATTCCGCAACATCGGTCAGTTCCTCGGAGTCGAGGAAACTGCCGCTGCTGTATTTATCTGATTCTTCATACTTCTGAAGAATGCGCTTGAATTTATCTGACTTGTAGTAATTGTCCAAGTTTCAAAAACTTCTTAGTTCTTTTTCATTTCTTTAGCCCAAGTATCCTTCAAGCCGACTGTCTTATTGAAGATAAGCCTTTCAGGAGTTGTGTCCGGATCGAGCATAAAGTAACCTGTGCGTTGGAATTGCAGGTAGTCGCCCGGCTTCTTTTCTGCCAAATAGCTTTCTACATAGCAGTTACTGTGAACGGTTAAGCTGTCAGGATTGAGCAACTCACGGAAGTCGCGGTCGTCAGCCGATGGGTTCTCGATATTGAAAAGACGGTCGTATTCGCGGACTTCTGCCTTAATGCAGTGGTCTGCGCTTACCCAATGGAGCGTACCCTTTACCTTACGGTTTGCACCTTCCAATCCACTCTTGCTTATCGGATCGTATTCTGCCTGAATCTCTATGATATTGCCCTCGGCATCCTTCGTGCAACCGGTACACATCACAATGTATGCGTTCTTCAAGCGAACTTCCTTGCCCGGCGACATACGGAAGAACTTCTTGGGAGCGTCCTCCATAAAGTCGGCACGCTCTATCCAAAGATTCTTTGAGAAAGTGATGGTGTGCGAACCGTCGGCTTCGTTTTCCGGATTGTTGATGGCTTCCATTTCCTCCGTCTGACCTTCGGGATAATTCGTAATAACCAATTTCACAGGGTCGAGTACGGCACTCACACGGGTCGCTTTCTTGTTCAAGTCTTCGCGCACGGCAGCTTCAAGGAGCGCAACATCGTTCAAAGCGTCGAACTTTGTATAGCCGATAGAATCGATAAAGCCACGAATCGACTCTGGAGAATAGCCACGACGGCGCATACCACAAAGTGTAGGCATACGGGGATCGTCCCAACCGTTTACCAAATTCTCATCAACGAGTGTGTGCAACTTGCGCTTCGACATCACTGTGTAAGTGAGATTCAGACGGTTGAACTCAATCTGACGAGGACGATTGTCCTGCAAATTGTCTGCCGTATGGTCGAAATCCTTCAGGAAATCAATGAACTTGTCGTACAATGGACGGTGGGGAACGAACTCAAGCGTACAGATAGAGTGCGTTACACCCTCGAAATAGTCGCTCTGTCCGTGCGCAAAATCGTACATCGGATAGCAGTGCCACTTTGTGCCTGTACGGTGATGGGGCGTCTGAATGATACGATAGATGATAGGGTCACGGAAGTGCATATTGGGATTGGCCATATCCAATTTTGCACGGAGCACCATACTGCCCTCAACGGCCTCTGCCGTGTTCATCTTTTCAAAGAGCGCAAGACTCTCTTCGGCCGGTCGGTCGCGGTAGGGAGATGGCACACCGGGTTCGGTAGGAGTTCCCTTCTGTGCTGCAATAGTCTCAGAACTCTGTTCGTCCACGTATGCCTTTCCGGTCTTGATCATCCAAACAGCCAATTCCCAAAGTTTCTCGAAGTAATCACTGGCGTAGTAGATGTTTCCCCACTTGAAGCCCAACCAACTGATGTCGTGGAGAATATTCTCCACATATTCATTGTTTTCCTTGCTCGGGTTGGTGTCATCGAAACGCAGGTTGCAGACACCGTTATAGTTTTCAGCAACTCCGAAGTCCATACAGATAGCCTTTGCGTGGCCAATGTGGAGGTAACCGTTGGGTTCTGGTGGAAAACGCGTCTGAATGCGTTTGCCGTTCTTTCCTGCGGCAATGTCATCCTCAACGAGCTGTTCAACAAAACTCAAGCTGCGCTTTTCTTCGTTCGTGTTACTTTCTATTGTATTCATATATCGTATGTATTTTATTCTTGGTGCAAAGATACTTATTTTTTCTCGTAATGTTTTATCTATCTTAAAATTAATGCACACGCAAACCCTATAATAGAAATTAGGTGTATTGCGTGAAGCGTATATTTCTTTCAGTTTTCTTCTTTTCTCATTCTGCTGCTATCCGGAGAGAGCCTTTATTCATTCTGTCATATTTCTACAAGTCATTTTTTTGCCATATACCTTATTTTAAAGTCGATAGAATGCTGAAATACAGGCGGAAAAGTGTCAGCAAATAATTTAAAACATATAATTCCCTGAAGAAAATGCTGATAATTTTATAAATTAATGTCTAAAACATTTGGTGGTTTGTTAAATTTCTTCTATCTTTGCAATCGTTATCCTGAATACAATCTTTTTACCTTAAAAGACTAATACCTATTGAGATTGAATGCCCGTCGCTGAGAAGCGTTGGGCATTTTTTGTTTATCTACTGTACGGCAAAATAATGATGCTATTCCTTAATAGCATTAGTTTGTGAATAATATTGACAAAACCCTCTGTATAATTCGTTTATTTTGAACGAATTGTTTTTATTTTTAAAATATGAATGCTATGAGTGTGCAAAGGCAAATTATTGATAATCAGTGAATATCTAAGAAATTTTATTTGATGTGCATACCTTTTTCGTTTAAAAGTTCTCAAATAGAGGAATAAATGCGATATAATAACCATATTTTTGAGGTTGTTTTTCGCATATTCATCTTCCATTTTAGCGACGTTTGCGATGCGTTTATCGCAAGAATGGATTGAAAACTTCGTATGAATCCATTTCATTTGTCTGAAAATGGTGTACCAATGGAGCAAAAACGGTCTGTTCATTTCTAAATTGCGAATGAAAAAGTGTCTGTTTTTTAGCAATATTCTTTGACAAAATATTGCTTAAATGTCGAGTTCGGAATAGATTAATAAAAAGAGAAATAAACAGGTTTTGAGGAAAATTGATTGACAATGGGGAAGCCCTATAAATATAGGTTTGTTCATAATTACTCTATTTTTTAGTAGTTGTTGGTTGTTCAAGCAAATGCTTTTTGTTGTGAGAGAAACGTCTGCGCATTTTGTTTTACGGATTCTTTTTCTTAATTTTGTCTGTCGATAATCCTGTTGCTATGAAAGATAGTCTGAGTATGTATCCTTTATTGAAACTTGCTGTCGCATTGATAGTGGGCAATATTTTAGGTTACTATATGTTTTCGGACATTGATGGTGGATGGATGTTGGGTGCAATTTGTATTTTTCTGCTGTTGTCGTTGTGTCTGGACAAGGTTTTGCAAAGTATTTGTATATATCTTTCAATTCTTTCTATTGGCTGTTTTCTCGTAGTGAAGGAATTGGAAAAAGCAAAATTCACATTACCTGAAACAAATGCCGAGTACAGTGCTGTATTGCTGTCAGAGCCAGTGATACGAGGAAAAGTCATTCAGATGGATTTGAGGCTGTTGGGAAAAAGCAAAGCTCCTATCAAGATTAAAACCTCTCTGCTTCGCGACACGGTGGAATCGCGATATAAAAACCTGCATATAGGCGATGGTATTTCTTTCCGTGCTAAACTTCAGGGATTAACAAATCTAAAGAATGCAGAGTTTGACTATGGGCAATGGCTTAGGAATCACGGCTATGTGGCACAGACATTTATTTATTGGAACGAATGGACGGAAACTTCCGTGAATATGGATAATTTCTCCTATTTGGACAGGGCTATGCTCAGGATGAAATGTATCAGGCAGCGATGGATAAATGAATTAGGGAGGATAGGGCTGAAAGATGAAACTTTGGCTTTGGTGTCGGCAATGTCGTTGGGGGATAAGTCTCAAATAAACAAGGATTTAAAGGAAGAGTATTCTGCAACGGGCGTGAGCCATATTCTCGCATTGTCTGGATTGCATTTGGGTATTATCTATGCAATGATCGTCTTTGGTTTCTCGCTGTTCAGAGGATGGGGAATCTATGCACGCTTGAAGCGATGGGGAGTAATCGATTTTGTGGTGTTGGTATCCATCTGGTCGTATGTTTTTCTGGTGGGATTCTCGCCGTCGGTGATGCGTTCAGCATTGGTGCTGACAATTTATACGGTGGTGTCGCTTTTGAATAGAGACAGAATGTCGATAAACACGTTGGCTTTTGCAGCCATCATAATCCTTGCCATAAATCCGTTGGCTCTTTTTGATATTGGGTTCCAGTTATCGTTCATCTCCGTTCTGTCGATATTCCTTTTTATGCCGTTGTGTTATAAGATGTTGCCAAGCAGACTTTTACAGCGACATAGATGGATGAAATTCCTTGTAGGAATGCTCTTTATATCCATCTCTGCACAATTAGGGACAGCTCCTTTGGTGGCCTATTATTTTCATCAGTTCCCCACTTATTTCTTGATTTCCAATCTTGTAGCCATACCTTGTGTTACGCTTATTTTGTATCTTATGGTTGGAGTGTTATGTCTTTTCTGGTTCTCGGCTGCACAGGGAATACTTGTGAATGCTCTTATAGCTATATTGGGTTTTATGAATGGTGCAATAGAAGCAATATCAAACCTTCCGATGGCCTCTGTTACCGGCATCAACCTGAATGTGTTGCAGGTAATTTTGCTCTATATCTTCATCTTCTCGGTGTGGTTGCTGATGAGTTTCTTTTCAAAACAGTTGGAATTTCGTTAAATAATATTGTGTGAAATACATTTTATGGATTAATTTCCGTAAGTTTGCACCATATTTGCAGAGATGTTAGAAAGCATCTCTTTTAAGGTATAAAAGACATAAAACTCAAAAATAAAATGAAACAAACAATTTTAGTAACAGGCGGTACTGGTTTCATAGGTTCACATACGACGGTTGAACTTCAGGAAGCCGGTTACAATGTGGTAATCGTTGATAATCTTTCCAACTCTAAAATTGAAGTTCTTGACGGTATTGAGAAAATCACCGGCATTCGTCCGGCGTTTGAACAAGTGAATCTTGAGGATAAGGAAGCAACCGAAAAGGTGTTCCAAAAGTATCCCAATATCGAGGGTATCATTCATTTTGCAGCCTCAAAGGCAGTAGGAGAGAGCGTTCAGAAGCCATTGATGTACTATCGCAACAATGTTGTTTCGCTCATTAATCTGCTGGAACTGATGCCGAAATACGGTGTGAAGGGTATTATTTTCTCCAGTTCCTGCACGGTTTACGGCCAGCCTAATCCCGAAAACTTGCCGGTAACGGAAGAAGCTCCACATCAGAAAGCAACTTCTCCTTACGGCAACACAAAGGAAATCAACGAGCAGATTATCTACGATTATATCCATAGTGGAGCCAAAATCAAGAGTATCGTGTTGCGCTATTTCAATCCGATTGGTGCGCATCCGAGTGCATTGATTGGCGAACTTCCCAACGGTGTTCCCAACAATCTTATCCCATTCGTTACACAGACGGCTATGGGCATTCGCGAACAACTGACCATCTTCGGCAATGATTACGATACGGAGGATGGAAGCTGCATCCGCGATTATATCTACGTAGTAGACCTTGCCAAGGCTCACGTTGCCGCTATGACACGTGTATTGGACAAGGAAACGGAAGCCATCGAATATTTCAACATCGGTACGGGTAAGGGAAACTCCACTTTGGAGATTGTAAACACGTTTGAAAAGGCTACCGGCGTTAAGCTGAACTGGAAGTTTGGTCCGCGTCGTGAGGGCGATATCGAGAAGATTTGGGGCGACTGCACGAAGGCAAACGAAGTGCTTGGCTGGAAGGCCGATACTCCATTGGAGGAAGTGCTTGCAACGGCGTGGAAATGGCAGAAGAAACTCCGTGAAGACGGAATTATGTAATTCTCAACGATAAGGAAATTCATATCCTCAGCACATTTCTTGTCGGGGATATTCCTTGTTTGAAACTCTGTTTGCTCAATCTATCTGAATTATTATTAACTTTGCACCTTATGAAGAAGGAATTTTATATACTCTTGATGATGTTTGTCTGCATCTTTTCCTTGCCGGTATTGGCGAAGGATTGGAGGGCGGAAGAAATTCCTATGATTCATTTGCAGGATGCCCGTAAGTATGTCTGCGATCCCGAGGGGCTGATGTCGGAGGCTTTGCGCGATTCCACGGATTCTTATCTTCACAGACTGGAGAAAGAAAGTGGCGTGCAGTCTGTTTTCATCGTCGTTTCTCACGTTGAAAATGCCGATGTTTTCAGAGTTGCACAAGATATTGGAAACACGGTAGGTGTGGGAAAGAAGGACGACAGAGGACTGGTGGTGGTAGTGGCAGTAGACGACCGTAAGTATTTCATTGCACCGGGCGAAGGTCTGGAAGGCGACCTTACGGATGTTACCTGTGGCTCTATCGGCCGCGAGTGTATCGTGAAAAATATGCGACTCGGCAACACCGATATGGCAATGCTCAGTACGGCAAAGGCCATCTATTCAAAATTGAGCACCGGAGAAACAGGATTGGAAGGCACGGAATCAGATTCTGAGGATTCGCCTTTCCTTGCAATTCTGCTGCTTGTAATCATCTTCTTCTGGATTTATCTTGTTTCCAAGAACAAGAACAACGGCGGCAAAGGTAATTCCGGGAACAGAGGGTCTGGAGGCAGTGGATGGTTCGGCCCCATCATTTGGGGCAATCCCGGGCATCTGAACGACCGAAACTTCGGAGGAGGATTCTCCGGAGGAAGTTTCGGAGGTGGCAGCTTTGGCGGCGGTGGTGCCGGTGGGGGATGGTAGTCGAGTTTATGAGTGGACAAGATTACACGTAGACAAGGGAACAAGTTTACAAGAATACAAGGAAATTCCAAATATGTGAAAATATATAACGGGCATAAGGCTGAAAGGAAATCTGCTTTCCTTTAGTCCTTATCCTCATAAATTTAAAGAAACAATTTAAAGTTATAGATAAAAATGAAAAAATCAGTATTAGTTTTGATAGTAGCCGTAGTGGCATTGGCACTTTGGGCTTATTCGGGTTATAACGGAATGGTGGATAAGGAAGAAGCCGCTACAACTGCGCTCAGCAATGTAGAGACGCAGTATCAGCGTCGTGCCGATCTTATTCCGAATGTGGTGGAAGTAGTGAAAGGCTATGCTAAGCACGAAAAGGAAACTTTTGAAGCCGTAACACAGGCTCGCAATGCTGCAACGCAAATCCATTTGGATGCCGATGGTCTGAGCCCTGAGAAACTGAAGGAATATGAAGCTGCTCAGAATCAGTTGGCACAGGCTTTCTCACGCCTGATAGCCGTATCGGAAGCCTATCCTGAATTGAAGGCAAACGAGAACTTCAAGTCTTTGCAGGATCAGTTGGAAGGATGTGAAAACCGTATCAGCGAGGCACGCAAGAAGTATAATGAATCCGTACAGGACTATAACACAACCGTTCGCCATTTCCCAAATTCTATGTTGGCAGGCATATTCGGCTTTGACAGAATGGAGAAATTTCAAGCTGCTGCCGGCTCAGAAAATGCCCCGAAGGTAAAGTTTTGAAAAGAGAAATTACAGAGAAAAAGGAAGTAAAGGCGTTAAAGGGCAAGCATTCGCTCTATGCGGAGTTCTGCATTCGGAAGAAAGAAGATGTGGGCTTTAAGAAGGGTGAAGAACGGATAGTTGAAGACTGTTGATTATTGTAGCTTGACTTTGTTCTGCTTATACTGCCGAAGGATGTAGATAACAAAAAATGAGTTCAACAATTATCTGTTGAACTCATTTTTTGTTTTGTGATATTTTAATCCTCACAAGGTGTGCAGATGTTACTCTGCACCCTTCTTTAGCCTGTATTAAAAGAGCTTCTGTTACTTTTCGATAGCTGCAACGCCCGGGAGCACCTTACCTTCGATAGCCTCGAGCATAGCACCACCACCTGTTGAAACGTAAGAAACCTCATCAGCCAAACCGAACTTGTTTACGGCAGCAACAGAATCGCCACCACCTACGAGTGAGAATGCGCCGTTCTTCTTTGTAGCCTCTGCCACGTATTTGGCAATCTCGCCAGTTCCGTGAGCAAAGTTTTCCAATTCAAACACGCCGACAGGACCGTTCCAGAGGATTGTCTTTGAATCGAGAATAATCTTTTTCCATTCTTCGAGACTTTCTTCTGCCGAGTCCATACCTTCCCATTCATCTGGTATTTGGTCGATAGGGAATACCTTGCGTTCTGTATCGTTTGAGAACTCCTTGCCACATACCGTAGCTATTGACAATGAAAGGTTCACGCCCTTTTCCTTAGCAGCTGCCATTACGTTGAGTGCTTCCGGCATCAGTTCGTCTTCGTGCAAAGATTTGCCAATTTTTCCGCCCTGTGCCTTGATGAAAGTGTAGCCCATACCGCCACCAATGATGAGGTTGTCTACCTTGTCGAGAAGGTTCTTGATAACTCCGAGCTTGGAGCTAACCTTGGAACCACCGATGATTGCTGTGAAAGGATGCTGTGCGTTCTTCAATACGTTGTCGATAGCCGTAACTTCCTTTTCCATCAAGAAACCGAGCATCTTGTGGTCGGCATCAAAGCTGTCGGCAATGACTGCCGTTGAAGCGTGCTTACGGTGAGCCGTACCGAACGCATCGTTTACATATACGTCTGCATAGGAAGCGAGTTTCTTAGCAAATGCCTCCTGACGTTCTTTCATTTCTGCCTTTGCAGCGTCGAACTCTGGTGTGTCCTTTTCAACTCCGACTGGCTTTCCTTCTTCTTCAGCATAGTAGCGAAGGTTCTCGAGCAAGAGAGCTTCGCCGGCTTTCAGTGCGCCAACTTCTGCTTCTGCGTTACCTGCATCCTTAGCGAACTTCACTTCAACACCGAGTGCGTCAGAAACGTTCTTTACAATCTGGCTCAAAGAGAGTTCAGGCTTTACTGTTCCCTTTGGCTTACCCATATGGCTCATCATAACCAGTGCGCCACCATCAGCAAGAATTTTCTTGAGTGTTGGCAATGCACCACGAATACGTGTGTCGTCTGTTACGTTGCCATTCTCATCCAATGGCACATTGAAGTCTACGCGGACAATAGCCTTGAGTCCGGCGAAGTTGAAATCATTAATCTTCATTCGTAATGTAAATTATTTGTAATTTTTAAAAATGAATACATTCTTAGCGCAAATATACATATTTTTATCGGTTTGGGGAAATCAAATACTATCTTTTTTGTATTTTTGCATATTATTATTTTATTAATGAAAGATTCAGTTATCATCGTCAGTGGTGGACTCGATTCCATTACGCTCCTCTACGATAAGAAGGACACTATTGCGTTGGCTCTCTCGTTTGATTACGGGCAGAACCATTCACAGAACGAATTGCCTTTTGCAAAATATCATTGCGAACGGCTGGGAATCCCTCATCTGGTAATTCCTCTTCAGTTCATCCACCAGTATTTCAAGAGTTCGCTGATAGAAGGTGCCGACAAGATTCCCGATGGGCATTATGAAGAAGATAATATGAAGTCCACGGTGGTACCGTTCAGGAACGGCATAATGCTTTCCATTGCTGTGGGAATTGCCGAGAACCACGGACTGAATAGGATTTATATAGCTAATCACGGTGGCGACCATACGATTTATCCCGACTGCACGCCTGAATTTATCAGCGCGATGGACGGTGCAAGTAGCAACGGCACGTTCAACAATACAAGGATAGAAGCTGCCTATACGAATATTACGAAAGCCGATATCGTCCGTCGTGGTATGGAATTGGGGATAGACTATGCCCAGACGTGGAGCTGCTACAAAGGTGGAACAAGGCATTGCGGCACGTGTGGAACCTGTGTGGAGCGCAGGGAAGCATTTGAGAAAGCAGGCGTGGAGGACCCTACGGTCTATGAGGTCTGATGAATTTCTCTTAAATGGATTGCCTGCAACGCAAGTTGTCTTTCAAAGCAGATGAGATATGATTTCCAAACGTGTGAAGAATACATCACGCTCTTGCACGTTTGGAATCTTTGTTTTTTGATTTGTCTGCCAGATAATTTGCGAGGCGTTCTTTCGATAGGGTAAAAATAGTGTAAATTCTAACCTGCTTATAAATCTATATAAGAGGAGCAGGGCAGAATTTTATTTATTCCGAAATGTTGAACATTGAGAAGTCTCTCATTTTCAACAACTCTTCATACGATGTTTTAGAGTTTTTGTGCATATATCGTTCAACGGCATCTACATATTTGCTCTGAAAAACATTCTTGGCTAATGCCTGATTTACTACCCATTGAATCTTACCTATGTGTAAATCACGCTCCAACTGTGGCCTTGAACCGAAGTTCTCCAACGGATATTCTCCAATCAGATAGAACGACAGGCAGTCAGGCATAATGTTTTCTCTTGTCATTTGTTTTCTCTGCTGAGCATTGTAAATCTTCTGATACAACGGATAATCCTCGCCGAGATACTTATCCAGCGAAATACCTATTGTTCCATTGCCGACGACAATGCTCTGATCGAGAGCCGAAATCTGAGAATATACTCTCGGGATAGTTATATTAGGAATGAAATGTTTCAGTCTTTCAAACGCCTTGTTCAGCTGTTTGTTCAAATCGTCCATTTCGGCATATTCCATTTCAACGGCCGTAACCATAGCCTGCAATGTAGTGTCCTGATAGAATTTCAGGAAGCGTGTGTTGATATCCTGTGAAGTAGCATCTCCAATCTTCAGAACGTCTTCTATCAATGTACGGGTTTCAATGGGATATTCCGTATTCATTTGCTGGAGTGCGGAGAAGTCGCCGGTAGTGAGATAACGGTATTCCAATCTATCGAAACGCTCTATTGTGAGGAGAGAAGCAGATGCGTTTTCATCCTCAGTCGTCAGCTTTAGCTGACAACCGAAACACAAGAGTGTGAATAGAAATAATATGTAATATAGTTTTCTCACTTAAAAATAGTTATTATCAAATATCCCCTTAACAACTGCAAAACTACTAAAAAATATTTATACTCCAAAAATAAATGCCAAAAAAGTTTAAATAGAATATAGTTTTCGCTTCTTATTTGTCAAAAATACACAAAAATATTAGTTGATATCTGAATAGTATTTACATTTCTTTGCATAGTATTGCCAAAGTATGGAGTAGTTTTTGCGTTTGTCATTGAGTGAAACCTTGTTTCCTTTTACTCTTTTGAAATCTTTTCTCCATTTCCTGAATGCGCGTCTTCCTTCAATTACTGCCCTGAAATCCTTGTAATTTCTCTGAAGGATGAGCATTTGGAATGCTGCCAGATAATCAAGAAACAATCTGGTACGCATCACTTTCTTCAAATCCTCTTCAGGAAGATTCTTCCATAGCATTGTCAGGTTATTGCGAAAATTGAGGAATGTCTTTCGGGGATTTGACTTTGGCAATGTTCCCCCGCCCAAATGATAAACCTTGCTTTGTGGAAAGCAGTAGACTTTTCCGCCTTTTTGATGCAATCTCCAGCAAAGATCAATTTCTTCGTTGTGGGCAAAGAATCTCTCGTCAAGTCCTCCTGCTTCCCGGTATGCCGATGAGCGAATCAGCAGACAGGCACCGGTTGCCCAAAAGATTTCTTCGTCATTGTCGTATTGTCCTTTATCCTCCTCAAGGGTATCGAAGATTCTTCCACGACAGAACGGATAGCCGTATTTATCCAGATGTCCTCCAGACGCGCCGGCATATTCAAAGCTCTCCTTATTATATATGGATAGGAGCTTTGGTTGGCAGGCTGCGATTTCTTTATCGGCTTCCATCTTTTCGAGCAACGGCTTCAGCCACCCCGGCGTAACCTCTACATCGCTGTTCAGCAGCAGGTAATATTCGCTTTCCACCTGTTCCAAGGCTTTGTTGTAGCCACCTGCGAAGCCGTAATTCTTGTCTAACTGAATAATCCTCACAGAAGGATGGTTTTCTCGTAACCAAGAAATGGAATTGTCGGTGGAAGCATTGTCAGCCACTATAACGTCAGCTTCTGGCGAATGCTGTATTACTGTCGGCAAATATTTTTCCAACATATGCCGACCATTCCAATTCAGAATTACAATAGCTGTTTTCATAATAGTTCTACTTTCAAAGCTGTTTTGTCAAAATTAAAATCAATGAGCTTTACCTTCAATATCTGATTGTCGTATTCTTCCTTTACCTGCGCAGGCGAAAGCTCTACTCTGATGTAGTTTTTCGTAAATCCGTGCATAGCCTTTCCTCTGACGGCCTTCTCAAAAAGCACCTCAGCTTCCTGTCCGATATGTGCTGCGTAGAAGTCATAGGTCATCTTGTCTGAAAGTTTCAGGAGTTTCTGTGCCCTGTGCTTCTTTTCCCTGTCGTCTACTATGTAAGGAATTTTGAGCGCAGCCGTGCCGGGGCGTTCCGAATATGGGAACACGTGCAGCTGGGTTACCGGCAATGCCTCGATAAACTTGTAGCATTCATCGAAGAGTTCCGGCCGTTCTCCCCGGCAGCCTACCATTACGTCCACTCCGATAAATGCTTCAGGAATCTTTTCCTTTATGAGTTTCACTTTCCTTGCAAACAGTGCCGCGTCGTAGTGCCGGTGCATCAGTTTAAGAACTTCGTCGGAACCACTCTGCAAAGGAATGTGGAAGTGGGGCATAAATGCTCTTGACGCCGCGCAGTATTCTATCAGTTCGTCGTCGATGAGGTCGGGTTCGAGCGAACTTATCCTGAAACGCTCAATGCCCTCAACCTTGTCCAAGGCTTTTACCAAGTCTATGAACCTCTCGTTTGTCGTAACACCGAAATGCCCGATGTTTACCCCAGTCAATACAATTTCCTTTCCTCCTTCCCTTGCAGCTTCTTCTGCTTGCTCGACAAGTGAAGATATGGAAGGATTACGGGAGAAACCACGTGCGAATGGGATGGTGCAATAGGTGCAGAAGTAGTTGCAGCCATCTTGAACCTTCAGAAAATATCTTGTTCGGTTGCCGCGCGAACAGCTTGGCTGGAACTTTTTTATGTCCTTTGTCTTGACGGAATGGAATATATGCCGGTGTTCCGTCGTGCCTTCTTCATTCAAGTTTCTGGGTTGGTTCCACGCATCGCTGAGATATTGTATCAGGTCTGCCTTCTCATTGCTTCCCAATACAAGGTCTACTCCCATTATGTTTGCAACCTTTTCGCTTTCCAACTGTGCATAGCACCCCGTTACAATTACGAATGCACCGGGATTCTGACGTGCCATTCTGTTTATGGCCTGACGGCATTTGTGGTCTGCAACCTCTGTTACAGAGCAGGTGTTGATTAGACAGATGTCTGCCGTTTCATCCTTTTTAGCTTCGCGTACGCCCATATCAGACAGCATACGCGCAAAGGTGCTCGTCTCAGAAAAATTCAACTTGCATCCTAATGTATAGTATTTTGCAGTTTTGCCCTGAAAGGCTGATGTATCAATCATAAGTGCAAAGTTACACGAAAACCACCATAATACCAAATATTACAGTGATGTTCTAAAGATACGATTTCTAAACGTGCGAAGATTGCAACGCATTCTTCGCACGTTTGCATTGCATTTTTGCGAAGATTGCAACACATTCTTCGCACGTTTGGAAACGGAATGCTTATCTGTTGATTATCAGTAGTTTATAAAATATGGAATAGCGGATGTATGATTTTGTCCTTGACAGTTGTTTTATATGAAGCCGATGTGTCAGAATGCGGGATTGTCAATAGCGAAAACTGAGGAGAGATAATGTCTGATAGCCGTTCCAATTTAAACAGTATTGCAAGGAATCTTGGCATAAAGCAATAGTTAAAAACCACTAAGAATAAAGTGATTGGAAGATGGATTTATGATAAAATCGGTATTTTTGTATTTCATTTTGGAGTTGCCTTTTACATTCTTTATAATGAATCAGGCTTTATAAGGTAAAAAACAGATAGCAATAAATGAAGAAACTACAACAAATAATCCTACTTATTACCTGCATTCTCGTAGTGATGGTGGCAGCTATTCAGCGTGATGGCAAGATATGGGGACACGAACTGAAGGAATCTGTGCAGCCGGCTGCTGCCACAAAGACGGTTGCCGACACGATGCACACGCTCGATGATGGCACTATCGTTATCAATACGACCGAATTGGGCAAGGATATTATGGGGTATGGTGGTCAGATACCGCTCGAGATATACATTCAGGATGGGAAAATAAGGGAGGTTAAGGCTCTTGATAACAGCGAGACGCCCGATTTCTTCGAGGAAGCAAAAGCTATCATCACAAAATGGAATGGCAAAACGGTAGAGGAGGCTGCCGATATGAAAGTTGATGCAGTGAGTGGAGCTACTTTCTCTTCGCGCGGAATCATCGGAAATATGCAGCGGGGATTAGCTTTTGCATCGAAGAATGCGAGCAGGCCTTCGCTGCTTGGCAAGATGGATTTTAGTGCGAAGTCTGTTATCGGGCTGATTGTGGTGCTGATGGCAGCCATCATCCCATTGTTCTATAAAAACAAGAGCTTCCGTACTTTCCAGTTGGTGCTCAACGTCGTCGTACTGGGCTTTTGGTGCGGCACCTTTCTCTCTTGGTCGCTCTTCGTCAATTTTATGTCGAGTGGCATCAATGTGTGGGTTTCCCTCATTCCGATTGTAATGCTCATCACGGCCTTTGTATATCCGTTGTTCGGCAAAAAGAACTATTACTGCACACACGTCTGTCCTTGTGGTTCTGTTCAGGACCTTGCAGCTAAAACGAAGAACAGAAAATGGCGTATGAGTGCGAAATTGACCAAGCGTCTCGGCTATTTGCGTCAGGCACTTTTTGCAGTACTTATGGTTCTTATGCTGTCGGGAGTATTGTTTGAATGGATGGACTATGAGGTGTTTTCTGCCTTTATATTCCAGACTGCATCGGTTGTTGTTCTTGCATTGGGCATAGTGGTGGTTGCACTCTCGTTCTTCATTCCACGGCCATATTGCCGTTTTGTCTGCCCAACGGGCACTTTGTTTAAATTGACGGAAGATAAAGGATAGGGAATGGTGGCCTAAAGGATAGAAAATAAAGTATAAAACACATCAGAATACATTGTATAAAAAATGAAAGCATCACATCTTTTGAGCCTCGTGCTCGCAATAGCACTCGTTTTTGTATGTGCAAAATTTGTTGTTGTCGGTAATTCGGACAGTAAGGAAAAGGAAAATACGGAGCAAACTGCCGATAGTGCAGTTATCAATGCTATTATGAAGCGTTCGAGTATTCGTTCCTACACGAACAAGGAAGTTGAAAAGGAGAAGATTATGACACTTCTCAAGGCTGGAATGGCTGCTCCGACAGCAGCAGACAAGCGTCCTTGGCACTTCGTAGTAGTTACAGACAAGAACATTCTCAGGAAATATGCTGAAATTAATCCCTATGCAAGTATGGCTGCCGAAGCTCCGCTGATGATTGTTGTCTGCGGCGATTTGGAGAAAGCCATCGAAGGCGAAGCCAACGAAATGTGGGTTCAGGACGCTTCTGCTGCTACCGAGAACATCCTTCTGGCTGCGGAGGCATTAGGACTTGGTGCTGTATGGACGGGAGTATGGCCACTTCAGGAGCGCGTTCAGGCTGTATCCGACTTGCTGAATCTGCCCGGTGCCATCGTGCCTATGGCGGCTGTGGTAGTCGGTTATCCAAAGAATCCGGGACAGCCGAAGAACAAATACAACGAAAACAACGTAAGTTGGAATACATACGACCTTGAATAAGGTTACATCAACTTTCAGACAGGTTAGTTTATTTCATTATACCGGAGTTCGAACTAAGCCCGAACTCCGGTTTTTTATGCCAAATCCTCGTATGCCTGATTCATTTCGTTCATCAATGTCTCGAAGTTTTCTGAATTAAGGGATACACGACGGAAAATCATTTCAAGGTTGTCGCCTTCCAAAGAAACGGGTTCTTCGTGCATCAATGCCATCATTCCGTGAATCATCAGCTTGTAGACAGTGCCCTGATAAAGGCTCTGCACCTCTGTGTTTGCAGCCTTGATGCCCGTTGCGTATGCCAGCATCTGAACACGGACAACCGAACGGATGGCCAAATCCACGCTTACTTCCTCGGCATCTTCGCTTCCTCTGTCGTATTCTGTAAAGAAATCGGCTATCGGTTGCAGCTTTCCGTTTAGCAGACTTCCCATCTGCCGCTGATAGTCTGCTACAACTGCATCGTAGAGTGCCTTTGTTCCGCAGGCATATCGCAGCAGAATCTTGGGCGAAGTGGAGTTGGAAAACTTGCGTTTCTGCATATCTGCAGCAACGGCTTCGCCATCGGAAAAGTTCAAGCGGATTAAAACAGGGAAGATTACAGATACAAAATGAGCCGACAACGTATTGTAATTGTCAGCCAGTATCTGCTTGTATTCTCTCGGTTCGATGGTCTTCCTACCCGGCATTCTCGCATCTGTCTGTCCGAAGAAATAGCCGTTGAAGAAACCTCTAACCATTGCTGATGCCACTTTGTAGCGATTCAGAGATGTTATTCGCATATTTAAAGAGTTGGAAAGTCTCAGCTTCAACACCCTTGTAAAGAATAGTTGAGGCTGAGACTGCAAGATTTTTATGTGTTATCTATGTCCTCCGAACGAACCACGATTCGTTGTTCCCGATGTGCTCGTAGAGCGGGTTGCCGGCGTGGAAGACGGTGTCGGCTGTACGTTGCGCGTTGAACCTGAACCGAACGACGGACGGTTACTGTTGGCAGGTGTGCTCTGGCGAGTAGAAGAACCCGATGAGAAAGAACGGTGGTTGAAATTACTTGGACGATTGTTTGCGTTTCCGAAAGTGCCACGGTTCTGTGTCGGCTGAGTGGTTGTCTGCCGTGTGGTTGTGGTCTGACCACCACGTGAACCTCCGAAACGGCTGTCGCTTGAACCGGTGCTGCGTTGCGGCTGCACGGTAGAAGGACGGGCATTTACTGTTGAATTGCCATTGTAGGTGTTAGGGCGGTTTACACCACTTCCGACAACACCTGTCGTGCCTCGCTGCTGATTGCCGAATGTGGGTCTGCCTTGGGTGCTTCCGTTGAATCCGCTATTACTGTTCTGTGGCGTAGTAATGATGGTTCGGCTGCCACCATTGCCATATCCCTGTTGGTTTCCCATACGGTTGGTTACGATAGGCTGACCGTTGCGCTGTCCGAACCGTCCTGCGTAGTAGCTGTCGCGCTGACGGTTGCGTCCTCCACGGTATGTATCGTAGTAAACAGGGCGTGAACGATAGTAATATCTCGGATTTTCGTAACGGTTGTAGATGCTGAATGCAAAGCTGTTATCGTACCAATAGACCGGACGATAGAAGTAATCCATATTTACGAAGTAGTTGTACTGACGGGCATCGAGCACATAGAACATATCGCTGTTGCGACGATACCAGTAATCGCCGTAGATAGAGCTTTCGCCCTGCATATTCAGCAAGTAGTCAAGGTTGATTTCGTAGATAGCCTCGAACTGTGCATCAGACAATCCAAGCTCGTAAGCCATCTTGTCTGAGAGATACCAAGCCTGTCTGCGCGCATCCTCGTAGCCGATACCGTAGTGCGAGTAGTTAGCATCATAGCCCGTGCCATAGCCAGCATCGTAAACCGTGCTCGTGTAAACCGGAGCTGAAGCACCACCTTCGAGAAACATTGTTCCACAAGATGCAAGTCCCATTGTCATTGCAAGGGCTGCTGTAAACATTATATACTGACGTTTCATAACCTTATATTTTTAAATGTTTCTACTCTTGTTCAATTTTTATATTGCAAATTTACTGGATAAAATCCATATCGCCAAAGGGCAATGCCTAATAGTTGTGGGGAAAATCCCTACAATGGCGTAGTCTTATCCCCTGTGTCTTATTTCTGCATACAATGATTTAGCGAGTACGTAGGAATCATATAAGGGTAGAAAATATTTTTTGTTGCTGTTTCTTTGTAGTTTGTAAGTGGTTGAAAATCAGGTGTCAAAAAACGATTTTCATTTTTGCGAAGATTGCGTTCCATTCTTCGCAAAAATGCACGGCAATCTTGCGAAGATTGTTTTCCATTTTTCGGTTACTTGTAAATCGCTTGAATTTGGGTTGAATCAGGACTTGATAAATACGCTATTTTGATGTATGGTATATAAAAGAACAAGTGAACCAATGAACAAAGTAAATTTGCAATGAATAGTATCATTTCAAGCCTCAATAGCCGATTGTTATTCTGCACATACGGAGGCAAATATACTTGTAAACTGGTTCACTTGTAGCCTTGTTCCTATGAGTTCGGGATAAGTCCCGAACTCTGTTATTGCTTATTTCTGCAAATCGAAACCTATTCTTACTCCGTCGTAGTTCTTTGAAATGTCGCCGATGGTGGACAATGCGCTGTTCCCACTTACGGAAGCAATGGTCTGCAATAGCGTGAGTACCTTTTTGGATTCAAACAACAGGCTCATTCCATTGCCGTTGCGCTTTGCATAGCAGGTGAGATTGATTATCAATCCGCTGAGTGTTACGGCCTGTGTCTTCTCATCAAACGTCCATTTGCCGCTCCAACTCTTGCCGTCAATCTTGGTTTTGAATGTTCCGTCAGGATTGAATGTGAAGTAGGTGTTGCTGCTTGAGAACCCGATTTTGCTGTATTGCTCTGCAAGTTTGCTTTCGACTTCAGCCGCCGCAATCTCGCCGCCAGCCTTTGCCAAGGCATTTTCGGATGTAAAGGCGCAGCCCGGACCTTGATATTTCCAAGTGCCTATAAGGCTGTTTGCAGTCATTTTGTCTAAACCGATAACGGAAGTGAGAATATTGCCGATGGTTTCTCCACTCGTTGCACTTCCTAAGATACTGCTGAGGATATTCCCTGTTGATGAACTGTTTGTACCAGTATTGCCAAAATTTCCCAATGAACCACACGAGGTCAATGTCAATGTTGCCAATGCGGCAACCGTCAATGTAATTTTTTTCATAATGCTGATTTGTTTCGCATTCATTTCTGCACGTCGAGGTCGTAGGTCTACGAGCTGCGTGCAGCGATTTGGATGCGATTTTCTTATTAATTCTATTTTCTTGTTTTTAAAAATCCGTGAAATAATTTATGTGAGTATAACCTTAAATATAGTGAGTTGTTTCCTGATAGCGAACATATCAACGTAAAATTCTCGTAATCTGTAAATTCGTATATCATCACTTGTTCGGTGTGCAAAATTACGCATAAATCGCCGAATAGCAAATTTATTTCTATAAAAAGCTGAAAACATTCAGTAGAGAAAGTTTTGTTTGGCATAAATATTGTAACTTTGTATGTATAACGAGAACATAACCTCTGAATAGAATTTAAGTAACAATATATGAATAATAATGAAACTCCGGTCCTTCTGCTTACCGGATATCTCGGAAGTGGAAAGACTACATTGGTAAACAAAATCCTGTCAAATAATAAAGGCATTAAGTTTGCGGTAATTGTGAATGATATTGGCGAAGTAAACATCGATGCTGACTTGATAGAAAAAGATGGCGTGGTGGGTCAGAAAGACGACTCGCTCGTGGCATTGCAGAATGGCTGCATCTGCTGCACCTTGAAAATGGATCTCGTGGAACAGCTCAACGAAATCGTAAAGATGAAGAAGTTCGATTATATCGTAATCGAAGCGAGCGGCATCTGCGAACCTGCTCCGATTGCCCAGACCATCTGCGTTTACCCACAGATGTATCCTGATATGGCAAAGGGCGGCAAGGCTGTGCTCGACTCTATTGTTACGGTGGTGGATGCGCGTCGAATGTGCGACGAGTTTTCAGCCGGCAACGATCTTTTGAAGAAGAATCTTGAGGAAGATGATTTGGAGAACCTGCTCATTCAGCAGATAGAATTTTGCAATATAATCCTGTTGAACAAGGTGGACGACGTCAGTCCGGAGGAATTGGAGAAAGTAAGGCAGATAGTTCGTGCGTTGCAGCCGAAGGCGGAAATCATAGAATGCAACTATGGCGACGTTGATTTCGACAGAATCCTCGATACAAAGGAATTTGATTTCGACAAGGTGGCTACGTCTGCTTCTTGGATTGCCGCCATTGAGGGCGAGGAAGACGGGGAAGAGCACGAACACCATCATCACGACCACGATGAGGAGGAACACGAGCACGACCATCATCACGCTGCGCACGCTCACGGACATCACCACCACCATCATCATTTGCACAATGAAGAGAGTGGGGAAGCGTTGGAATACAATATAGATACCTTCGTTTACTATCGCCGCCGTCCGATGGACATTAATTTCTTCGACGATTTCGTGGCGCGCAAGTTCCCCAAGAGCATTATCCGTTGCAAGGGACTCTGCTATTTCGAGAACGAACAGGACATCTGCTACGTATTCGAGCAGGCAGGCCGTCAGGTAACGCTCCGCAATGCCGGACAATGGTATGCTACAATGCCTGAATTTGAACTGCGTGAGTTCTTGAAACAGAATCCGAAATTGCAGAAAGACTGGGAAGAACCTTATGGAGACCGTATGCAGAAACTCGTCTTCATCGGTCAGAATATGGACAAGGAAGCCATCTGCAAGGAATTGGATATGTGTTTGAAATAAACAATCAGTATATGTGAAAGCTCCAACTCGTCTAAATGAAGAGTTGGAGCTTTTCTCTATAATGGATTTTTAAGTTAATCGGTTCGCAGGAAAATATAAAATTATTTTAAAACAAAGTTACTCCGATAGAAAAGCATTACCTTTGTGGTTATGGAATTTAGAACGATAGTAGACATACCGAAGCCCGATTTCGAGATTCAGTCAGGCGAACGAATCCTGTTCGTGGGTTCTTGCTTTGCCGATAACATCGGTCAGCGATTCGTGGATGAGAGATTTCGCACGAAGGTAAATCCCTTTGGCGTGATGTATAACCCGGCTTCGGTTCTCCACACGGTGGAACAAATGGATGAGGCTTTCGATACAGTAGTCATTACGTTAGGTACTAACCACGTCTACATAGAGAAAGCCACGGGAGAGATAGTGGATAATTGCAGAAAGCGGGCACAGCGATTGTTCAGCGAAGAGGCATTGACTGTCGATGCGTGTTGCGATTATCTTCGGCAGGCAATACTGATTGCAAAGGTGCATAATCCCAACGTGAGAATCATTCTTACGATAAGCCCAATCCGATATGCCAAATACGGCTATCACGAGAGCCAATTGTCGAAATCCACTTTGCTTCTGGCAGTAGACCGTCTGGTGCGTATGTATTCGGGAGAAGTAGTTTATTTCCCTGCCTATGAGATTATCAACGACGAATTGCGCGACTATCGTTTCTATAAATCCGATATGCTTCATCCGAGCGAACAAGCCGTTGAATACATTTGGGAACGGTTGGTTGAAGTTTATTTCTCAGCCCAAGCCAGACAGTTCCTCAGGGAATGGAAGCCCGTCAAGGAAGCATTTGCACATCGTCCGTTCAATCCTGAAAGCGAGGAATACAAGGAATTTATTGAGAATATGAAAGAACGGAACAGGGAACTGGAAAGAAAATACGGTCTCACACCCTTGTTTGGGAAGGAATAGAACTTTATGGATATTATCAACTTACTTACGCGACACGGCGTAAAACCCACTGCGAACAGGATTCTGATAGCCGAAATGCTGTCGAAACAAACGTTTCCTATGTCGATGAAGGAACTGGAAGTGAAGATTCAGACGATAGACAAGTCCAATATCTTCAGGACATTGACCCTCTTCAGAGAACATCATCTTGTGCATCAGGTAGAAGATGGCGATGATGTTGTGCGCTATGAACTCTGTACGAGCGACAATCACGACGAAGACGACGATATGCACGTGCATTTCTATTGTGAATCGTGCCACAGAACTTATTGTCTGGCTGAAATCTCCATACCAAAGGTGGATTTGCCCGAAGGATATGCGCAGAACAGTATTAATTATATGATTAAAGGTATCTGCCCACGCTGCAAGAAATAGCAAGTAAGTGATAATCAGACAGTAAATCTGCAAATATGAATGGCAGATGACTTGCTGAATCAGTCTATGGGTTTCTGAAAACAAAAATGAGCTTGCGATATGTCCGTAGTTCGCACATTTTTTATTATCTTTGCTCCTTATATAAATATGTATGGTATGAAACGACATCTGTTATTTGTGTTTGGTGTGGCGTGTGCTTTGTCTGCAATGGCAAATATGCCTGATTCTGCCCCTAAAGACACAACTCATTCGCGCGCATTGAGCAACATAGAATATAAGGTGGAAATGCAAGGGAGCTTTTCTGCCAACAAAACACCGTTGTGGCTGAATGCCAATAAATATGGCTTGAGTTCTCTCGACAAGATAAACGGCTATGTGAGAGGTTCTGTGGAACGCCCGATAGTTGTTGATGAAGGACGAAAATGGGGATTGGGCTATGGTCTTGACGTTGCTGTGCCTGTGAACTACACGAGCAGTTTTGTGATTCAGCAGGCATACGTTGAAGGAAGATGGCTGCACGGAATGCTGACAATCGGTGCAAAGCAGCATCCTATGGAACTGAAGGATGCAAGACTTAGCACGGGTTCGCAGACATTGGGTGTCAATGCCCGTCCGATTCCACAGGTTCGGCTGTCGTTGCCTGAATACTGGACGCTACCATTCTTCAATGGATGGCTGCATTTGAAAGGGCACATAGCTTACGGTATGATGACGGATGATAACTGGCAGCACGAATTTACCGGTCGTAAATCCAAATATGCCGATAATGTTTTATACCATTCAAAAGCCGGCTATCTCAAGATTGGCAACGAAGATGTCTTTTGCCCTTGGTCTGTGGAGTTAGGTTTGGAAATGGGAACAACGTTTGGTGGCACGTCGTATCGTCTGAATGATGATGGGATGATGTTTGAAACTAAGGGAGAGACAGGCTTGAAGGCTTTTTGGAATGCTTTCTTTCCCGGAGGAGCTGACCCGGGAGAAGTAATTTATCAGAACGCAGAAGGAAATCAGTTTGGCAGTTGGGTTGCCAAAATAAGCCATAAAAGCGACTGGAACACCATTTCATTTTATGCCGACAAGTTCTTTGAAGACCATTCTTCTATGTTCCAACTCGATTATGATGGTTATGGAGAAGGAGAGGAATGGCAGATTAAGAAAAAAAGGAAATATCTGCTGTATGACTTTAAAGATTGGTTGTTAGGAATAGAGTATAAATATCATCCGGATAACTGGATCAATGATTTTGTTCTCGAATATGTATATACCAAATATCAAAGTGGTCCAATCTATCACGATCATACGCAGACGATAGGCGATCATATTGGTGGTAACGATGATTTTTACAATCATTATATTTATACAGGAAATCAACATTGGGGACAGTCGATAGGAAATCCTCTTTATCGTTCTCCAATATATAATGAAGATGGTACGATTGTCTTCGACAATAATCGTTTCATTGCCTATCATTTAGGTTTAGGTGGGCATCCTAATGAGTTTTTGAACTGGAGATTCCTTGCAACATATCAGACAGGATGGGGAAGTTATGCTAATCCATACGCTGAATCTCATCATAATATGAGCTTGATGGCTGAAGCATCCTATCTGTTTCATAATCAATCAAGGAAATGGCTCAATGGCATTACTGTAACGGGAGCTTACGGTATAGACTTTGGAGCAATATTAGGTGGAATAAATCACGGTTTTCAATTAACAATAAGGAAGAACGGAATATTTAAATTATAGAATAGAGATTATGAAGATAAAACAGATAAAAATATTGTTCGCTATTCTTGTCGCAATGTTGGGACTTGCTTCCTGTTCACTCTTTGAAACGGATAATGCGCCGGAAGAGTTGGAGGGAATGTGGTATTTGACAGAAAAGAAAACTTATGACGGGACAGCAGATTGCAGAAGTCAGCGCATATTCTGGTCTTTTCAGGGAAAACTTTTAGAATTGGAGGATAAGAGCCGAACACATTCAAGTATTTTGTATCATTATGCGAAAGAGGGAAGTAAACTGGTGCTTGAAAATCCCTATCGTTATGATAGAGAAAATGGAGATGAATTGCTGACAGAACCTTCACTCCTCTTGTTTTACGGCATCAATTCTTTGTCCGTCACTTATACAATATCTATAAATGATGATAAATTGATTTTGAATGACGGACAAAACGAACTTCATTTCATAAAGTTCTAAACTTCTTGGAAAGGCTTTAAGCCTTTCCTTTTTATTATGGGATTGATAATGCTCAGATGTAAGAATGAATAGACAAAAATATCAATAAAAATCAATATAGTGATATTAAATACGCCTAAAAGTGCATTGTTGAGCACAATGAAGAAAATGGCCAATCCAATGATGGCAACCAATGCTTGGTGCTGTGTTAAGCCCATTCTCATCATCTTGTGATGTATATGATTTTTATCTGGTCGGAAAATTCCATATCCGTGTACTATTCGTGCTATGATTACCCTGCATACGTCAAATACCGGTACTATCAATAAGGTTACGGAGAGGAACATTGATTCTTTACGATAGTTCATTACGTGAGGATTATCCATACAGAACTTGACGAGAAGTACGCCCAAAATATAGCCAATTGTTAATGAACCGGAATCGCCCATAAAAATCTTCTTGTTGTTCTCTGCTTTGCCGAACATATTGAAATAGAAATATGGAATCAAGACACCCATCAGTCCTGCAATGAGAATACAGTAAACCCATAGTTGCTCTACAAAGAAGCAGTAGAAGAAACCGGTAAGTGCAATGAATGATAGACCCGAAGATAATCCATCTATTCCGTCAATCAGATTGATGGCGTTCATTATGAAGACAAGGACAAAGACTGTTAGTGGTGCGCCAATCCAGAAAGGAACTTGCTCAATACCGAGAAATCCATAAAAATTATTGATGTATAGTGATGAAATGGGGAGGAGAGAAGATACAAAAATCTGTATGAAGAATTTATGTTTTGCTTTTACTCCAAAGATATCATCTAAAAGTCCGATAGTGTAAATGACAACCAGTCCCAATGCAAAATAGATAGTCCAAGGACTGATTTGAATTTTCTTGCCATTGTAGGCATACGACCAAACTAATAGAGCAATAACCGTTGCTATCAGCATACTTGGCAGAAAAGACACACCTCCTAAACGAGGAACTGCGTTTTTATGTACTTTTCTCTGATTGGGAATATCATATAAATTCTTATCCTTGCAATATTTTAAAATGCGGGGAATAATGATAAAACCGCAAACGCTGCTCAGGATTAAAGCTAAAAGACTAACTATGATGTATGTAAGCATACTGATTTGATATGTTTTTTTTAGTTTAATAACATAACTTTGTAATCTTGCTTTTATTGTGTAAATTAGGAAATAATATTTTACATCTATAAAAATATTTTAGTCTTTAAGCCGTTATATATTGCGTAAAGAAAGATTCTATAATGAAAATATCAATAGTAACTGCAACTTTTAATAGCGAGGCTACCATTGCCGATACGATAAATTCTGTTTTAAGCCAGGATTATAAAGATATTGAATATATCATTGTGGATGGAGGATCTACGGATAAAACAATGGAAATTGTTAAATCCAAGATACAAGAGTTTGGCAATAGATTAAAATATATATCTGAAAGCGATAAAGGAATCTATGACGCTATGAATAAGGGAATTAGAATGGCAAGTGGAGAAATTGTTGGTATATTAAACTCAGACGACTATTATACTTCTTCAGATGTTCTTTCAACTTATGCCAAGGAGTTTTCAGATAAAAATATAGATGCAGTTTACGGTGATATACATTTTATTCGTGAGAATGAGCCAAGTAAGATAGCGCGTTATTATTCATCAAGGATTTTTCGTCCTTCGTTGTTACGTTTTGGTTTTATGCCCGCTCACCCCTCTTTTTATTTGCGTCGTTCTGTTTACGAAAAGGCAGGTCTTTATAGTTTGGATTATAAAATTGGGTCAGATTTTGAAATGATGGTGCGCTTGTTTAAAAAGAATCATATAACTTATAAATATATTGCAAAAGATGTTGTAACTATGCGTATGGGAGGGGCAAGTACAAATGGAGTAGGGAGCCATTATCAACTTTTGAAAGAAGATACAAGAGCCTGTAAATCAAATGGTATCTTTACGCACCCTTTGCTGATTTCGTTGAAATACATATACAAAGTATTTGAATTTAAATTATGGTAGATAAGGAAGGAAACTGGAGAGATATGTAGGTCTTTACTTGGAATAGCTGCTTATTGAATAAGTATGTATCATTAATTTTACTTAAGGCAAAGAAGTTTTTTATAGACCAAATATTTTCTCTTTCCTTATTGCTTGTATGGATTATTTATTGGTCCGTATGGAAAGTTTGGTTGTAGTTTGGTTGTCGTGTTGATAATCTTATTTTGGGTAAACGTATTGGTATTGAGTCTGTAACTGAAGACTTTATCGCAATTGACGATAAGATTTCCGTTTATAATGTTTCTGTCTGCACCTCGGAGAATATTCCGTTTGAGTTCAGGATATTTATTCTTGTAAACATTGGAGTTTATATTGACATCATCGTATATTTTTTTCTGAATATCTTTCGATTTTATACTATTCTGCCAATAGTTTTCGTAGTTATGAAAACTGATAGCTAAAGGACAATTGAAGATAGTATTATTTCTTATGATGTTGTCTTTACCTGCGTGGACCTCTATGGCTCCGTATTGTTTTGAACCACATTGCTCGAAAAAGTTATCTTCAATCAGTACGCCTGATATTAAGTCATCTAACCGGATAGCTGCAACTTTTTCACGATTTCTTCCTCCAATGTTTCTCCAGTAGTTGTGTCTGAAGACGAGTCCACGATAGGAAGGATCTTTATAGGTATCAAAGCCTCCTTGGTCATCGCAGACTGTAGCCAGATTTTCAAAGAGATTATTTTCAACGATTGCATCATTGCCACTTATCCATAATGCAGATGACGGCATATTGCTAAATTCATTATGGCTGATGTGAAGACCACAACCTGTGAAATTGACAGCTTGCTCATAAGTAAAATGGTAGAGACTGGAATTACGAAAAACATTATTGGTTATTTCAGTTTCAGAGGATATTAAGTTTTTCCTGTCTCCTCCAGAAACCCAAATACACTTCTCGCAAACCTCATTGAAATAATTATTTGTAAACAGACTATTCTGACAATTTGTAAAATACAGACAGTCGGCTCCGAAACACGAAAAATGACATCCTTTGATTCTTACATTTGTCGTGTTGCTTGCTGTTATAGCTCTATTTAAACCACAGGAAAAACGAATTCCTTCAACAGATATATTCTCGGAATTATCAAAATTAAGCATAGCCCATCCTTGATTGACGGGAATTTGGACGGTAGTATTTTTATGATTTGAGACAATGTAGAGGGTAGCCGTAGACTTGTCAAGATAATATTCTCCGGGAACATTGAGAAAGTCATAAGCATTGAGTGCATAGAAGCGTCCTCCCTTACGATAGCCGTAATGGCTGTCTCCCAGTATGATGATTTTGTTTTGCTTATCTATTTCCTCTACTTTCTGATAGGTGGCATCCCAGTCATAGTTCCAAAAACCATTTAGATAGGAATCTGACGACAAATGAGTTAGCATCTTGTCTTCGTATTTGATAAATCCTTCTTTATACGCTCCATTCTCTGTTTCTGTTATACCTGTTACATCCGTAATAGTGATAAATCCTTCGTCAGGATAACGTGCGACGTTCATACGCTGTCCATCCATATATAATTCTAAGCGATTATAATCGGATGTTAATTCACTAAACTTGTTGATAAGTTCTTCGTTAAGTTTTGTTTTGAGCAGAAAAGAATTGCCAATATTCTTGACAATGCTGAAATTACTGATATCGATGCTGCCATATATAGCAACACTTCCTGATGGAGAACCTATTATTTGGAAAGAACCTTTACCACGAATGTTTGACAGCTTGAGCTCATTTCTAATGCTATAAGTACCCTGTGAGAATATTAGAGCAACATTTGAATCTTGGTATCTTTGGAAATAAGTCGTCGCTTCAATCCATCGTTTCTCAATATCTTCTCCGGGATTGATAGTGAAAATCTTGTCTTGAGCAGTTAGCTGAATACAGATGGACATAAACAAAGACAGAAGATAGACTTTCATAACACTATTTCTGTATTTTAAATTTTAGATGCAGATTCCGTTTCTAATCGATCAAGGTATTTGGCATCTCTTTTAGCTTGCAATGTTTCTACAATTGACTGAGGAAGGAGTGCCTTGATGTATTGTGAGAGGAACATCTTGAACTTTGTTAGTTTTGACATGTTGAAATCAAAAAATGGTTGAGGAGTCTTCCAGTCTTCTCCATAATAGAGTTCCAAAAAACCAACGGGGTCGGCACAAGTCTCAAAAGTTTCGCCTTTAAATTCTATGTTTTTTGTATCTTCGATGAATTTTTTTGGAAGCACATCACGGGCACAGTAGCGACGGTCATTGTGCTTTGGGTAGATACCAAAGAAATAAAGGTCGATATATTCCCCTTTTCTGATAATGGACATAAAACCACGGGACTCGTATCTTGCCATCTCAAATCCATTTTTTCGTAATTCAAATAAAAGGTCAAGAAAATGTGGCATATCTTCTAGCTTGAGAGCAAGGTCAATATCTTCATCGTGTGTGATAAAATCTTTCTCTCTGATAGCACCTAATAGTGTGCCATAGTAAAGAAGAAAATGTAGGTTGTTTGCATCGCATATTTTTTTCAATAGCAGCAGATTCTCGAATGCAATGGTTTTATTTATGGGTTTGATTCCCGGATAGATGGGGACGAATTTGTATCTATAAACCCCATTGCCTGTTTTTATCTTTAGTTTCATAAAATTATCTAATTATTTTCTTAATTTGTTCTTTAAGCTTAAAGGGAATATTTCTCTTTATTCTGTTGAGCAGCGTGTTGTCTTTCCGATAAAATTCTCTATCAAAAGTATCGTCAGGAACAATATACCGAGGGTGGGATAGGGGAGAAGTAATCGCTTTGCTTTTTATGAATATATCATTTCCATTGGTATGGGTAGCCTCTGTATCGTTCCCAATATTGGAAATTAGATTCACTTGTGGGAAAATGCAGAGTTGATTTTGTGCTGCTAAAGAAAAATACCATTGCCAGTCCCAAGCAGAAACCCTTGCTTTTTTGATGTAATCGATTTGGAATAGCCAGTGTTGTTTCTCTTTTGCTTGATATCCACGGTTTTGTAGTATATTCTTTTTGTCTTGGGCAGAAAGTAGAAATCTCATTTTTATATCTATTTGCGTCCACGCACGCTTCCATGTTGCCCATCCCCAACAAGCCGCATATTTTGAAAAGCAATAAGAGTGAGGCATTAGATAGTTTTCGATAGGATTAGTTCCTGCAATCATACCAATGCGATAATCGTCTTTATATTTATGCAGTAGTTCGGAGATATAGGGGAAGAATGTCGGTTCGGCAATACAATCGTCTTCGAGAATGATTCCCATTTCTTCGGTTTCAAACATCCAATTAATAGCACTATGTACACCTTCAGAGCAGCCCACATTGTTGTTTCTGAATAGTGTATGAACATCACACTTCCAGTCTATATCATTGAGAATGGACTGTCGCGTTTCATCAACTTTCTCTGCTTCGCCTATAACATTGTTACGTGCACCATCGCCCGCAATGTATAACTTTTGAGGTTTAATTGCTTTAATCTGTTGGAAGCTTTGCAGAGCGATGTCCTTTCTCTTGAATATTACAAATAATATGGGTATATCGTACATTGCAGATGTTTTTATATGATAGTGTCTTTTAAAGCCTCAAGAAAACCATGTCCATATTTAGAATCAGGTTCTACGTAGTTTCCTTCTCCCCATTCATTCCATGAACGAAGAAAAAGAACTTTATGTTGTTCATCTCTTCCATCAATAAATTTTAATGCATCTTTGATGTGAGTTTTGAAATTCTCTGGTGTTGCGTTAATATAGATTCCTTCACTGTTAGCTGCTCGTGGAGTTCTGTCCCATTGTGGCAATATGGTAGGATAAACATTGGACCACGAATCTTCCGGTGCAAAGAAATTCTTCACTACTTTAGGGTAATTGTATTTAAGAGAAGGTAAGAAGGGTAGCCTTTTATGTGCAACCATTGATAAGATACGGAGAAATTTACCTTGGGTAATCATTTCTGCACGAGACTTTCCAATGGAGTTTATACCTTGAAATCCTAAACTTAATATATCTTCATACACCTTTTTGCTTGAGTTTAGATTAGGAAGTACTCGTTCTATGCTTCCATCTTCCTTACGTTGCATAGTAGTTGTTGAATTGATAATAGCAATAAAATATATGCCTTTTAATCCGTTCATTTTTGCAAGTTCTTGCCACTTTTGTATAAAATTGGTTATGTCTTGGAATGCATACGGATCGAAAATAGGGAATATTGGCATATCGTCTATTGTTATATACCTATGGTCTTTGAAAGCAGGTAGTACATAGTTGAAATGAGCAATATAATCTTTTTCACCGGGATAAGTCTGTTTTGCTATCATCATTTTCTTTCCATCATTCTTCCATGTCTTTGTAGTCCAATCGTGATTGGCCCACGCAAGACAGAAAGGAAAGTCAGGCTTACCTGAAGCTAATACTTCTTGAAAAACATCTTGAAGCAGCATTTTTCCATTGCCAAACCAATAATGCCAATAACAAAACCCTTCAACACCTGCATCTTTAGCCATTTGAGCCTGTTTTTCTCTAACTTCCGGCACTCTAAGGTCGTAAAAACTGAGGTCGGCAGGTATGTGTGGTTGGTAATGACCTCGGAATTGTGGCTTGGCTTTAGCTACATTTATCCATTCTGTAAAGCCAGGTCCCCATGCCTCATCATTCTCTGGAATAGGATAAAACTGAGGGAGGTAATATGCTATGACTCTTGCTTTCATTGGGTTCTCTTATTGATATATAAAATAATTATTCTTTCTTTGTGATAGCTGTTGCTTCTTTTGGGAAAGTATCTTCTAATTTCTCGTGATACAGTAAGTAGGTATAGAGTAATATGAAGTTGATAATTCTTAGATTACCACCGATATCTGAATAGGAGAAAAGATACATCCCTCCTTGCATGTTGATGCAGAGGACAAAGTAGAGAAGGAGAAGTTGGCGGAGTTTGATTGAAGATCCACGTGTTCGTGTAAGAACGATAATGAGTAAATTGAACATAATAAATATAACAACCGTATAAACAGGGCCGTAATCTATGGTAAAATCACCAACAAAGGTGGTGAAGAAATGGTCGTCTATGTTTAGGTTGTGATATTTGTCCCTTCGTTCCATAAAGTTTTTGGGAGTTTTAGGGTCGATTATTCTCTTTATTAAATTTGCTGTTCGGTCTCCGTTGCGTGTTCCTCCTGCATCTAAGCCAAAGTTATTGAAGTATAAACTTCCTTGTCCAACATACCAGCTGATGAAACCTTCTATGGTTCCTGATGCATCACTATCCTCGCCAAATCGACTTACGGTTATCGCCGTGAATGGAATGGCGATTAAGATAGCTGCTGCTATTCCTATGATGCTAAATATCTTTTTTATTTTTGCTTGAATGTATTGTTTGAACAGCATATAGCCTCCGATAATGGTAAAGACAGCTAAGGCTACTCCTGAACGTTGTCCCTGTGTAATGGCTACAATGAAGTTGGCAATGATGCCTGCTGATAGGCAGAAAAGGAAAAACTTATTCTTCTTTTCTAAGGTAAGATAATAGAAAAATATGAATATAGCAATGTCGCTAAGTGAGTTGAATATGATTGCAGGAAGATTCCTAATGGCACTTCCAGAAGTTTCGACTCCTTCTATTTTTTCCATATATGCCTCTTTTCCTGCTGAAGGGTCGGCAACAATATCAACAAGGTTGGCACTATCCTTCATTATGCCTGGAATCATAAGAATGGTACTAAGCAAAATAATAACACTAATGAATCCTAATATGCGTGTATAGATAGGTTGTATGGTGCTTGTTGGTCGGTAATGGACAACAATTAAAGGAGTTAGTGCTATCATCATCATCAAATACAGATAGATGTAGGGGAACACTTTTAGCGGATTATACGCTATTGAAAAGAGTGGATCGTTCAGTGAAAGAATTGAGAATATCGCATAAATGATGTATGCTGTGATGATCGCACTTCCTCCATCCCATATATTTCGTCTGAATTGGTAACAAATAAGTGTGATTACCCATACAGAAAGAAATCCTATTGCAAGTATATTGTTTAATAATGCTTCTGACATAATTACGCTTTCTTTTTATGATATAGGTGTAATAACATAGCCCTTTCTGTTTTATTTAGTCCTAATATAAAAGAAAGACCAATAGCGACGATAGGGAGTAAGAGAAACATTAGAACAAAATGCAGAATAGCTGTTGTGATTTGTTGGAAAACAACAGCCGTCATAGCACTTAGTGCAGTAATAAGAATAGCAGGAAAGGCAAATCCAATGGAATACTGTGAATAAGCAAAAGGCTTAAATGTCCGTTTCAAGCACCATAGCCTGGCTATGTGGGCAATGATGCAAATGCTCAACATAACAAGGAATACAGCATAAGATGGACTTCCTGATTTATATAGTATCCATGTGATAGGTAAACTTAGTAGTGTGATACTTTCAACGACTATATGATATTCTTTTACTTTGCCCGTAGCTTCTATTATGATAGTAATTGGGTTGTTGAGTGCTAACAAAGATATAAAGATAATCATCAATCGTGCAAAAAGAACAGTTTCGCTATTAGCATTGCCTAACCATAATTTGAGTATGGTTTCCATTTCTATGAGAATAGGTAGTCCGATGCAGAGCAATGTGTAATACAGAAACTTGTTACTAATATTGAATAATTGGTGTATATACTGAAAATCGTCCTTAGCATAGGCTTTTATCATTGCTGGACGAAACGATAAAACCATACTATTGCTCAAAGCGTTAAAGGCATTGCTTATCTGCATTGCAATACCAAAAGCCATATTGGAGATGGGGCCGAAAAATACGTTTATAAGTATTGTGTTCCCTTGATTCATACCCATACTGGCCAATGAGCCGAACATAGTCCATCCGGAAAATTTGAGGAGTTGGCGATAAAGGATCTTGTCATTCGTTTTTGTGTAATGACATTCCTTATATTTCATACCCCTCCATGCGTACATCCCTAAAATAATTCCCGCTTCAGCAAGCAGACCGAAACCATAAAATGCTAAGTGGTCAGTGTCTACTATTGTGATGATTGCAGCCAGTAGCAATCGTAGCAAGCTGTCAATAGTAGACAATACTGCATATACTCCCATATTTTCGTTAGAAAAAATAGCAGCTGTAAAAGGAATCTGTAATAGGGAGAAGATAAAAACGAAAATAGAGCAATGATATAAGCAAAGAGTTGTCGTTAATCTCTCAGGTGGTATTGTCATTTGAGTGCTGACGAACCACAGCCCAATAGTTTCAAATAGTATAATGGTAGCTATACATAAAACAAAGATGATGTTCATACTCGCTGAAAATATATTATTCAGGCGTTTGTTATCTCCTTGACCCAATGCGATTGAGAAGAATCTCTGAATTGATAATGCAAGAACGCCACTGATGAAACCAGCAGAAGTAACAACACCTGCGACAGCGTTGAATATTCCATAATCAATGAATCCTAAGCCTTTCAGGACGAGTCGAACGGTATATAGGTTGATAATTGTAAGCAGCAACATACGAAAGAACATAAGGGTAGTGTTTTTAGCTATCCTCATATTCTTTTCTGTATTTTTATTGCTACTTATTTTATTATTCTCTACCATTTACCGATTAAAGAACTATTTTTCTTGTGTTTGTGCCCGTGTGATATTTTTCAAGACGAATAAACTCGTTACTATAAAAGCAAATACCGTCATACCCAGTACGAATAACATTCGCTTCGGACCAGTAGGCTTGACAGGAACTGCCGCTCCTTTTATTTGAGTGAATACGGGGGTGCGTTCACGCAGTTTGGCAAGAGCTAATTGTAATTGATTCTTTAGCTGACTATAATTGTTATATTGGAGTTGCATTTCATTCTCCATATCCTCTCCTTGTGATTGGATACTTGGGAGGGTTACGTCTGTATTGGTATCAGAAAAGATTCCATATTCTTTTCGTTGGTTTTCATAAGAATGTTTTGCCTCATCAGTCAGTTTCTTATAATATTCAACATCTCGGCGTGCCTTGTCTGTACGGTACTTTACAATGAATACCTTTAATTGTTCTCTTGTAGAGTCGGCAAGAATCTTGGCAACAAGAGGGTCTTGGTCTTCTGTGTTAATGGTTATGGCACCAGTTTTCTTATCAACTTTTATGGTAACTTGACTTCTGATACCTTCTATAATATCATTGTCTAATTTTGTCAAACGATACGCGTCAAAGGGAGCTCCTACTTTATACTTTCCTTTTTCAGGTTCTTTGTTGGAGATTTTATTGATAATATTCTGTATTTGTTTTTTCCACCACGGTGTCTTGGTTGCTGTGCGTTTATAATCATAAAGCGAGCCACTGAAAGAACTATCCTTTGTTTGAACCTGCGTTTGAAGAAGCATTGCAATAAAACCATTATCATCCATAAGGTCGGGATAAAGCATAGGAGTAATGGCATCTGAAGATTCCAAGGCAGACATATCCAAACCAAATGTTGAAGCAAGTGAGCCTAAACTTCCTCCACCAACCCCTTTGCTTTCTATTTCCGGCGCAAATTCAGTACTTGAGGAATATGTTCTTGGTATGCTTAAGATATATAAACTCGACAACAAGATTGTCAATGTCATAACAATAAGGTATAATATCTTTTTTTTCCAGATTTCACGGAAAACGGCAGCATAATCAATTCCTCTATATTCTGTTTGATAGCCCATAATAGATTTCTCTTATTCTCTATTGTTTGATTTATTATTTTCTATTTTCAGGTCAGGATGAAAGATGGAATGTGCTTCCATTCTTTCCCCATAGTACCTGATAAATTCTTATTTCAATATATTAGCTAATGTTGCCAATACGGCAGCCATACTTGTAGCACTGGAACCCATTGCCATCATTTCTGCCAAACTCATCTTTTTGCGGTTCTTTGTTGGAACAATGATTTCGCAACCTGGGCGAACTTTGGCGTTATGGCCAACTCTTGCCTGCATTCCGTTCATATATACAATATAGGTCTGTCGCTTTTTGGCATCCTGTGCAAATCCACCTGCCTGATCAATATAGTATGCGACGCTCTTTCCTTCTCGATACACGACAGAGTTTGGCGACATAACTGCACCGTTGATCTTCACCGTACCATTGAATTGAGGTACGATAATACGGTCGCCCTCGCGAAGTATAAGGTCGGCATCGCTGCCCGGTGCTTCAATGGCTTTGTCTAATTCGATACCAACAAGATATGTTTCCGGAATCTGAAACTTTTTCAGACTTACTTCTTGATTTTTTTGAGCAGCCTGCAATATGTTGCCTCCACCACTACTGTTTGTCGCCATGTCAAGCAAGTTTTTGTTTTCCTGTTCAACCTGTGTCTTGTAGGCAGCCTCGATACGCATTTTTTCCACCTGTGTTGGCTTGCGCTCCAAACGTGCTCCTTGAATGTAAGCCAAGTCTGTCGCTCCACCTGCTTTCTTGAATATATCGCTCAAGCGGGTATTGTTGCCGGTTAAGGTATAGTTGCCGGCAAACATCACTTCGCCCTCAATCGTTACGTTCTGAAGTTTTGTTGTACCTGGACTCTTGCGCACGAAAACTTCATCGAACGGAGCGAGGGTAAAGCCCGGTTGTCCGTCGATGACGAAGCCATCCTTCAAAGCGAAGGAGAAACTCTGTGCAATGATGGAATCCGTTGTCAGTGCTTCCGGATTAATGATTCTTCGTGATACGTCTACGCGCACGGTTGAGGCAGTCTGTTTCAAACCACCTGCCTGCAAGATAAAATCCTCTACGGTTTCGTTGTCGGCATATTTATAGACGCCGGGATATTGCACTTCGCCGTGAATCGTTATAGTCTGTTCTTCCTGAACATCAGTTCTCGTTGGAATGAAAAGTACGTCCTCATTCTGCAAAGGAATGTCTGCCACTCTTCCAAGGAGGATTCCGTCTACATCAACCGGGATAACCTCCAATGTACGGTCGGCTTTCATTCGGTGCATTACGGCGTGTGGCGCAAATGCGTATTCGTTCAAGCCCTCTGCTGCTTCTATCAATGCCCTCACGCTGTTGATTTGTCCGCCAACCTCATACATACCCGGTCTGAACACGGCTCCCTTAATCTCTACCATATTCTCGAAGCGGGCAATGACGGAATCCACATTCACAGAGTCTGCATCCGAGAGTTTGAAGTGGTTCATATCGAACTCATTCACATTGTAGATGGAGTATTGTCTGCCAGTCTTGCGCAGCACTCTTACGGATTTGGTGTAGGCATCGCCAGAGAAGCCTCCTGCGTATGAAATCAACGAGCCGAGACTTTCCTCGCGTTTCATCTCATAATACATTGGACGCTTTACTTTACCGCTGATGTTTACCAGCATATCGTATGCCCCGACAACAATCACGTCGTTGTCTGCCAAACGAACATTTCCTTTGAGGTTGCCTCTCTTCAGGAAATCATAGATATCGACAGTACTGATGAGCGAACCGTGGCGATAGACCTTGATATTGCGCATCGTTCCGAGTTCGCCGATGCCACCTGCCATATAGAGTGCGTTGAAGACGGTTGCAAAAGCTGATAGGGTATAAGTACCGGGAGTCTTGACCTCTCCGACTACATTGACCATAATCGTGTGAGTCTGTCCGATTGAGAGACGGATGCTCGAACTGCTGTAACGTTTTCCCATCCTGTCCTGAATGCGTCTGTTGGCCTGACCTACTGTGAGTCCGCTGACCTGAATGGGGCCAATACCCTCAATGGTAATTACACCATCGGGAGCAACGGTAGTCTGTATGGATTTCTGTGAAGCTCCATATATATCAATGAATACGGCATCGCCGGGACCGATGCGGTAGTTGCTTGGCAAAGCCATATTCATATTAGGCTCGAAAGAAAGGTTTTTGTTGTTGAATATATCACGTCCCCAAACCTTTTTCTTGTTTTTACTCAGCTTCTTTAACAAGTTTTCGTACATCGCAGCCGTATCCTGTGGAAGCCAAGTATCCATTTCTTCCTGCATCAGCAGGTACTCGCTGTCGGTTTCATCGAAAGTGTTTTTTTCGGTCTTGTTTCTTGAAATACGATTGTTTGAATACAAGTCTGCCTCGCTCTCTTCTTCTGAATATTCCTTCAAAGTTTCATCGGCGATTTTCTTTTTGTTTACCCCCGGACGTGTTTGTCCGTTGTTGGTTCGGCTGCGGTCGCCATCTTGGGTCTTGGCGGTGCCCAGATTGGCATTTCCTTTCTTCATTTTCTCATACGAATTTTTTACGCGACGAATCTGTGTGATGTCTACGCCATTCTGCATAAGTTTTGTAACAATCTGCGCTTGAGAAGTTCCTTTACCCTGTTCTTTTACTACAAATTCCATAACCTGACTGTCCGTCATAGTGGATTGACTATATACTCCGATTGAACAGAGCAGGATAGTGAACAAAAGAATATATCGTTTCATAATTTATAATTTCTTTCCTGTTGCGATATTTAAAATAGTTTTTACAATGATTTTGCAGTCGAGCCACAATGTTCGTCTTTCAAGATAGTTTATATCCATTTCAAGTCGTTTCAGCATTTTTTCCATTGTATCGGTATAGCCATTGTATATTGTAGCCTCCGACGTGATGCCCGGTCGCATTTGGTATATGATGGGATACCTGTCGGTATGTTCAGATATTTTGTCAATGAAGAACTTGCGTTCCGGGCGTGGCCCGACAAGCGACATATCTCCTCTCAGCACATTCCAGAGCTGTGGCAGCTCGTCGAGATGGTAGCCTCTTAGGAATTGTTCAAGGCTTGTGGAATTTTTGCTGTCGCACTTTGCAACCAACTGTGGCCCATTCTCTTCAACGACACTGCTTAGAGTTCGGAATTTGTATATTATGAATGGTTTGCCCAAATAGCCAATGCGGACTTGTTTGAAAAAGACCGGTCCGTTGTTTTGCAGCTTTATTAAAGTGGCTATAACAAGAAAAACTGGCGAAAGTAGGATAATCCCTATGAATGAACTTAAAAAGTCGATAAGTCTTTTTATCGCTTTTTGTGTAGTTCCCATAGCATCGTACTTGTCTGAATTGTTCATTGTTTATAGCTTCTTTATAAATAGTATAACTCCTATTTTTTATTTTTGTTGCAAAGATACTGCTTTTTTATGAAACAATGTTGATTTTTTTCTATCTTTGCATTGGAAAAAAGTTAGAATCTTGCGCAAAATCATTCACATTGATATGGATGCTTTCTTTGCATCGGTGGAGCAAAGAGATAATCCTGAATACAGAAACATTCCGTTGGCTGTCGGTTTCGACGGGCCAAGAGGCGTTGTTTCTACGGCCAGTTATGAAGCGCGGAAATTTGGAGTTCGTTCTGCTATGCCCATCGCACAGGCTAAACGGCGATGCCCGCATCTGACGATTGTGATGCCGCGGATGAAGGTTTATAAAGAGGTGTCCGGTCAGGTAAGGGAGATTTTCCATCAATATACAGACCTTGTTGAACCCCTGTCGCTCGACGAGGCTTTCCTTGACGTTACGGATAATAAGTTCGGAATGGAGTCGGCGTTGGAAATTGCAAGCGAGATTCGCGCAAAGATTTTTGAACAGACGCAACTAACGGCCTCCGTAGGGGTAAGCTACAATAAATTTCTTGCTAAAATATCCTCGGATATGAATAAACCCAATGGCATTTTCGTGGTTAATCCCGAAGAGGCTCTCGACTTCATCGCCGAATTGCCCATTGAGAAGTTCTGGGGAGTTGGACCTAAGACGGCTCAAACTATGCACAGGATGGGCATATTCAAGGGCGAGCAGCTCCGTGCCGTCTCATTGATGCATCTGACGCAGGTTTTCGGTAAGTCTGGGCAAATCTATTACGACTTTGTAAGAGGTATTGATACACGTGTGGTTGAGCCGGAACGCGAACGGAAATCGGTAGGCTGCGAGGAGACTTTTCTTGAAGACATTCATTCGGAAACGAAGCTGATAATAGAACTATATCATATTGTTCTTCAACTGGTTGAAAGATTGACTTTAAATGGCTTTGAGGGCAGGACTCTGACATTGAAAATAAAATGGGATGCAACCAGTCAGCATACCAAAAGCATTACGGTAAACAATGTTTTGCGCACGAAAGAGGACATTCTGCCACTTGCAAAACGGTTGTTGAAAGAAACAAACCGACAGGGTAGGGCAGTCCGTTTGCTGGGATTGACCGTTTCATCGCCTGCCAACGACAAGAGGAGTGATTATCGGCAAGAGGTTTGGGAAGAAGGAACTCTGGATTTTCTTGACTGATTTTTGCAAAAGAGGCTCTTTTTTGTAAAGTTCCTTCAATAAAAAAAGCACACTCCCGACAAGGCATTCTATGAAAAATAACTCTGAATTTACGATGTTTTCATCTGAATATTCGTAAGTTGTTTTATGTTTTTGCGAAGAAGGAACTGCATTCTTCGCAAGATTATGTTGCAATTATGTGGAGAATGCAAATCGCTTGTGCGATTTTTATAGTGCTTTTATTGGTGTATATGCGATTTTTATTGGTTTGTTTTTCCGAATTTAAAGTTCGTTTGTTTAATAAAAGTTGCTGTGTGGAATGCAACTCTCTGAATGATAGGAAGTTATTAAGAACGCTGAAAAGCCCCTGCTTTTGAAAAATAAAAAACTTTTGTTCAGAATATTAGAATTATACAGAGCCTTTTGTCAATATAATTCAAAACTCAAATATCTTGCAGATGAATATTTTTTTTCGTTTCGCCCTGCTTGTTTGCTGACACGAATGTTGGATAATGGCTGTTGAATCGCTGAAAGAGGCTTTTGTGTTATAGCTCGTTGTGCCGAGTTTATTAGTCTTTAAATATGTTGAAAATATTTCATAATACAAAAGAAAAATATTAATTTTGCAGAAAAATTGAGAGATGCAATATAAGGTTACTTGCAGAAAATGTTCGGGTAAATTCAAACTGAATGGCAATACTGGATTCAAGGTAAAATGCACCTGTCCTTATTGTGGGCAAGAACTGATTGTGAACTTCCCTAAAAATGATAACACACTTCCCGAGTCAAAGGAACGGGCGTCACAATTCAACGCAGCTAATGGGCAAGGGCATAACGTGAAGAAATCAAACGGAATGCGCACGCTGATGATAGTGCTGACTTTCATTTTGCTTGCCTTGATAGGAGTGGGGGCTTATTATGGATGGGGAATATACTCGAAGCAGAAAAGTGCTGAAAGGCGAATGGCACGAAAGCGGCATTGCGACTCGGTGGAAAATGTTATCAAGGCTAAACAGGCTAAGGCGGATTCGTTGAGAAGGGTGGCTGATTATCATACTTCCGTTTGCCGGTTCCTGAAGAATTTTTATGAAAAAAGTGTCCTTACGGATGATGACCCGATGCGTTATAGGCATTATCTGACGGACAAATGCCTGAAAATGATTTTTGGCGATGCGTCCGACTCTTTTGATATTGATGCAAGTGCTGCGTGGTGGGGAGCATTCGGGACACAGTCGGGACTGGAGATAAGGGAAGAACTCCTGCAAAATCTGGAAGTAACGCATAAGGACGGACAATGGTATAAAGTTCGGCTCACACAGGATGGAGAAACCGAATACCACGAGATTAAGATTGTGGTGACGAACGGCAAGGTGCTGATTGATGAAGTAATTTAATATATGGTCATACAGTATCAGGTTAAATGTAATAATTGCACAGGTTTGTATGTTGTACAGGCCGAACCTGCCACGACCTTGAAAAGCTCCTGTCCCTATTGTGGGCATTTGGCAACGGTGGCAACTCCGATAATCGAAGCTGAACCGTCTGTTGCCGAATCAGAAAAGCCAAGGAAAGAAAAAATCGAGAGCAAGTCAGTAGGTTTGGGAAAGAAGGTTGCGATAGTGTTCGTCATCGTTTGGTTTTTCATCATTGCCCTTTCCTCTTTTCTATATGTTGTTTTCTCAGCTATGTCAAAATAAATAATATACACGAAATATGAAACAGACAAAGATTGTATGTTCGATTAGTGATAGACGATGCGATGTGGATTTCCTTCGCAAGTTGTTTTTTGCAGGTATGAACGTTGTCCGTATGAACACGGCTCACGCTTCAGAAGAAGGTATCAGAACGGTGGTGAAAAACACTCGTGCTGTTTCGCCTCACATTGCTTTGCTTATAGATACAAAGGGACCGGAGGTGCGCACAACGAGTGTGGAGGAACCAATCCAGTTCAAGACAGGTGAGAATGTAAAGATTTTCGGCCGTCCTGACGTGGAAACCACTCACGATGCAATCAATGTGTCATATTTGGATATTGCCAAGGACGTGAAGATTGGCGACCATATTCTTTTCGATGATGGTGCATTGGATATGAAGGTTTTGGAAATCGTCGGTCCGATGGTTGTGGTTCAGGTTCAGAACGACGGAGAACTGGGTTCTCGGAAGAGTGTGAATGTTCCCGGCGAACACATTGACTTGCCTGCACTTACAGAAAAAGACAAATTCAATATAGAGTTGGCTATCAAGGAAGATATCGATTTCATAGCTCACTCATTCGTTCGTTCGGCTTCCGATGTTATGGCTGTTCAGAAGATTCTTGATGAGCACAATTCTGATATCAAAATCATTTCAAAGATTGAAAATCAGGAAGGTGTTGATAATATAGACGAGATTATCGATGCGTCATACGGCATTATGATTGCCCGTGGGGACTTGGGTATTGAAGTGCCGATCGAACAGATTCCGGGTATTCAGCGCAGCATTATCAGAAAATGTATCGCAAAGAAGAAGCCCGTTATCGTGGCTACGCAGATGCTTCACACGATGATTAACAATCCTCGTCCTACCCGCGCAGAGGTTACTGACATTGCAAATGCTATTTACAGTCGCACCGATGCCTTGATGCTGAGTGGCGAAACGGCAAGTGGTAAGTATCCGTTAGAGGCTGTCCAGACGATGGCAACGATTGCTGAACGTGCCGAACAGGACGCACATAGGGAAGGATTCTTCAAGATGCCTGATCCGAACTTGATGGATCAGAGGGAGTTTCTTTCAAAGAACGCCATCGAGGCAACCGAATATCTCGGTGTAAAGGGTATCATTACTGATAGTGCTACTGGTCAGACGGCTCGTAATCTGGCTGCTTTCCGTGGCCCTAATCCAGTATTGGCTATCTGCTATAAAGAGAAACTTCAGCGTTGGCTGAACCTCAGTTATGGCATTATTCCAATCTATCAGCAGCAGCACAAGTCAAGTCAGAATATGTTTACGGCCGCAGTTCGTATGCTTCGTCAGAAAGGTTATATTGCTCTCGACGACAAGATTGCATATCTTTCCGGCTCATTCGGCGAAGGTGGTGGTACAACTTTCTTGGAAATCAATAAAGTCAAGGAAGTATTCGACAAGAACTATAAGTTCCATTTGCCAAATGAATAAACAAACTGGGGTTTAATGACAAGACCAGATTCTATACAAATTAGCGTGAGTTCATTGAACTCACGCTAATTCTTTTCTTATGATTATTCAGAACAGTATAAAATATATACCTACAAACGTTTTGGAAGAGTATTATTATCTTTAGCCGATAGCACAATTTGTGCTGATATTGTTCTTTGAAAAGCTGATTAGGCTTGCTTCCTTACATAATCAACGAACGAATAGGCTGGCACATCTTCGGTCTCGGCGTGTTCTTCCTTGGCTTCTACCGTCCAAATGTTATTGTCGTATTCAGGGAAGAATACGTCGGCATTTTCAGGAATAGCATCTATTTCTGTGAGATAAAGATGGTCGGCCATCTCCAATGCTTCTTTATAGACACTGGCTCCACCGATGATAAAGGCCTTTTCGTCTTTATCAATGTGCTTCAAAGCCTCGTCGAGTGAAGTATAGACATCGCAGTTCGGGAAATCCTTTTTAGTTCGACTCAACACGATATTGCGACGATTGGGAAGCGCACCTTTGGGCAACGACTCGAAAGTACGGCGTCCCATAATGACGGTATTGCTGGTAGTGAGCTGCTTGAATCGGCGCAAGTCCTCTTTAATGAAATAAAGCAAGTTGTTGTTATAACCAATTGCACGGTTTCTTGCTACTGCGGAAATAATGTTTATCTGCATAGTTGTCTATATCATAAGGTTCTAATGTTCTCATACTGCCACAACACCAGCGATGTGTGGATGTGGATTATAATCGGTAAGCTCAAAGTCTTCGTATTTAAAATCAAAGATATTCTTCACATCAGGATTGATTTTCATTGTGGGCAACTTGCGAGGTTCACGGCTCAACTGAAGTTTTGCCTGCTCCAAATGGTTGAGATAGAGATGCGTATCGCCAGTTGTATGGATAAATTCTCCGGGTTCCAATCCCGTAACCTGTGCCATCATCATTAACAACAGGGCATAAGATGCAATGTTGAAAGGCACTCCGAGAAAGCTATCGGCAGAACGCTGATAGAGTTGGAGCGACAAACGTCCGTCGGCAACGTAGAACTGGAAAAGACAATGGCAAGGAGGGAGTGCCATATCTTCAACCTCAGCCGGATTCCACGCCGTAACGAGCATACGGCGGGAGTTCGGATTGTTCTTAATCATATCCACAACATTCTGTATCTGGTCGATAGTGCCACCTTTATAATCAGGCCAAGAACGCCACTGATGCCCATAAACCGGACCAAGTTCACCGTTTTCATCTGCCCATTCGTTCCATATTCTTACACCATTGTCTTGCAGATACTTCACATTGGTGTCTCCTTTCAAGAACCAAAGCAGTTCGTGAATGATGCTTTTAAGATGGAGTTTCTTTGTTGTAAGCAAAGGAAAACCGTCCTTTAAATCAAAGCGCATCTGATTGCCGAACACAGATAACGTGCCTGTTCCAGTTCGGTCGCCTTTTGTTGCACCTTCCGTTATAATTCGGTTCAGAAGATTCAGATATTGTTTCATAGTTATATTTTAAAAGAGAGGAGGAACTATTGTGAGGGAAGAGTATCAATAATGATTTGCTCTTCCGGTATATGACTGCTTTTTATTCGCCATTCCTGTGGGTAGAGATTGTTGGCTCTATTGCCGAGATTCTTTGCAAAACCAATGGAAAAGCCTTTATAGGTGAGAAGAACAATACCTTTTGGCGCATCAGGAGAGAGCAAAATGGCTTCGTGCCGAAGATAGCTGACAGCCGTTTTATAATCTACTTCCACCGTAGGATAACTGCTTTTATCTGCTGAAACCGAGAGTGCCAGACTATGGTCGGGGATGAATTGCTTTCCTTTCTCAATGCCTTTCTTTACGCCGTGTGCAAGAATCCTGAGCTTCTTTCTTGCCTCTTGAATCATTGTTTCAGTACTGATATCGGTTTTCTGCATTAAACTTGTGTCTTCGCCTTCCTTTCGTATTACAGCCATAAAGAGACCTTCGCCTTGTGTAAAACCGGGGATGAAACGATAAACAGGGAAGTCTTGTCTGTCGTTCAACGGATTGTCAATCAACGTCCCCGTTATATTCCATTCCTTTTCAGTAGGTACAGAAATCAGTTTTGCACCGTATTCCTTCAAAATCCAAGCTACATTTTCTTCGTTTTCGCTGGCATTGAACGTGCAAGTGGAATAAACGAGAATGCCGCCGGGCTTCAAGTTGTCCCAAATATCGGCAATAATGCTGCGCTGCAACTGCCTGCAATTCTCCACATTCTGCGTACTCCATTCCTCAATGGCTTGAGAATCCTTGCGGAACATCCCTTCACCGGAACACGGAACATCGGCAATCACAACATCGAATAGCAGCTTCGTTCTCTTATAATCGCGAGGATAATTGTTGGTAACAACCACGTCAGGATGGCCGAACTTCTGTACATTCTCAGCTAATATCTGTGAACGTTTCCCAATCGGTTCGTTGGAGAAGACCAAACTTCCTTCAGGAACTGCTGTCCGAGCGCAAGTTGTCTTTCCACCGGGCGCAGCACAGAGGTCGAGCAAGGCTACCGGATATTTCACTAACGTACGGAGCACGTGCGAAACAAACATAGACGCTGCTTCCTGAACATAATAAGCCCCTGCGTGGAAAAGAGGATCAAAAGTGAAGTTGGGTCTGCTTTCCAGATAGTAGCCATCCTTGCACCAAGGGATATTCGTTGCCTTGAAAACATCAGACACTACATTATCTTCCTTTATCTTGAAAGGATTCAGGCGAATACTTACCGGAGGCTCTTCGGAAAGCCCTTTCAGGAAAGTATTGTAGCGAGATTCGCCCATTAGTGAACGTGTGTAGTCTTCAAAGTCTTTGGGTAGTTGCATTTGCTTTGTGGGAGTAATGGTGATGAGTGAAATCGTATTGCTTCCTTACTCAATATCAAATATGAAGTCTTCATCGTCCTCCAGTTTCTTTTCCACCTTCGGTTTGGGAGGATTCTTGAGATTTCCCTTTTCATCGAATATACCATAAGTGGTGCGAAGCACCACAAACTCTGTACGGCGATTCATCTGATTGGCCGTCTCCTGATGTTTCTCATCAAGTTTCTTAATATATTCTTCCGTCAGCACATCGCCCTCTTTCAGCCAAGTATTCTTTTCGGCAACCTTTCGGCGGACGGTTTTCGGTTTTTCTTCTCCATAACCTACTGGCGAAAGTCGGTCGCTTGCAATGCCGTGCTCTATCAGATAAGCCACAACGGCATCAGCACGACGCTGCGACAGTCGCTTGTTGTAATCTGCCGAACCCTTGTAATCGGTATGAGCAGAGAGTTCTATCGTAACATTCGGATTTTCGTTCAAGAGCTTTACAAGGTCGTCCAGAGCAGCTTCCGACTCCGGTCGTAGCGTAGCTTTGTCGAAATCATAGAATATATTGTCTATCATCACAGGCACACGTATGCTTGCCAATGGGAACTGAAGCACATATTCTTTCGATTCTGTAACTGGTTCTACACGCAGTTCTTCCTTATGATTCAGGAAACCGGCACACGTTGCCAACATAATATAGTTTACTCCCGGACGTATTTCCTGCTCGAATGAACCGTCGCCTTTGACGGAAAGTCTGACATTCGTGCCGTCATCGCCCACAAGGAAAACCTGTGCGGCAGGGAGTTCATAGCCTTCCATTTCGTAAACCCAGCCTTTTACGGTCTGTATCACTTCGGGCAGTTCAAAGCTGTAAATGTGATCCCATCCTCGGGCATCGCCACGATTGGATGAGAAGAAACCACGATTGTGCTTCCCCTCAAAGGTCATTCCGAAATCGTCGCCCTGCGAATTGAGCGGAAAACCGGGATGTTCAAGATGATAACGACGGTCTGTGCCCACCTTTGCAATGAAGATGTCCAAACCACCCAAGCCACCGTGTCCGTCAGAAGAGAAATAAAAATCGCCATTCTGGCGGAATGTAGGGAACATTTCATTGCCCGGAGTGTTGATAGGAGCACCAAGATTCTCCACACCTCCCGTTGTTCCACCCATAAGTCTCACACGCCAGATATCCAAACCTCCTTGACCTCCGGGCATATCGCTGACGAAATACAGCCAGTTTCCGTCAGGAGAAACGGCAGGATGTGCAAAACTGGAGAGCGTGTCTCGGCTGATTTCAAGTTTCGCAGCCTTAGACCAAGCTGCATCTGCACGATTGCTGACAGCTATCTGTGCAAAACGAGGACGAACAGGGTCGGTGAGACATTGCGTGATATACATTTCCCTGCCATCTGCCGAAAATGCCGGCGTGCCCTCATCGGCATCAGTATTCAGCCCACTCTCAATAGTCTGGGGCGTTGTCCATTTGCCTTTGTCGTCCTTTTCACTGTAAAAAATATCGCTGGGCTTCACACCGGTAATGCCGCTCAGTTCGTCGCCCTGCGCCTCATTGCGTGTAGACGTGAAGTAAAGCTGATTATACTGATCGCCGTAAAGCATAGGCGAATAGTCCTGACGGCGCGAATTGAAGATGTCCATCTTCTTCACTTCATAATACGACCCCTCCTCCTTTATTTTGGGAGCAATCGTTGCTGCCGACAGACCTTCGGCTGCCATCTTGCTCGACGGCATAGAATCCAACGCTGTCTGATACGCTTTCAATGCCTCGGGATACGCTCCGTTCTTCATAAGGTTCTGTGCAAGTTTCAAGTGCGTCTCGAAATTATCCTGCTTGTATCGGATAACATTCCGATAGGCTGCGATTGCACGCTGCGAGGAATTGATACGGTCGTAACAGAAAGCCATCTTGTTGGCAAGATTTCCACGCTGCGCCCGATTCTTTGCAGGCGTTTGCTGATAGGCCTTCTTGAACTGAGCGGCTGCGTCATAGTATTCGCCAATCTCCAAGAACTTTTCTCCTTTCTTAATACTACGCTCTATTCCACAGCTATTCAGTAACAGACCAATCGTGAGCAACAAAACAACCCAACACCCTTTCTGGAATGAAGGGATGTTGGGCTGACTTGATTTATATTTTATAAGGCGTTGATTCATATTCTATTTAACGCAGACCGTAGGCGTTTTATTGTTATGACAGTATGCTGTTAAGTCATCTTTATGCTATGGTTTCGGTTCGCTGCCAATCTTTCTGTTGGAATTGTCGGCCAACACATCGTTCACAATCATTGTAATCTGCTCTTTCAATTCATTGATGAACTGTCCGGCATCATACTTCCTGTGCTCTATATCACGGAGTTTCTTTTCCCATATACCCGTAAGTTCGGCCGAAGTGAGGAGCTTTTCCTTGATGGTGTCAATGAGTGCAATACCTGTTTCCGTGGCTTCGAGATTCTTTTTCTTTCTCCTTATATAATGACGCTTGAACAGAGTCTCGATGATTCCCGCACGGGAAGACGGCCTGCCAATGCCGTTCTCCTTCAGTGCGGCACGCAATGTTTCGTCGTCCACCAGCTTTCCAGCCGTTTCCATTGCGCGCAGCAGCGATGCTTCAGTATAATGTTTCGGCGGCGTGGTCTGCTTTTCAGTCAGCGTGGGCGTATGAGGACCACTTTCGCCCTTCACGAATGTGGGCAGCGTGGTCTCCTTTTCTTCCGGGTTCTCGCCGATTCCTTCCGAAGAAGGCGTTGCCAGACTGTCAGCCGTAGCCGTTTTCGCTCCTCCCTCATTGCTTCCTTCTTTCAATGAGCTTGCAGCATCTTCCGTTTTATAAACGACTCTCCATCCCTCGTCGAGTATTTCCTTGCCGCTAGTCTTAAATTCTATCTCGTCCACCTTGCCGATAACGGTTGTAGTGGAGAATTTGCAGTCAGGATAAAATACCGAAATGAAGCGGCGGACAATGAGGTCGAACACATTTTGCTCGGCATTGGAAAGCCCCTGCGGCACCACTCCCGTAGGAATGATGGCGTGGTGGTCGGTAACCTTGCTTGAGTCGAACACACGTTTCGACTTCAGCAATGGCTTTCCACCCAATTTCTTTACCAATTCCGCATAAGGCTTCTTACCGGCGAAAGCCGTCTGAAACATACCGTTCATTATCTGAGGACATTGGCTGTACACATCGTCCGTAAGGTATTGAGTGTCCACACGAGGGTAAGTGGTGTATTTCCGTTCGTACAGGCTCTGGATGGTGTTCAGCGTCATTTCGGCCGAATAGCCGAACTTTCTGTTGCAATCCACCTGAAGCGAGGTCAGGTCGTAAAGCTGTTTAGGCTGTTCCGTACCTTTTTTCTTTGTAACGCTGTCTACAACGAAAGGCTTTCCGTCAATCAGCGAGAAAGCAGCCTCGCCTTCTTCCTTTGAAGTGAACTTTCCTTTCGTTGCCGTGAACTGTGTTTCACGGTATATCGTAGCGAGCACCCAGTAAGGCTCGGGCTTGAAATTGTCGATTTCCTTCTGCCGTTCCACAATCAGTGCCAGCGTGGGGGTCTGCACACGACCGATGGAAAGCACCTGAGCATCCTTTCCATATTTGTTGTTTCCATATTTAAGGGTGTACAGGCGTGTGGCATTCATTCCCAATAGCCAGTCGCCGATGGCGCGCGAAAGCCCAGCAAGATAGAGAGGCTCATAATCTTTTTGGTCTTTGAGGTTTTCAAATCCCTGCTTGATGGCCTCGTCTGTCATCGAAGAAATCCAAAGACGCTTTACCGGACAGTTCACTCTTGCCTTCTGCATTACCCACCGTTGTATCAACTCTCCCTCCTGTCCGGCATCGCCGCAGTTGATAATCTCCTCGGCACCTTGATATAATTTTTCAATAATAGAGAATTGTTTTTTGATTCCTTCATCCTCTATTACCTTTATTCCGAAGCGCGCAGGCACCATAGGCAAGGCTGCGAGACTCCAGTATTTCCAGTTCTCAAAGTAGTCGTTGGGTTCTTTCAGTTCGCAAAGATGCCCGAAGGTCCACGTTACCTGATAGCCGTTACCTTCCATATAACCGTCCCTCGAACTGGTGGCTCCGAGGATTCTGGCGATGTCGCGTGCGACACTTGGTTTCTCTGCAATGCAAACTTTCATTCTCTATCTTTAATTTGTCGGATTGCCGAAGGGCAAAATGATGGTTCTGCAAAGTTAGTGATATTTTTTCTTTCTCACAAAACAATCCTCTCAATCGCGCAAGTTCAGAACAGGTTGGCAGGCAGTAATTTCAACCGACAAGAACACGATTTTCAAATGACCGAAGATTGCATTCCATTCTTCGCACGTTTGCGTTTCATTCTTGCGAAGATTGCCGTGCATTCTTCGCAAGAATGGGAATGGTGTTTCTACCTGTTGATTTTCAGTGAGTTATAAATATTGTATAATGTTGCTGTCTCAAATAGCCTTTGCTTGTTTCTCTGCTTCCATATCCTTGCGCGATTTTGACTTGATGACCATCCAAACGCCAGTAAAAACCAAGATAATAGCTATGCCCTGATAGAGTGTAAACGTACCGATGCCTGTGAGAACAGAGACTACTACGGCCACTATCGGCTGCACATAATTATATACACTCACTACGGATGGGCGCAGCGTGTGCTGCCCAATCATCATCAGCAGATAGGCAATGAAGGTGCCACAGCCCACCACAAAACCTATTTCAAGCCAAGTGGTTGTTTCAACGGAAGCGAAATCCAAGGCAGCTATGTCGTTGAAAGCAAAGGGCGTTACGTAAATCGTAGCCCAGAAGAACATCCATTTGTTGATGGTGAAGACCGAATATTTCTTGATGAATTTATTGAAAAGCGAAAGATAGAGTGCAAAACTCAACTGTGCGCCGAGCACCATCACGTCGCCCTGCACGTTTCCCACCTTGCTGTTCACGGCAGCAAGACTCGTAAGTATCAGAATGATGGCACCTGCACAGCCTATTGCCACGCCACCGGCTTTCTTCAGCGTGATAGGCTCTTTCAGAATGAAGAAGGCAAGTATCATTGCAAAGATGGGCATCGTGGTAGTGATGACGCTTGCATTTACAGGCGACGTGTAACTTAAACCTAAAGTGAACAGGCATTGGTTGCAGGTAACGCCAAACAATGCCGCAGCTCCGAAGATAAAGAAATCCTTCAGCGATACGTGTTCGTACTTTGCAAACAGCGAAGCCGTCCAGAAAAGCACGGCGGCACCCGACACTCTGAAAGTTACCATCGACCATCCACTTATGCCGTGCTGCATAGCATCCTTGCCTATCGGCGACATCAACCCCCAGATAATCTCGGCAATCAGCATACACAGGTGTGCCTTGATGACTCTTGAATTGTTCATATTTTATTCCTTAACGTCTTAATTATTCTACAAAGGTAGGAAAAATAAACAGGTGTCTGTAATTTATCAACGCTAAATTTGCGCATATTGTCCAATCACTCTCTCGTCTTGAAGAGGGATGCGGAAAACCGAAGAGACTGTTTCGGACAGAAATCAGCCTGTTTGTATGCAATAATTGCGTTTCAATTTACACATATTTTATATAATCAGTTTCAAAGGATATATTTCTGAAAAAACTCAATTTCTTTTTTCAGGTTTCTTCGTTGTTCTGATAATTTATTCTTAATTTTGTGTCAGAACAATAGAACAAGAGCTAAACATTATGAAAATAGGTCTATTTATCCCGTGCTATGTTGATGCACTGTTTCCGGAAGTCGGTGTGGCAACCTATAAACTTCTCCGAAAGCTGAACTTGGACGTGGTTTATCCCGAGCGTCAGACCTGTTGCGGACAGCCGATGGCAAACGGAGGTTTTGAACGTATGTCAGGAAAGCTGACCGGCAAGTTTGAAGATATATTCAAGGAATTCGACTATGTTGTTACGCCGAGCGTTTCTTGCGCTTCCTTCGTGCGCGTAAACCATCCGAAAATCCACGACCATAAGTGCGAAACGCCTGAAAAGACGATGGAACTTGTGGAGTTTCTGCACGATGTCCTTAAAGTCAAGGAGCTGCCGGGCAGCTTCAATCACGTGGTGTCTGTACACAATTCCTGCCACGGAGTGAGGGAACTCGGCCTGAGTTCGCCCTCTGAGGAGCACGTCGCACCGTTCAACAAGATTGTTGATCTGCTGAAGCTCAAACAGGGAATTACCGTGAAAGAGCCGGAGCGTTCCGACGAATGCTGTGGTTTCGGTGGGATGTTTTCCGTTGAAGAGCCTCACGTGAGCACAAGAATGGGCTACGATAAACTGAAACGCCACATAGAAACTGGTGCGGAATTCATTACAGGTTCCGATAATTCCTGTCTGATGCACATGCAGGGCATCAGCAAAAAGAACAAATACGGTATCCAGTTCAAGCACGTTGCTGAAATTCTCGCAGCAGGTATTTAATGTTTAAAGCAAAGAAGTTATGGCAACAAGTCATTCAAAGAAAGCAGCAGAGTTCCTGAAGAACCCTGAAAAGATAACAAGACACGACCAGACGTTCTGGTCGGTTCGCGAAAAGAGAGACAAGATGGCGGCAATGCTGCCTGAATGGGAAGACCTGCGTGAGCACGCAAGTCAGATAAAACAGCACACCGTAACCCATCTGGCAGACTATCTTGAGCAGTTCGCAAACAATCTTGAGAAGAACGGCGTCATAGTGCATTGGGCTAAGGACGCACAGGAGTTCAACGAGATTGCCTATGGCATTCTTGAAACGCACAAGGTTAAGAAGTTGGTAAAATCGAAGTCGATGCTTACCGAAGAATGCGAGATGAATGATTATCTCATAGAACGTGGTATTGACGTGGTGGAAACCGACTTGGGCGAGCGCATCATCCAACTGATGAATCTCAAACCGGCACACATCGTTATGCCTGCTATTCATCTTATGCGCGACGAGGTGGGCGAAATGTTTGAGGAAAAAGGCATTTCCACCGAAGAAGGCAACCACGACCCTACTTTCCTTACCCAATGTGCGCGTTACAGTTTGCGTGAAGAATTTATCGAAGCAGAAGCAGGTATGACAGGCTGCAACTTCGGTGTGGCTGCAACCGGCGACTGCGTTATCTGTACGAACGAGGGAAATGCCGATATGAGTACATCGATTCCGAAACTTCATATCGTTTCGATGGGTATAGAAAAGGTAATTCCCGATTACGATGCACTCGCCGTTTTCCAGCGGCTTCTGTGCCGTTGCGGAACAGGTCAGCCTACAACAACTTTCACTTCCCATTTCCGCAAGGCCCGCCCTGACGGAGAGATGCACGTGATTCTCGTTGATAATGGACGCAGCGATATGATAGCCAACGACACTCATTGGAAAACGCTGAAGTGTATCCGTTGTGGTGCCTGTATGAACACTTGTCCAGTTTATCGCCGTTCAATGGGATATTCTTACAGTTATTTCATTCCCGGCCCTATCGGCGTGAATCTCGGTATGCTGAAAGACCCACAGAAGCACAGCGGAAACGTATCGGCTTGCTCATTGTGCTTGAGCTGCGACCACGTTTGTCCGACTAAGGTGGAGCCGGGAAGCCAGATTTACAACTGGCGGCAGGAACTTGAGGCGTTCGGTACTGAAAACAAGGAGAAGAAACTGATGGCGAATGGAATGAGGACGGTATTTGAGAACTATGCCCTCTACGATACGTTGCTGAAGAGTTCGTCGATAGTGAATTATGTTCCCCGCAAGCTGTTTGAGACGAAACTCAATGCTTGGGGCATAGGACACGAAATGATGCAGTTTCCGAAGAAGCCGTTCCATCAGATTTACAAACAGGCAATGAAGGAGCTGAAAGAGAAAAAGTAGTACTACTGCTCATAGATGTCCGTTGCCAAACCATTCAACACGCTATCAATTATGAAGAAAGAAGATTTATTTGCCAAACTGCGTCAAGGCACTTGTCAGCAGTTTGATATGCCCAAAGAGCCTGTAAAGGGTATCGTCTACGATGATGTGGCGAAGCAGTTCATTGAAATGTCGAAAACCGTAGGCGCAAAGGTTATCGAAGTAAGCCCCGACGACGACCTGAACGAAACAATCCGTGCAGCCTATCCTGAAGCAAAGGTGTTTGCATCTAATGTGGAAGGTGTCAAAGCCGACCGAAATCCGGATGCTGTTGCAGAAGCTGCCGACCTCAATGGAACCGATGTCGGTATTATAAAAGGTGTATTCGGCGTGGCGGAAAACGGCTGTGTCTGGATTCCTCAAACAATGAAGGAACGTTCCGTCTGCTTTATTTCAGAGGAACTCGTGATTCTGTTGGACAGAAACAGTCTCGTAAACAATATGCACGAAGCCTACAAGCAGGTGGAAATGACTGAATATGGTTATGGCGTTTTCATTTCCGGACCGAGCAAAACTGCCGATATCGAGCAGTCGCTTGTTATGGGTGCGCAGGCTGCACGTGGCGTAACGGTAATACTAATCGGGTAAAAGAGATTCTCTTGACGGCCGGATAAGGAAAGGTATAAAGTGTAGGGTGTTCAAAATTAAATGCAGTTTCTCTTTGAACGCCCTACTTGTGAATACTGAAAAGTTATATTACAAACAGAAAAATACGACAAATAGCTTATGGCTACAAAAATAAACATCAACACAAGTGTGGGAAATATCGTTGTGAAATTATACGATGAGACACCGAAGCATCGGGATAATTTCATAAAACTTGCGCAGCAAGGTTATTTCGACGGCACATTGTTCCATCGTGTCATCAAGGATTTTATGATTCAGGGAGGTGATCCGGACAGCAAAGGTGCACCGCAGGGCAAGATGTTGGGCACAGGTGGTCCGGACTATACCATACCTGCCGAGTTCGTCTATCCGAAACTATTCCACAAGCGTGGTGCGTTGAGTGCAGCCCGACTCGGCGATGAGGTGAACCCTGAGCGTGAAAGCAGCGGCAGTCAGTTTTACATCGTGTGGGGAAAAACTTTCAATGCGGGCGAATTGAAGCAACTGGAGAAGCAGATGGAAATGCAGCAGGAACAGGAAGTATTCACAAAACTTGCGAAAGAACACCACGACGAAGTGATGAATTTCCGTAGAAACCGGGACCGTGCAGGTTTGCAGGAACTTCAGGATCGTCTTGTTGAAATGACAAAGAAGCAATGTAAGGAAATGGGGAAGCCGAAATTCACGGAAGAACAGATTGAAACATATACCAAAGTTGGTGGAACGCCATTCCTTGACAATCAATATACCGTTTTCGGAGAGGTAATAGAAGGATTGGATGTTGTGGAGAAGATTCAGAATTGTGAGACGATGAGAGGCGATCGTCCGAAAGCTGACATCAGTATGACGGTCAGTCTTGTGGAGGAATAAGTTTCTTCAATACAGAAAAACAATGCGAATCGGCAAAAAGACACGATGGGCAAAATGGGAGAGTCTGTTGATTCTCTCCCTTTTCGGCATTGTTGGTGTTGTCGTTTCGTGTCGGCGAAATACAGAAAAGAATACTCCAAAAAGCAACGAATACGATACTCCTGACGACGTTTACACCAACGAGGAGGAAGAGAAAGCTACTTATCTCATCAAAGACGACCCAGTAAGTCGGGTGAAAGCCACTTCACAATATTCAATACCTGCCGACGATTTGGAAGATTATGAAGAAATGGCGTCTCGACTTACGGTAATCAAGTACAACAGCTATGTAAACAGCGAATACGGATACGAACTTTCGTATCCCGATTTTCTTACACCCGAACCGGAAAGCAGCGACGGCAAGAGCCGAAGATTCGTTTACAAGGACATCACGCTTAATGTGAGTGGTCATTTCAACACTATGAATTGGGATGTGAAAACAGCAATGAAAGTCCTTAGCGAAAACGCTTCCGAGGAATACATAAAGGATAATTATTACATTGTTTCAGGCACACGAGGAAAGAAACGCTACCACGTGAAGGCGATTTTGATGGAAGACACGTGGTACACCATCCGACTGGAATATCCTCCGAAATACGAAACCGTAATCACTCCATTAGTAAACGTTGTGAAAAACTTCCAAGCTCCACCACCAATTAAGTTTGGGTAACGAACGGATATTCCTTTCAAGACACGAAACCCCTTTCCCTTTCGTTACATAAAGGTTTTATGAACAGAAGAGATTTCGGTATAGTGCCAGTCTGTTCTCATTTCATCATTATATTTTTGGAAACTGTTTTTGCGAATAAATATCTCTGTTTTTTATTTCAATTGGCTTATAATCGGATTTTTTTATCTATATTTGCACTCTAATGAAAAGACATAATCCATATCAGAAGCAAGATAAGTACGAACATTTGGTTGTACAACAAGAAGCACCATTGTTGGAATGGCTGCTGGCAAATCTTAAGCAGAGCAAGTCAAAGACTAAGGCGACGCTCCAGAATAGAGGCATTAAGGTAAACAAGAAACTGGTTACACAGTTTGACTTTATGCTGCGTCCCGGCGATAAGGTTTCGGTGAGCACCAGCAAGTCTAATGATAAGTTCCACAGCAGACACGTGAAACTGGTTTATGAAGACAGGTATCTCGTGGTGGTGGAAAAGAATCACGGCATCCTTTCGATGGCAGCAGGGCATTCTTCACTCAACGTAAAGAAGGTGTTGGATGATTATTTCAAGAAGTCTCGACAGAAGTGCAATGCCCACGTGGTGCATCGTCTCGACCGTGATACTTCCGGATTGATGATATATGCCAAGGATATGCAGACTGAACAGATATTGGAACGCGACTGGCACAACATCGTTTACGATCGCCGATACGTTGCAGTATTGAGCGGACAGATGGAGGAAGACAACGGAACGGTAGCAAATTGGCTGAAGGATAACAAGGCTTATGTTACTTACAGTTCGCCGGAAGATAACGGCGGTAAGTATGCCGTAACGCATTTTCAGGTTTTGGATAGTACGGAGCACCATTCATTGGTGGAATTTAAGCTCGAAACGGGTCGCAAGAATCAAATCCGTGTCCACGCAGCAGATATGAATCATCCGGTTTGTGGCGACATTAAATATGGAAACGGCGACGATCCCGTCCACCGGTTGGCTCTCCACGCATACGTTCTGTGCTTTTATCATCCCATAACGCATCAGCCAATGGAGTTCGATACGCCTATTCCTGTCAGCTTCAGGACACTTTTCTCAAAAAAATAACAATCAGATATGGGAGATTTGCAATATTATATAGGTATCATAGCCGTAATAGTAGTTGGTGTGTTCATCATCAAGAAGGTTACGGGATGTATTATCAGAATCATTACTACTGTTATAGCACTTGCCGTGCTTGTGTATCTGCTAAACGAATTGGGCTATCTGAACGTATTTTGAAAACGAATAGCTGAAGTTATAAGGGCTGAAAATGGTAATGGATAAATTAAAACAATAAATATAATGAAATTAACCAACGAGGAATTAATGCGCAGAGCTATTGCGCTTTCTGAGAACAGTGTTCGCAATGGTGGCGGCCCTTTTGGTGCAGTCATCGCGAAAGATGGCGAGATAATCGCCGAAGGCAGTAACAACGTAACGATAGACACAGACCCTACGGCTCACGCAGAGGTATCGACCATACGTAAAGCCTGCAAGAATTTAGGAACTTTCGACCTTAGTGGATGTGTTATCTATACTTCGTGCGAACCTTGTCCGATGTGTTTCGGAGCCATCTATTGGGCGCATTTGGATAAAATCTATTATGCCAATGACCGTAAGGATGCAGGCAAGATAGGTTTCGACGATGATTTCATTTACGAAGAAATCGCCATCGAGCCACAATATCGCAAGAAACCATCCGAGATTCTGCTTCGCAATGAGGCTATCAATGCGTTTAAAATGTGGGAACTGAAAGACGACAAGAGAGAATATTGATTCTCTCTTGTCGTTTTATATATTGGTTTAGTTCGTTTAAATATGCAGGCCTAACCAGTTTTATATACAGGTTTGGCTCGTTTTATGTGCAGCTTAGTTCGTCAGCTTCTCATACAATTCGTCAAACACCTTATGTAGGGCTTCTTCATTGTCGATGGTTTCTCGTATAAATTCCATATTCTTTGCATTCGGAGAATTTGGAATCCACAAGCGAAGATAGCCTGTGCGACTGTATTTCTCCTTCATGTGGTCGTAGAATCGTAGCCATTGTTTGTCTTTTTCCATTTCGGGATAATTCTCAAGACCGTATTCTATTGCACGGCTGAATACTACTTCCGGTTCAAGGTCGCGGTCGGCTTCGGCCACTATCTTCCCATAAATGCTTCTCGGTGCCCTCGAACTGCTTGCACGATGATCCTCCACGGCTTCTTTCATAATGCGGAACTGCTCGGGCGAGAACCATTTTTTCAATCGTGCGTCTGCCATAAGAATCTTCCCACTCGTGATGTGATGGACGGCACGAGGCCCTTCCATTCCAAGATCGTGATAGGCTGCAATGACGTAGACCATATTGGCATCGGCACCTGTGATTCTCACTAAGTCGAGAGCGTTTCTTATAACCCGCTGCACGTGTACGAGTCCGTGCGATTTTCCGAAGGCATTATATCGGGGAAGAATCTGCTGTTCAACAAATTCCATCAGTTCCAGATTTACTTTTTGTGTCATAATTCAGTTCTTTTATATTGCCGAAATCAATATTCCTATCGTGGTAAGGAGTCCGAAGATAAACATATTCCTTGCCGTTTCGCCGAGAATATTATTCAGTTCCTTTCCTTGTTTTATGCGTTTCATTTTTCCTTGTGTGGTTTTGTGAAGGTTGAAGTAAACAAGCATAAGTACACTGCAAGAGGAATATTTCGTGCCTTCAGAAATAAACAGGAATGCAATGATGATAAATCCCAATATGCCCAACCAGAGATAGAGCCATTCAGTCCTTTTTTCTCCTATCCTCACCACGAGCGTTATCTTTCCGTCTCGCTTGTCGTTCTCTCTGTCCCTGTAATTATTCACGATGAGGAGAGTGTCGATAACCAGCCCACAGGCTACCGAGGCAAGCAATACCTGCCAAGTTATGGCTTGGAGACCGTGAGGAAGAATAACGTAATAGGTAAGGCAAACGGGTACGATTCCGAAGAATACAAGCACGAGAACGTCGCCCAAGCCGAGATAGGAGAGTTTGGTGGTGTAGAGAAAACAGAACAATACGCACAGTGCTCCAATCAGAATCATTTCCCACCCTCCGTAATAGATGAGAGGAAGCCCTGCGATGCAAGCCAACAGCGTGGTAATGAGCAGTCCTGTGCGCATAGCCGGAAGCGTAATCCACCCTTCGCTGCACGCTCTTTTCGGTCCGAGACGTGTCGATGAGTCGTCGTTTCCTTTCAGGCAGTCGAAGTAATCATTTACGAAGTTGGCATCTATCTGCATAATGAATGCAAACAGAAAGCAGAGCAGGGCAGGGATTGTCTGGAAGTTCTCCCATCCTCCGTCCTTGAACGCCATAGCCGTACCTATCATTACCGGCACGCTTGCACCGGTCAAGGTCTTGGGTCTGGCTGCAAGAATCCACGCATAGAGGGAGTTTGTCCTGACGGTGGATTCCATTGAAGTGAGAAAATCTGTTTTGGGCATAGCTTTTTATCAGATGAGGAAGTATTGGATGAATCGCAGAACATTCTGTTTTCAATGCTGTACGAACAACGGCTTTTGTACCCCACTCGTGGGGTGCAGTCGTACCCCACGAGTGGGGTATCGTCATAGGGCACTCGTGGGGTATGAAAAGCCTTGTTTATCCTCTCAATCTCTTGCGCGAAGTCATCGGTCTTGTGCTAATTAAAGAAATTCCAACTGACTCCGAACCGGAAGATGCGTTCGTTGAGCGGATAGTGGGGCGTGAAGAAATATTCGCCTCCATCGCCGCTGTTGAGATGCGACATCATCACGAAGAAACGAGTATGCTGGAGGTGGAAGTTGGCATAAGCGTTCAGGATAGGATAATTGCCCACCTTCGTGCGGCTGCCTCCTGTTTCCTGAATGCCGAACGTACCCATACCCGGGATGTATTCCGGTGCATAGTACTTTGTGAAATAGCGTCCGTCGATTCCGAGGTCGCAACGCAGCACCTTGGCTATCTTGAATCGGATGAAGAGATTCGTATATGCGTTGAGTGCAGGCACCGGCAGCACATCTTCATTGCTCGACTTCTGAAGCGTAAGAACGTTTTGCCAATTCAGAATGCCCAAGTTGAAATCTTGATGAAGCTGGAGCGTGAGGAGGCTTACCGCCCCATTGTGCTGACGCACATTCACGTCGTTTGCCTCGATCATATAATTATTTCCATTCGCCACACGGTTGTTTTGCAAGCCGAAGTAGGTGTAATTCTTGAGCATATCATAGCCTATGCGCAGTTTCGTGCGTGTCTTCTTCAATGAAAATTCGCCCAGCAGACGTGTGTGTATCTGCTGATCCAGATCGTTGTCCCACCAATAATGGCGCGAGCGATAGGTATTCATAAAAAACGAAGGTGCATTGCGGTGGAAGAAAGCTGTGGCAGCCAGTTGAACCGTGTCGCCCAAGAGGGGGAAGTTCAGGTCTGCGTGGCCGTCTATATGCAGTTGTCCCGACCGTTCGCCTGCAAGCCACGCCTCGGCACTTACATCGTAATGGACGGTGTTTCCACTCGTTTTCAGCAGCTGACCACCTACCGATATGTCGTGCTGATTCCATTTCTCGTAACCATTGAATATAGCCCTCGCACCACCTGACGGAGTTGCAGCCATCGGCAATTCGTAATGGCGAAGCTCGTAGGATGCGAATGCCTTCAAGCCAGCCTTTGCCCATTTGTTGAAACCCTCGAGAAGCGCAACGGCAACCGTGTTCCTGAAAGCCCACGACCTTGTTCTGTCATAGATGGAATCGCTGGCTGTTGCTGTCTGACTGTAATAGTCGTTCGCATAATAGTTGTTCGGTGTTTCGTATGCCTGATAGATGCGTCTGAAATTGTCGAAACGCGCCGTATGGATAAAGCTCGTTACAGGCACGTATTCATCCTTCATCCATTGGCTCGTTGAGTCGTTCCCGGCAGGTGGAATCATTATCGTGTCATTGGCTTGCGCCGAAGCGTCCTTATTCTCCGGTGTGCGGGAACTCGCCGTTGGCGCATCGCCGACAATGGCTGCATCTTCCGGTCTTCCGGCTGTAATCTGCGCCTTGTCAAATTCGTCCTCGTCGAAATCCTCTCCATTCCTTTGGGCGCGCTTTCTTGCCTTTTCCTTTTCTTCTTGCTGCTTTTGTGCCTTTTGCGCTTTCATAGCAAATTTCTTTGCCTCTATTTCTTCCTTTGTCATAGGAACCTTCCGGAAGAATCCCACGCTGTATTTATGGTTGAAGAATATCTGCTGATTGTCGTTTCGGTTCCAGTTTTGCGACAGAACCGTCGGTATTTCGTTTTCATCGTAGGAATCGTTAAAAGCCTCAGGATGAGTGATGTAGGCATCATTGGTTATGCCTCCTCCTTCGGTAACTTTCTGATGGTTCAGGCTCAGGAGCAGGTGCGCCTGATAGCGTTCTCCGAGATAGCTTCCCCACATAGAGTAGTTGAAGTGCGATGCGCTCTGATTGCTGTAATATCCTCTGCCGTAGAGATAGTCGAATTTGAATCCGAAACCCCATTCCTTGCCGGCATTGATGGCAAAGAGAGCCTTGAAATGGTCTTCTCCATTCGTCCTGTTGCCTGCCGTGTTGTACGACAGGTTGGTAATTGGCGAAAGGGTAGAGGTAAACCGGAAATCCTCCGGCCGCACGATGAAGTAATCGTAAGGGTCAAGGAAGAGAAAGTCCGTGGACTCCTGTCTGTCGATGAATATTCTGTTCTGGCGCGGCGAACCGAGATTGCCCAATGAGTTGTACTCGCCTCTCAACCCTGTATTGAAAATCGAATTCATATACATTTCGGACAGCGTATCAGGCACGGCAGGTCTTCTGTCGCCGAAACGCTCGTCGATAGTCCATACCTTTATTCCTCGCGGAATTTCCTTGTGCTGATGCTGAACGGAATCCGACCTTCCGAGCTGTCGGTTTTGCTGATAGCCACTGGCAGTAAACGTGCCGTCGTCGGTTATCTGATTATAGTCTTGTGCATTGACGGCAATACAGAAGAAAGCCATCAAAGTCCATAAGGAGATTTTTCTCTTCATTAACGAATCATTCGAAGTGCTGCCTCAACGAACTTGAATACCATTGAAGCAAGGATAATAATGATACCGGTGTTCTGATTGCCCGAGGTGAGATAGAATATCACACCCACGATAGCTCCAACCATAAAAATAATGTTGAGCCATTGCCGGAGCGTCTTATACCTGTCGGCAGGCTTCTGCTTGTTGATACGGTGGTCTGGTCTATGCGCCGTGCTGCGCTGCGATTCTTCAATCATCTTTCTGTTGTTCTTTTAAAATATCCCTATTGTTGGTTCAATACATTTCTGAATCCTTGAAATATCTCGTTCTTTCTGTCGATTGTGCCGCGGCGGAACTTCCCGAGTGTATACAACTTTGTGCGCTTTCTGTTGATGGAATATCTGTCGGTTATGAGTTCTTCGGCTGTGTAGTGATGGTCTTTTCCCTGAAAAGAGTAGTCATAGGAAAGCCGGCTTATTGATAAATCTGCCGAACCGTCATAGCATTTTATTTGCAGTACATAGTTGAATTTCGCCTGATCTTGTGAGAGGAAACCCGAAAAGAAAATCATCTTCTCCTTCATTGTGGCAACGATGCCGTGCTCATCCTTGTTTACGATTGCAATCTGGCTTCCTTCCAACTGGTTCTCGCCCTGCAAGAGCGTGTTCAGATAGTCCAGAGCTTTCACGTAAATGGTGTTGGCATCCTGATTTGGAGCTTCAAAACGCTTGCTCCAGACCACCTGACCGTTTACTTCCGGCACAGCTCCTTCCTCGAGATAGATGGCGTCTTTGTTGGCTTTCTTCTCTTTTACGGCGGAAACTGCCTGTTTGCGTTCCTGCGTCTTTTCCGGAATTATCCACGAACTGTTGGTTTCGTTCTGTGCCTTTTCCTCATTTGCAGCCTGAATCTTGCCTGTTTCAACGGCTTGAGGGGCAGCGGCATTGTGTGTCTCCGTTTCCTTTGCCTGCCGTTCGAGTTTTCGGGCTTCGGCTTCAAGTCTGGCAGCCTCGGCCTTTGTTTCCTCTATTTTCTTTTTTATAGCGTTCGCCTTGGCTTCGTTTTCCGCCTTTGCCCTTTCCCGGGCTTCTGCTTTTGCCTTTTCCTCAGCCTGTTTTTGTGCCTTGGCAGCCTTTATCTTTGCCTCCTCGAGTGCTTTCTGCGCCTCCTGTAACTGGCGTTGCGCCTGTTCCAGTTCCTGCTCCGGCGTGAGTGTAGTTTGTGCCACAGACATCATTGGAAGACCAATGAGCAAGGCTATCAATATCTTTTTCATACTTTTACACTATTGATAAATCGTTATAGCAAAGCAAAGGTATGAAAAAATAGTGGATATTTCATTGGTTAAAAATCTTTTAACTATTTAATGCTTGGATTCTTTTCGCTTGTTAAACGAAAAGGATTGTGTCTTCAATTCAGCCGGACAATGATTCTTACAGGCAGATTAAAAAGACACGGTTTGCAAGTAACCGAAGAATGCCGTGCAATCTTCGCAAGATTGCCGTGCGTTTTTGCGAAGAATGGAATGCAATCTTCGCAAGAATGAAAACCAATGTTTTGTGTGTTGATTATCAAGTAATTAAGGGGCTGTGAGCAACTGGGATTTTATTGCCATATCTTATTCGTTATTGGCATTCGATACAAGTTGATAAAAAACAGCTCTGGGCAGCAAAAAAGAAATGGGAATGAGGGCAAATAGCGTTTTTTTTATTAATTTTGTCCCGTTATGTTGATTATAGGAACAATACTTGCATACTTTTGCCTACTGCTTCTATTCAGTAGATTAACCGTCAGGAAAGCAGACAACGATACGTTTTTTCGCGCTAACAGGCAGTCGCCTTGGTATCTTGTTGCATTCGGAATGATTGGGGCGAGCATCTCGGGCGTTACTTTCGTGAGTGTTCCGGGGATGGTGCTCGGGCGGAATATGTCGTATGCCCAGACGTGTATGGGCTTTATCGTCGGCTATCTGATTGTTGCGTTCTTGCTGCTGCCGCTCTATTATCGGCTGAATCTTACCACGATATATTCCTATCTCAAGGAAAGATTGGGACGGCGAAGCTATAAGACCGGTGCGTCTTTCTTCCTCTTGTCCAAGATGGCAGGGGCTGCCGTGCGCTTTTATGTGGTGTGTATGATATTGCAAAGGTTTGTTTTAGACGCCTACGGCATTCCTTTCCCGGCAACGGTGGTAGTGATGGTTATGCTTATTTGGCTCTACACACGCAGGGGAGGCATCAGGACGTTGGTGTTTACGGATACGCTTCAGACGGTTTGTATGTTTATGGCACTCTTCCTTATTATATATAAAGTTATCGGAGCGTTGGATATGAATGTTTCGGAGGCATTCAGGGCTGTTGTGTCGGACAGCCATTCACGGATATTCGTGTGGGACGATTTTGTTTCGAGACAGAATTTTTGGAAACAGTTCCTTAGTGGTGTGTTCATCGTGATCGTGATGACAGGACTGGATCAGGATATGATGCAGAAAAACCTTACCTGCAAGACCTTGCGTGGAGCACAGAAAGATATGTGTACGTATGGTTTTGCCTTCCTTCCGGCAAATCTGCTGTTTCTCGGGCTGGGTGTGTTGTTGATGATGTATCTGCAAAAGCAGGGAATGGCTGTTCCGGCTTCGGCAGACGAGCTGATGCTCCTGCCGACGGCGGGAGGAATGTTGGGAAGTGGGGTAGTGGTGCTCTTTACGATAGGCGTGGTGGCGGCGTGTTTTTCGAGTGCCGATTCGGCTTTAACCTCGCTGACTACGAGCTACTGTGTGGATATTCGTGAAGATGCTCAGAATGAAGGTTTGCGAAAACGTGCTCATATAGGCATAGCTGTAATATTTGCACTGTTTATCTTGGCTTTCCGAGTGGTAAACTCTACGAGCCTCATAGATGCCGTTTACATTATCTGTTCCTATACTTATGGTCCGTTGTTGGGGCTTTTTGCTTTCGGTCTGCTCACTAAACGGCGCACGGACGACCGTCTTGTGCCTTATATTGCTGTTACAAGCCCTTTGATTTGCTACGGACTTGACAGTATTGCAATGCACCTGTGGCACTACAAGTTCGGCTATGAACTTCTGATGCTCAATGGGGTACTGACGTTCGTGGGAATGCTGGCGAAGAGTAAAAAGGAAAATGACGGAAAGGCAGCGATGTAGCATTAGGATTGCAGGGTATGGAAAGCTGTCGGGCTATGCCCTATAAACTGAAAAAGGCTAAAAAGGAAAATGCTTGGTATTTCCTTTTTAGCCTTTCATTATGGTGTTTCCTTATTCTGCGAGGAGTTTTTCTATTTCAGCGTTGATGTTTTCAATCTTTTCGGTCGGTTCGAAACGTGCTACAACCTGTCCTTTCTTATTAATCAGGAATTTCGTGAAGTTCCACTTAATGTCTGAACTTTCCTTATAGTCAGGGTCGGCTTCGGAAAGCATCTTGTCGAGAATCGGGGTAAGTTGGTGGCTTTCGTCCCATCCTGCGAAGCCTTTCTGCTCTTTTAGGAACTTGTAGAGAGGTTCAGCGTCGTCGCCGTTCACCTTAATCTTCTTGAATCGTGGGAACTGTGTTCCGTATGTGAGCTTGCAGAAGTCGTGAATGCTCTCATCCGTGCCGGGTGCCTGCTGCCCGAACTGGTTGCAGGGGAAGTCGAGAATCTCGAAACCCTGTGCGTGATATTTCTCGTAAGTAGCTTCAAGCTCATCGTAAGTAGGAGTGAAACCACACTTTGTAGCTGTGTTTACAATGAGCAAAACTTCATTTGCGAATGACTTCAACGATATTTCACCGCCTTTTCTTTCCTTGACGGTAAAATCATAAACTGTTTTCATATCTTATAATGTTCTTTTGTTAAATACCCACTATGGTAGTAATTGCAAAAGTACGAAATATTTTCCTATTCCATTTGTTGGATTTATTAAAAGTCCTAAAAACAGAATCATCCTCTTCGGGATAGCAGTTTGCTCCCTCTGAATAGGGATTTCCCTATGTGCAAATAGAGTATTTATATTCCGTGTCCGTTTTTTTATTCCTATTTTTGCATCAGATAAATCAATGAAAATTTAAGTTATGGGAAGATTCAGCAAACTTTTATTAGCGTTTACGCTTATAGCAACTCCATTGGTTTTCACAAGTTGTGATGACAATGATGATTATTACTATTATAACGACCCAGTTGCAGAGGCTGTGAAAAACTATTGGTATACATTTCCGGGTGGGGCGGATTATCTCACAAGCTACAATTGGTTCCTGCATTACTATCCTTATGCTTCGGCATCTGAATTTGTTGCTTTCCTGAATGCAATCAATAAGGGTGGAACTCCGTATTGGAATTTATATAACAACGGTGGTTATGGTTGGAACGACAACTATAATGATGAGATAAATACGCAGAATACCAAACTTTTGGAGGAAGCCCAGACGCTTTGCGGCGAATGGGAGGGCAGTATGATTTATGAATACACGGACGATAAAACCGGTCAGCGTATACAGGATACTTTTACTGCGAATATGAAATTCTTCCAGTACAATTCTTCTGTGAACTCATTGAGCGGCAACGGCGTTGAAATTGATACGGATGATAAGGGTAATTCACAGACTTTGAACTTTGCGTGGTACGTGAACACTAACGGCGATATCTATATCAAATACACCGCCAGTGGTACGATATTCGTAATGGATATAGATTCATCGACCAACGGTTTCAAACTTGGCTACGATAAGGAAAAGGGCTACGACACATTCTATGGTGTAGGCATCAGTTCAAACACGTCGGATGTATTCTATATCGACTTGGCTCGTCAGGCTACGAATGCAAAGGGCACAACGATGACAAGGGCGAGAAAGGCTGCCGGTAAGTTGGAAGGCAAGTCGTTCGGGCAGGCTACTGAAAACAAGGCAGCTGAAAACAAGACTACTGCCATCAACAGGTTGCACGAAAGATAAGGCATTATTCATTAAATTGTAAAACAAATCTATAATCAGAGCCTTGTCTGCTTCGGCAGGCAAGGCTTTCTTCTTTACTTGAAATTGACAGGAAGCTGCGATAGCTGTCTGAGTTCGGCAATGAGGAGAAAACTGCAATCCTGTAATGCCTGTGAGAGTTTTAGTGGTCTTAATGTGCAATAGGGCATATTTTGAATAGTGGAAAAATAAAAAAGGACTTAACACCGAGGCGTTAAGTCCTTTACATATTTTGTCAGTTGTAGTTTCTCTAATTGATTCCCCAAACTCGGGCAACATTCTCTCGTGGGAGGGATTCTATGCGATTTTCGATATCGTCGGGAAGATTGCAGAAGAAATCAATGCCCGTGAGTTCTTCCAATTCGTCGATATTGCGGACGTATGCAAGGCTGATGCTGTTATTGTCTGACTTATGCTCAAACCACAGGCCGATAGCCATATAGTTGTTGCCCTTCTTTGCAAGTGCAGCCACGAAGAAGTATCTCGGAACGATAAGTCCGGATCCCAAACGTTGCTTTATTTGACTGCCATTATCGATGGTTCCGCCTTTTGCTATGTAGAGCGTGTCACGGAAAGTGTTGTTGTTCTTGCTTCTCAGCCAGCTTTCTCCATTTTCCCACACGCCTGCATTGAAACTGTTTAATTGAGGTTGCATATTCGTGAGATAGAAAGTCTGAATGTTAGCTTCTCTGGAACAGAGACGGTCGGCTGAAGGACAGATGTGACCGTGGTCGAAGCCTGTTCTCCAGAAGGGGTCGGATTGGAAGCGATATTGCGATGCTAATGCGGGGTCTTGTGGATACTGAACCTCTCCATTGTAAGTATCTGCATAATATCTCTTTGTGTTTGTGGCACTGTTGTTGGCATACATCTGATAGCAGCTCCAACGTTGAGATTTCTTGCTCGTGTCCCATTCCACGCTGTAATTAATTCCGTGTTCATACTTCGTTCTCTTCCGTGAGTCTTCGTATGCGAGCTGTGCCTCGTGTACAAGGATGATGCTGTTGCCACCCTTTACTTTGGGAAATTCCAGACGGTGTGTAGCTTTGTTCGGATTGTTGAGGTTGGAATTGAGATTAACTTCTTCTTTTTCTTTTCCACCTGTTGGATCATCGTCGTTTCCACTACAAGACAGTAATGTGAAAGAAGTAAAAAGCAGTAGGGAGGCAGAAAGACCTGCAAAATGGATTTGTTTCATAAAGCGCGTATAAAGTTAATATAATCTGAGAATCCCGGTTCTGCAAGAAAGGCGCAGAAGAATAGTGTGGGATGAGGGAGAAAAGAAAAGTGCGGGCAAGCGCATATGCAACTACGCTTGACCGCACTTTATTATTTGTGGGTATATCGTCTTACTTCTTCAACTTACCGTAACGGTTCATGAAGCGGTCAACACGACCTGCTGTATCCACGAGCTTGCTCTTACCAGTATAGAATGGGTGAGAGGTGCTGGAGATTTCGATTTTAACCACTGGGTAAGTTTCGCCTTCAAATTCTACTGTTTCAGATGTTTTGCAAGTAGACTGTGAAAGGAACATATCGCCGTTGGACATATCCTTAAATACGACGGGGCGATAGTTTTCTGGATGAATACCTTGTTTCATTTTAATTTTATATGTTTGTTATTAATAAAAATCGACGTACGATATTGTTTTTATGTTCTAATGAATAGAAACTATACAATACTCAACAGGGTGCAAAATTACGAATAATTCTGCACCCTGCCAAATATTTAAGTGAGTTTTTTACTCTACTGTAACGTTCTTGATTTCCCAAGTACAAGCATCGGTGGTTGTACTGTTGTACTCGAATGCAATATAAACCGTGCTCTTGCCTGCAAATGCTGCCATATCGCAAGTAGCGTCGATAAAGTTCCAGTCGGTACCTGCCGGCATTGCGCTGATTGGCAATGCTGTCCAGTTTGTACCGTCTGTTGAAGCATAGACTTTGGCAGCGTCAGTTGGTGCCATTGAACCATAATATTTCGCTGCGTGCTGGAACTTCAATATGGCAGAAGTACGGCCTGCAAGGCTGAATGCTGGAGATACGATACGGCTCTGAGTTTCATATCTTGTCGGACTCTTGAAAGCTGTTGCCTTCATCTGATGGAATTTGGCATCGTGCTTCCATACTGCACCGAGCTCTGCCGGGATTGCCTTGAGGTCTACGATTGTGAATCCATCCATACCTTCGCTGAATGAGGCTGTCAGGGCTGCGCTTGTTGGGGCGGTCGGATTTGAGATAGAAACAATGATATTGTTTTTGTCCATTTCGTTCTTGCCGTTGAAAGCCTTGAGGATACCCTTTACAACAACGGTCTGGCCTACTGAAAGGTCTGTAATAGCATTAAAGTCTGCGCCGTTCAAGCCCTTGCCTGAATAAATCTGAAGTGTATCGGTGCCACCTGCATCGGTAATATAGTAGCTGATACTCTTGTATTTCTCATTGTAGAACTCAACCTTGGAGATAACACCCTTTACATAAGCTTCAGCACTCAGAGCCTTGCCGCCATTTTCTGTAATCTTCTGAATTGCCTGAGCTACCGTGAAAGCTGTTTCTTCTGTGTTGAGAGCTGTGGAAGGTGTTGAGCCTGCTGTCTTTCCATTCAAAGAATAGATGTAGTTGCCCTGTGTAAATTCCTTTGTTCCGTTGAAGTTCACGAGCTTACCTGCAACGATAACTTCGTCGCCAACCTTAATCTCATTGTCTGATTTAAACTTCACATTGCCCAAAGCATAGCCACGGTATACGTAGAACTGATTGGTTGTAGAGCCATTGTCGGAAATATAATAAGTAGCGTTGCCATAGTTTGTAGCATCGATTTCCTTAATGCTTGAAATCTTTCCCTTAACGTAAACAACCTGATCGAGATTCTGCCCTGCTTCGATGAATTGCTGAGCAGCAGCAATATTGAATGGGTCAGCCTGTGTACCGGTACCGGATGGGTCGAGTTGAGGAGTATCAGAGCCACCTCCGTTTTCTTCAAATGTCATACTGTATGGCATTGGCACATCTTCACAACTTGTGAGGGTAAATGCTGCCATAGCCATAGCAACCATTGAATAAATTAACTTTTTCATATTCTGTTCTTATTTTTATTTCTAATGATGATTATTTAACTTCAACGTTCTTAAATTCCCACGTAGCAGCAGTTGTCGTTGTACTGTTATAGTAGAATGAAATATAAACCTTGCTGCCACAATATGGAGTCAAATCGGCTTTACTTGTGATAAAGTTCCAGTCTGCACCCGTAGGTACTTGATCCAAAGTGAGGTCTTTCCAGTTGGTTTTGTCGGTTGAAACCTGAACCTTGAGTTCTGAATTGAAGTCGCTGAAATAGCGTGCTGCCTGATCAAAGGACAATGCTGCGTGAGTTACGCCTGTAAGGTCGATTTGTGGAGAGGTTACACGAGCGTGAGTTTCGTAACGTGCGCCACCAACATAAGCCGATGCCTTCATTCCGTAAGCAGCCGATGCCCACTTCCATACATAGCTGATAGCAGGGTCTAATGTTCCTTGGTCGTAAGTCCAGTCGGTTGGTTCTACTGCCATTGAGTTAGCGTAGATGGCTTTCGCTTCAGGAGCGGCAGGCTTTATATCATCAAGTGTACGGATGATGATTTCCCACTGGTTGTTGAATCTTTTGATAATACCTGTAATATCAACCTTGCCATTAGGAATCTTTGCGTTTGCAAAGTCGGCGTAGTTGCTGTTGTAGAGGAATACATTAGAGTTCTGCTCCTTGAAATACCACTTCACACTTCCGGCACCACCTTTTGCATTGGCATAGGTGGAATCCACTACCGGGCTGCTGCTCTTGAGTGTTACGTTCTTGATGACACCGAGTTTGCCGGCATCTTCGTTGAGATTCCAAGTTGTAGCTGCTGCACCGTCGGCAAATACTTCCGGCTGCACATCGTGTCCTGTTGAAAGAATCTTATAGTGCTTGTCCCAAGTTGCACGGCTGATGCGCCCAATACTTGTAGTTGTTCCAGCAGCATTCATACTTGGAACACCAATTTGTGGCTGAAGACCGTAGTTACCTACGTAAAGGTCTTTAAGGTCTACGAGAACTTCTGTCCCGACTGGGAGATAACCGTATATACCATTCTGTGCTACGGAAATGATAATTGCACCAGTCTCGTCCTGCAAGGCAACTTCATTATAGACATTGCCCTCTACATCGGTACTTGTAACGATACCCTTAATCTTCAAATCATTATCAACTTTCTTAAAACCGTATGAAGTAGCAATTTCAGTTGCGAACATTTTCTTCAGTTCTGCAATGCTTACTACATTTGTTTCAGTTAAGTCATTGTTTCCGTATGGCAACACAGACTTGTCAGTCTCTGCGTAGCTGTCGCCCATACAGGAAGCGAAAAGCGCGCAAACGGCTGCCATTATCAAAAATTTTATTTTCATCATATTATTCAGTTAGTGCATTCTAGAATTTATAAGCAATATTCAACATACCGTTGATACCATTAACGTAATACTTCTTGGTGTTCTTGTAGAAGTCATAGGCACGTGTAGAGACTGCACCGGTAGACTGGTTGATAGTATAACTGCTACGGCTCTGCTCGTATCCACCTGTAACAATCTTCTCATTGTTCAAAACGTTGTTGATCATCAGGTTGATGGACAGACTTCCGTGCTTCAGGTAAATACTTTTACCGATTGAAGCGTCGAGCATAAATCCACCCTTACCCTTACTTTGAGCGTATGGAGTATAGTTTCCTTCTGCATCAATACCCCCAAACTGTGTTCCCATTGTCTTCAATGTGCTTTCGTAGCGGAGACTTGGCGCATAGGAGAGATAGATACGGTCGTAGAAGTTGCCGCTGATGTCAATGAACCATCCACCTTGATGGAAGCTGAGGATACCACTATAAGCCGAGAGGGGAGTGCCACTTTCGCGCATACCTTCATTATAAACTGTCTCCTTATTATATGTACTCTTTGTAGAATTCATATAAACAGCGTTTGCGTTGTTGATATTCTTGGCATCGCTTACAGTGGCAAGAGCCTTGAAGTCGAGGAAACTGGTTAGCTTGAAATCAAGACCAAGTTCCAATCCCATATAGTGCTTCTTGATACCGGTCATACTAACGTATGTGAATGAATTCGCATCATCAAAGTAGAAGTTCTGCCATTCTGTTACGTTGGTAAGACGATTGTAGTAAGCACTGAAGTTAGCGTGCAGCCAACTGCCTGCATATTGATAGCTCAATTCGTTGGAGAAGATGCGTTCATTGCGGAGGTTCTGAACGAAATCATTGTTCATCTCAGGAGAAGCAAACGCTGTGCTTACTTGCGGAGCACGGTGTTCATAACCCATTCCCAATGAGAGTGTGTGTCCTCTTCCCATTGACCAAGAACCATTGAACTTACCACCACCGGAGACGAAGTCTGCGTGTCTGCTCTTGCCGAAAGAATTGTCTGCGAACATACCGTTCCGCATATGACCGCGACGATACATATTATCGTAACCCAACTTGCCGGCTACCATATAGTGAATGTTGCCGATGGTCTGTGAGAAGTTACTCCAAACAGAAGCGCGGCGTACATTCAGATTATAGTCGAAACCAAACTTATCGCCTTCGTAAACAAGTGCGCCACGTCCTTGAGTACCCATCGTGTTCAAATCATACTGAATGCGTGGGTCGCCGTTGGCATAAGTTCCGATAGCGTAAGTGTTGATGTTGTGGATAGTGTTTGCGCCGAGCATATCTTCAATGGTCTGATAATGACGACCGAAGTTCTGGCCGAGGATCACACCTGCATTGAAGAGCTTGTTCTTACCGATGTGGTTGGTAAATGAGGAAGACAATGTAACCATTGCATTGTCATTGTGCTTGGCCTGAATATAGTAGAGCGCATCCTGTCCGTTAGCATTTGCCTGACGGTTTGCGTAGTAGAGACGATCCCACTGAATTTGGCGATTCGCCTTGTTGCCCCACCAACTTACAGCCGTGTTCCAGTCGGCAAAGGCCTGCGATGTACGGTAACGGGTATCGTTCTCATTCCATACGTCATAGTAACTGCTTGGGAGATTCTTCCAATAGTCTGGTGCGGGATTGTCAGCATTGTTATAATTGAGCTTTGTACTCTTGTACATAGAATACTTACCGAAGATACTTGTGGTAAGTTTCATCTTGTCGTTGATATCCCAATCCCAAGTGAAGATGGCAGAAGGAGCAAAGTCGTTCACTACGCGGCTGTTGCGCTTGTGTCCGTTCTGGTAGCCCCAGTATGGATTGTAATGATAGTCGTTTGCCAACCAATACGCCTCATCGGTACTTGCACCTTGTGAAGCGCGTTCGGTAGGGTTGCCCCACGTGGAGAAACTGAGTGAGTGACCGTTGTTCCATTTCTTCTGAACACCGAAGAAATAAGAAAGTGCATTGTAGAAAGTTCCTTCTACATAGCCACGGTTTGCCCAGCGGTAGGTAACGTTGGCTGCAATGGCCCAACCTTTGCTGTTGAATCCACTCGCATAAGTGTACATCCCACGAAGAGTGTAGTTGCGGTTTGCAGCAGACAACGTAAGACGATGGCCTGCAGCCATTGAGCCTGCACGGAAATCGTAATTATTGCTGCCTGCCATACCTGTCATAGAGAAGTTGTTGCTCTCGAACGGTAATGAAAAGTCCACATTCTTGGTTTGTTGATTAAGTCCGCCTACCATTGAATAACGGAACTGTCCGGTTTCCATATCGTTCATCGGCGCACCGTTTATGTAAACATCGTTATACTTCTGGTTAAGTGCACGATAACGGAAGCGCATAGGCGAATAGAGATAACCCACTTCCGATGCGTAAACGTTGCTGCTAGAGTTGAGGATGGTAACATTGTCGCTTCTGTCGTTGTCCTCTCCTAACTGTGCCTCTGTGAATGTGAAGGCTGATTCGTCCATCACATTTGCTGTCTGATTCTGTTGATTCACCTGTGTGTTCGTGTTTTGCGCACAAACTATTGATGAACTGCATAGAGCCAGAACTGCAAGTTTCAGCTTTTTCTGCATAGTTGATTTTTTATTAATAGAAATTATACTTTGCTGCAAAGTAACAAAAAATATTTTAAAGGAGATAGAAATTTTTGATTAAAATTTCATTAAACGTGCTTTATTTTCAGATTAATTGACGATATTTGCAAACTCTAATGTAACTTGATGAGGAAACAACCTATTCAAAAAACATATAAATTAACGAGTAACCAAATTATAAAACAATGAGAAAATACTTATTTTTCCTTTTAGCTGCAATGCTTTTCAGCAGTTCATCCGTAGCTCAAAAGAAGATTGCTGTTTATGGAATTGGCTTCTACAACCAAGAGAATCTGTTTGACATCACTCACGACGAAGGGAAAAACGATTACGATTTCCTTCCTGATGGTTCCTATCGTTGGAATGAAATGAAGTATGTGAACAAACTGAAGAATATGTCCCGCGTTTTGGCTGAGATGGGCACAGACGTATTACCCGTAGGTTGTGCCGTTATAGGTCTTAGCGAAGTTGAAAACTCACACGTGTTGGACGACCTCGTGGCGCAGCCCTCTTTAGCGGCAAGAGGCTATAAATATGTGCATATCGAAGGCCCGGACAAGCGTGGTATCGACTGCGCAATGCTTTACAATCCGCAATTCTTCACAGTGAATACAACAAAATTAGTGCCTTACGTTTATGACCTTCCGGCCGACAGTGCCCGTGCAACCCGTGGTTTCCTTACCGTTACAGGTACTTTGGCCGGCGAAGATGTAGCAGTCATTGTCTGCCACTGGCCAAGCCGTGGAGCCGGTTCCTACTATCGTGAATTGGGAGGAAAGCAGGTAAAGGTAGTCAAAGACTCTCTTCTGGCTGAAAATCCAAAGATGAAGGTGCTCGTGATGGGTGATATGAACGACGACCCTAACAATAAGAGTATGTTTGAATGCCTTTCAGCAAAAGGAGATATCGAACAGGTTGGTGCCGATGATATGTACAACCCTTGGTATAACATTTTGGTAAAAGAAGGTAAAGGAACGCTCCAATACAATGGCAAGTGGAATCTTTTCGACCAGATTGTTATGACTCCAAACCTGTTGAACAAGAATGGCGAGAAGAATTTCTCTGAACTCAAGTTCTGGAAAAATCAAATCTTCCGTCGCGACTATCTGTTCCAAGAAACAGGCAAGTACAAGGGCAACACAAAACGCACCACGGCAGGTGGGGTTTGGCTCAACGGATACTCTGACCACCTTCCTGTGGTAGCTTACTTTGCCAAGGAGCAGCAGTAATGCAAGAAATAGAAACGCATCCCTTTGAGCCTTGGCTGCCAAAAACAGCCAAGCTGTTAATGTTAGGTACGTTTCCACCGGCGTCCAAACGCTGGTGTATGCCGTGGTATTATCCAAACTTCACTAACGATATGTGGCGCATCTTTGGGATAATTTTCTTCGGCAACAAGTTCCATTTTGTCGATCAGGAGAATAAAACCTACAAGTTAAATCTCCTGAAACCTTTTCTGGAGAAGCAGGGAATAGCCCTGTTTGATACTGCACAGCGTATCCGGCGTACCACAGGGACGGCTTCAGACAAGGATCTTGAAATTGTGGAGCCGGCTGATTTGGATGGAATGTTGCGAGCCTTGCCTGAATGCAGGGCCGTGTTGGCGGCAGGTCAGTTGGCAACTAAAATATTTACAGAGCATTACTGTATCGATGCCAAGAATTTAAAGATGGGTGAATACGTGGAATTTGAATTTGAAGGCAGGACAATAAGACTCTATCGCCAACCGAGCAGCAGCCGTGCCTATCCTATGAAGGTGGAGAAAAAGGCAGAATACTACGAACAGATGTTCAAGGAAATAAATATATTGTAGGTATGGTTTATTTGAGCCATACTTCTTCAAAATAAAATAGCTTTAAAACAATGGACGATAAAATTACTATCATAGGCATTGCCGGAGGCACTGGTTCGGGAAAGTCTACCGTGGTGAGAAAGATTGTTGAGGCTCTGCCTCCTCACTATGTTGCCGTAGTGCCTTTGGATTCATATTATAACGATACGACGGATTTGACGCACGAAGAGCGCAAGGCCATCAATTTCGACCATCCTGATGCGTTTGACTGGAAATTGCTCACAAAGCATATCAACGATCTTCGCAATGATATCGCCATAGAACAGCCTACATACAGCTATATTCTCAGCAATCGTTTGCCGGAAACAATTCACGTCGAGCCCAAGCCGGTAATTATAATCGAAGGTATTATGACGCTGATAAATAAGAAGTTGCGCGATATTATGGATTTGAAGATTTACGTGGATTGCGATCCTGATGAACGTTTGATTCGCAATATTCAGCGCGATATTATCGACCGTGGCCGCACGGTATCTATGGTAGTAGACCGTTATCTCAAAGTTTTGAAGCCAATGCACGAACAGTTCATTGAACCGACAAAGCGTTTTGCTGACCTTATCATTCCACAAGGAGGCGAGAATGCAAAGGGAATCGGTATTCTATGTAAATATATCGAGGGTTTGGTTCCTCACTTATAGGATTTTTAGGATAGAAAATATAAAGCGAGATCTTGTGGGAAAGACCTCGCTTTTTTGTTTTTTAAAGCGTATTAATTATTTGTGGATTAAACAGGCGGGTGTTAAATTACTTAATTACTTTGCTCATTTGCCCATTAATCCACTTCTAATCTTCTGCCAATGACCTTAGAACGTCCATTTAGCTGCAATCGTCGGAATGGCATAGAACTTATTGTTTTGTCCTTTATTGTTCCAAACAAAGTTGTTGCTGATTTCAACTTCCGTACCCAATGAAAGGTTTACATTCTTCATTCCCTTCAGCGTATTGAGGTTGAACCAGAACTGTGGTTCGGAAACTAAGACGAGTTTACCGTTTACTGTCGGGTCATACCACAAGTCGCAGAAACCTGTGAATGTGCAGAGTCCCTTTGCAAAGGTTGTTCCCCAAACCTCCGTAAGTTGGAAACCATTGAACGGACGGGCACCTGTGTGCCCATTCTTGAAATTATACTTATACATCAACTGAACGCTGAATGTTTTTGAGAAGTCTTTGGAAGCCCAGTTCCACGCACCACCAAGAAGAACGGAATGCTGAAAACGATTGCCATAATAGCCACCCGGAATCTCGCCGGTGGTAAGACCTCCATTATACTCAACGTGTGCTGCCCAACGCTTGTCTTTTGAAACATTGAATTCGCGTGCAATCTCCCAATATGCACCTACGTCGCCATCATTCTTGTAGTCGATATCGGTAAAGAGAAAAGTAGAACCCCAGTTGTCTGGTTTATACATTTCCACGGTAGTAGTAACTGACGGACGGCTGTCCAAATCGTTGTAGAGACTGCGTCCAAGGTCGTAATGAAGTTGAACGTTCTGTGCCTGAGCACTCAAAAAAGCTGCTATCGAAAAGATAGCGAGGGAAAAGATTTTTTTCATAAGTTTATTAAGTTTATACTAATAATCAGGTGCAAAGTTACAAAAAAATCTTAACCGACAACGTTTACTCTGAAATATTTGTTAACTTTGTGCCTATATGAGAATAGACATTATCACAGTTTTGCCGGAAATGCTCGAAGGTTTTGTTCACGAGAGTATTTTGGCGAGGGCTGAAAAACGAGGATTGGCAGAAGTTCGCCTGCATAATTTACGCGATTATTCACAAAACAAGTGGCGTCGCGTAGACGATTATCCCTTTGGTGGTCAGGCGGGAATGGTTATGCAGATAGAGCCTATCGACCGTTGCATCAGTGCCCTGAAGGAGGAAAGAGATTATGACGAAGTTATCTTTACTTCGCCGGATGGCGAACAGTTCAATCAGAAGATAGCCAACGAACTTTCGCTGGGAGGAAATCTCATAATACTCGCAGGGCACTATAAGGGCATCGACCAACGTGTTCGCGACCATCTCATTACGCGTGAGATTTCGGTAGGCGATTTCGTGCTGACCGGTGGAGAACTTCCGGCTGCCATCGTTGCAGACGCCGTAATACGCATTGTTCCCGGCGTGATAGGCGACGAGCAAAGTGCATTGTCAGATTGCTTTCAAGACGATATGCTTTCGGCTCCTATCTACACGCGTCCACGCAGCTACAAGGGATGGGATGTGCCTGAAATCCTGCTAAGTGGAAATGAAGCAAAAATCAAGCAATGGGAATTTGATCAGGCAATGGAGCGCACAAGGCGTTTGCGTCCCGATCTCTTGAAAGAATGATAAAGATATGAGGGCATAATTTATACTCTTTCCAAACGTGCGAAGATTGCAAGCCATTCTTCGGTTACTTGCAATGCATTCTTGCGAAGAATAGGACGCATTCTTCGCACGTTTGGAAACAAAGGGAAAGATTGTCGATTTTCAGACGATTACAAATCCTAAAGTCTGCAAATTTAGGAAGTTCTGAAAGTCGTTTAAATTTAGAATAGAATTCACTACTGTCCAAAGAAAAATTCTTGAACCTAATTCAAATTGATTATTTTCAATGAGTTACGCGAATATTATTTTTTCGAGATTTGGTTTTGTACTTTTGCAAATCGTATTGCAAGAGGCAGAACTCATGAATCAAGGAAAGACCGTATTCGCTCAAATCATGTCGCTCATACCAAGATATGAGTTCGACAAGTGCGTAAAGAGATACAACGGCAATAGACATGCCATCGGCTTCAAATGCAGAGACCAGTTTATGGTGATGAGCTTTGCCCAGTTCACCGACCAGATTAGTCTCCGCAGCATTGATGCGACGCTGGTGGCTCTCTCTTCCAAGCTCTATTCGAGTGGAATAAAGTATATCCAACGTTCGACTTTGGCCCATATCAATGAGACCAAGGATTGGCGTATATACCATGATTTTGGGCAGAGCCTGATAGCCTGGGCAAGAGAGCTGTACCAGGACGAACCGTCCCGGCTTGACGTGGATGGCATCGTGTATGCCTTTGACAGCAGCACCATCAAACTGTGCCTCCAGCTTTGCCCGTGGGCTCGTCTGCATCATGACAAAGGGGGTGTAAAGATGCATACACTTCTGGATTTGCGTGGCTCCATACCAACCTTCATCCATCTGACGGAGGCTGCTGTTCATGATTCCAAGACCATGAGTCTGATTCCCGTAGAACCAGGAAGCTACTATCTCATGGACAAGGGTTATGTTGACTTCAGACAGTTGTTCAACCACTTCCATCGTCAGCAGGCTTTCTTTGTGACAAGGGCAAAAGATAACATGAGGTATGAGGTAGTTGAGGAACGTCCTGTAGACAAACAGACAGGAGTTACAAACGACACCATTGTCAGACTTACAGGACCAAGAACCTCCAAGTGGTATCCAGACACACTGCGTATGGTTGTTTACGAAGATTATGCCACAGGTAACGTCTACAGATTCTTGACCAATGACTTTACTCATTCCTACCTGACAATCGCAGAACTCTACAGGGAACGCTGGCAAGTGGAGTGCTTCTTCAAATGGATAAAGCAGCGAATGCACATCAACTCGTTCTACGGAACGAGCCAGAATGCTGTATTCTCGCAGATTTGGATTGCTATCTGCGATTATCTGCTGCTTGCCATTGCAAAGAAAGTGTACCATATTGAACAGGATCTCTATATTTTATCGGCTGCCATCGGGAAGGTTCTCTTTGAGAGGAAACCCTTAGGCGAACTATTCGTTAAACCAAAACGTCCTCAGAATGACTCCAATGATGGTCAGCAGATCTTATGGAAAAATTTCTTTGGACAGTAGTGGTATTATAAATGAAAAACAACCACTAGTGTCCACTAAAAATGGACGAGTTTAAAAATTAAATAAATTAGGTTCACCTGAACCACTTCGGTCTTTGTCATTTTTGAATATAGTTTTGTCGAAGAGATCTCTGAGATTTGTTGTGTCTGTAAGTGACATGCTGAGGATTTGCAGCACCTCATAAGTGCTTCTATCCAATCGCATATCATATTGCACAATGGCAACGAGGCAGTAGGCACAGATGGCGGAGTAAATCTGTATTCTGACAGCATTCTCAGTTGTTCCCCAAAATTTCTTGATTTTGAGGTGCTGCTTGAGCCACTTGAAGAAAAGCTCTATCTGCCAACGATTCTTGTAGAGGTCGGAAACCTGCAGTGCGGTCAGTTCCATTGCGTTAGTCAGGAACATGAACTCACGGCCTTGCTCCTCATCGAAGAATCGTACAAGCCTAAGATGTTCTGGATAGCCTTTCTGACTGCCATAGATGGTCAGCTCTATCTCAGCATCTGTCATTATTCCCCCGGGCAGCCTGCGTCTCCACTTGATGCACTTGTACTGCAAATTGGTCTTGGCCCTGACAACGAAGAACGACTCTGCACGATGTATGCGATAGAGCTCATTGAAGTTGTTGTAGCCAGGGGCAAAGATGTGGTAAGCACCAGTCTCAATGGGGATTTCCCCCATCGCCTTGGAGTCATGCACTGATGCTGTGGTGATATGAAAGAAGGCGGGAATCTGAGTCTCCAGGTCATATAGGGTATGTATCTTGATACCGCCCTTATGCTTGCGGAACTTGGCACACCAAAACACATTCAGGCATAGCGAGATGGTCGTGGAATCGAAAGCATAGACATTACCGTCAAGTTTGAAGATATTCGCAGCCCGTTTGCGCCTGGCCTTACTCACAAGGTAGTAGGCATACTGCTCGAAGATGCGACAGGCACGATTTGTATTGGCTTTAGCCAGATTACTTCTGGTCACGTGCTTGCCAAGTCCGAGATGATAGCACTTCTGGTAATGTGCCTCTATGGCGACAATCAAGTCTCGCATGCTCTCACGATTGCTCAACTGGCCAAACATGAGTGTAAGGATCTGGTTCCAACATGTGAAGTGCTTCACATAGCGGTTACCGCCATACTTATCAACGATGTGACGAAACTTGTCTGAATCCATAAAAGCGACCAATTGGGAGAAAACGTATTGGGGCTTGTTCATATGCAGTCATCTGTTTGGACTGCAAAGATACAAAATCAAATCGTCGCACCTTGAAAATCTCTGTAACTAACTATATTTCAAATATTTCAAAGAACGCTTAGCGATTTTTAGTGGACGGCAATGAAAAACAAACTTTATGCAATGCAAATTTCGGGATTACTTTGTTCAAACCAAAGTAAATGTATCTGTTTGGTAAATAGCTGAAAATCAAGTGTTAATATATTAACGTGAGTTCGACGAATTCAGAACAAAGCAAGCTGTGTGTCCAATGTCCTTTGTACATTGATGCACGGCTTCTTTGGAAACAGGCAATAGGCCGCAATGCCCCCCAATAAATTGACGATGAAATTGTCAAAGGACCGATGCCTGGAGTGCTCCACCTGTGCAATGTTCTTGAGTTCATCGTTCACCGTTTCTATGATAGCCCTCTTTCTGAGCAGCAGTTTGTCCGAGACGCTCATCAATGCTCCTTTCATGTTGCTTTTCAACTTGGTAATAAGTTATATGCCATCAACGAAAAGTCTTTGGAAGAGCCCCTTGCTGATATATCCCTTGTCACTGACCAACTTGCCATGTATAAACTCTACAAAGGCTTTGTATTCCAAAGGCTTACGGTCATCAAGACCACCTGGGGTAATCATGAAGTTGAGAAGTTCTCCTCTCTCGTTGCAGATTAAATGCAACTTGAATCCGAAGAACCAACCCATGGAGCATTTCCCTCTTTGGGCAATGCCCCTGAAAACCTTATGAATGTGTATTCTCTGGTTTCGGCAGACGCGAAGAGGTGTACTGTCAACAAAACTGATGCCTGTGCATTTGCCCAGCAGGACCTTTTTGATAAACAAAGCCAAGGGGATGGCGACTTCCCTTTCCAATTCTACGAAACGGTTGTACGAGACTACCTCGGGAAACAGATGACGTAAATGCTTGCACACCTTCTCAAGATAGAAATGCTTCAGGCAACGATAGCCTGAATCGTGAAAGAATATCATAATCAGCATGATTTCAGCCTTGGACATCGTGGAATCACGGTGATACTTCCTCTTGTCAGACGGTTTTAGCGTATATTTTGCCATCAGTGCGTCAAAAAACTTGCAGAAGTCATCTGCCATACAAAATATTTCCGTAACTTTGCCCTCGGTAAGCATAGCGATTTTTGTTTGTAATTCTTTGTATTTTAGCACTATAAAGTTACAACAAATTTCGATAATTACCAAATTTACAAGAACTTATAATTCATCGAACTCACGTTATATTAGTGTTCAAACTTGCGAAGAATACACTCCATTCTTCGCAAAAACGCATTGTATTCTTGCGAAGATTGGAATGCAATCTTCGGTTATTTGCAAATCATATCTTTATTAGCCTAAAATGATTTCCATTCTGCCGAATCTCAAGGGTGTAATTCCTAAGAAAATATTAACGGAAAGCACATCTCAAATTTGAGTTGGGATATGTCTCGAAATTGTTGCTATTATGGTAACAAGTAACGAGATAAATAAGTATATATAATTTGATAAAGACACGAAAAGAATAGATATTTAACATTGAAGTGGGATGATCCTTAATCGGTTATCTGTAAACGTTTAAACTTGTTCTCTATCAATTTATTCCGAATGAAGATAATTCATTTGGAGAATTTAATACATTGAAAGAGTAAATAAATTCATCAGAATTATATTTTTCAGAAAAAATTATTATCTTTGCACCCATAAGCTAAGACTTTAGGTGTTAAGAGCTGAAAATGATAGTTGAAACTCTATCTAAACTATGATGAAAAATATGAAATTTAAGTTTTTATTTGCCTTGCTGATGCTGTTCAATTTAACAGCTCTGGCACAGATGCCAGTACATTTCAGCGTTAAAGAAAACCAAGTATCCCCAACTGAGGTTGATGTAATCTTTACTGCAAAGATTGATGCCGGTTGGCACGTATACTCTCCAAACTTAGGAGCCGATGGGCCTACGGAAGCAAAGGTTTTTACAGAGAAGTCTGAAGGTGCACAAGCTGTTGGAAAGCTAATTGCAAAGGGGGCTGAAAAGAATGTGTTCGACAATGCTTTTCAGATGAAATTAAGGTATTACGAGAACAATGTTACGTTTGTTCAGAAATATAAGATTACTGGTAAGACGTATAGCATTGCGGGCTATTTGGAATACGGTGCCTGCAATGATGAAATGTGTATGCCACCGGGCAGTGTAGAGTTTAACTACAAGGGTAATGGTCCTGCTGACGCTCCACAACCGGTTGCCGATGCAGAAAAAAAAAGTGAAGAAGCTGAAGCCGACGGTTTAGCTGCTTTGACAGATTCTGCATCTTCAGCTGTTCCCGGCGACACAACGCTTTCTGATTCAGCAGCAGTTGCCAGCGCGTCATCACCCGATGTTAATTCCAACGATCTTTGGAAACCTGTAATCAATGAGCTGAAAGCATTCAGCAATGGACAGAATACAGAAAGCCGTTCGCTGATTTACATCTTCCTGATGGGCGTTGTTGGTGGACTTGTGGCATTGCTCACACCTTGTGTATGGCCTATCATTCCTATGACTGTCAGCTTCTTCCTGAAGCGTGCAAAGGACGACAAGAAGAAAGGTATCCGTGATGCCATCACTTACGGAATCTCTATCATCGTTATCTATATGGGACTTGCGGCGATTATTACTGCCATATTTGGTCCTCAAAAGCTGAATGAGTTGGCAACGAATGCCCCATTCAATATCTTCTTCTTCCTTTTATTGGTAGTGTTCGCATTGAGTTTCTTCGGATGGTTCGAGCTTAGTTTGCCATCATCTTGGGGAAATGCGGTCGATAATAAAGCTGCCTCAACCACAGGTTTGCTTTCTATCTTCCTGATGGCATTTACCTTGTCATTGGTAAGTTTCTCTTGCACGGCTCCGGTAGTTGGACTCTTGCTCGTGCAGGCAGCAACCAGTGGTGACTGGGTGGCACCAACGGTGGGAATGTTTGGCTTTGCGTTGGCATTGGCACTCCCATTCTCATTGTTTGCAATGTTCCCAACTTGGTTGAAGCAGGCACCTAAGTCAGGTGCGTGGATGAATATGATTAAGGTTGTATTGGGTTTCATCGAATTGGCATTCGCATTGAAATTCTTCTCTGTTGCCGACTTGGCTTACGGATGGCATTTGCTCGATAGAGAAACATTCCTCGCATTGTGGATAGTAATCTTCGGTCTGTTGGGGTTGTATCTCATTGGAAGGCTCAAATTCCCACACGACGATCCATCACAGACGGCAATGCCTGTACCTGCCATTATGCTTGGTATGATTTCATTGGCATTCACAGTTTATATGATTCCGGGACTTTGGGGTGCACCATTGAAAGCCATCAGCGCATTTGCTCCACCTATCAATACTCAGGATTTCAATCTGCATCATCAGGAAGTAGAAGCGAAATACACTGATTATGAAACAGGTATGCGGGCAGCTGCACAAGCAGGCAAGCCAGTTTTGTTGGACTTCACTGGTTTTGGTTGTGTAAACTGTCGCAAGATGGAAGGTTCTGTTTGGACGGATGCGAAGGTTGCGGAGAAGTTGAACAAGGATTATATCCTGATTTCGCTCTATGTGGACGACAAGACTCCGTTGAAGGAACAGGTAAAGGTAAAGGATGTTAATGGTAATCCGCGTACGCTGAGAACAGTCGGCGATAAATGGAGCTACTTGCAGCAGACTAAGTTCGGCTATCTGGCACAGCCATTCTACGTAACAGTAGACAATGCCGGCAATCCTTTGAGCGGTAGCTTCACGTATAAGGAAGACATACCTGCTTATCTTGACTTCCTTGACAAGGGATTGGAAAACTACAAGAAGTAATTTCAAAACCTGATATATGAATAAATCGGCGATTCTTACAATTAAGAATCGCCGATTTATTGTTTATTTTTGATTCAGTTATTGTAGGAGATGAACTATTGAAGAAGATTTTTATTAATAATAATTTAACGTGAGTTCGATGAATTATAAGTTCTTGTAAATTTGGTGATTAGCGAAATTTGTTGTAACTTTATAGTGCTAAAATACAAAGAATTACAAACAAAAATCGCTATGCTTACCGAGGCCAAAGTTACGGAAATATTTTGTATAGCAGATGACTTCTGCAAGTTTTTTGACGCACTGATGGCAAAATATACGCTAAAACCGTCTGACAAGAGGAAGTATCACCGTGATTCCACGATGTCCAAGGCTGAAATCATGCTGATTATGATATTCTTTCACGATTCAGGCTATCGTTGCCTGAAGCATTTCTATCTTGAGAAGGTGTGCAAGCATTTACGTCATCTGTTTCCTGAGGTAGTCTCGTACAACCGTTTCGTAGAATTGGAAAGGGAAGTCGCCATCCCCTTGGCTTTGTTTATCAAAAAGGTCCTGCTGGGCAAATGCACAGGCATCAGTTTTGTTGACAGTACACCTCTTCGCGTCTGCCGAAACCAGAGAATACACATTCATAAGGTTTTCAGGGGCATTGCCCAAAGAGGGAAATGCTCCATGGGTTGGTTCTTCGGATTCAAGTTGCATTTAATCTGCAACGAGAGAGGAGAACTTCTCAACTTCATGATTACCCCAGGTGGTCTTGATGACCGTAAGCCTTTGGAATACAAAGCCTTTGTAGAGTTTATACATGGCAAGTTGGTCAGTGACAAGGGATATATCAGCAAGGGGCTCTTCCAAAGACTTTTCGTTGATGGCATACAACTTATTACCAAGTTGAAAAGCAACATGAAAGGAGCATTGATGAGCGTCTCGGACAAACTGCTGCTCAGAAAGAGGGCTATCATAGAAACGGTGAACGATGAACTCAAGAACATTGCACAGGTGGAGCACTCCAGGCATCGGTCCTTTGACAATTTCATCGTCAATTTATTGGGGGGCATTGCGGCCTATTGCCTGTTTCCAAAGAAGCCGTGCATCAATGTACAAAGGACATTGGACACACAGCTTGCTTTGTTCTGAATTCGTCGAACTCACGTTAATATAACAAAAATCTATAACAATAAAAAGCCTGCTATTCATTTAGAATAGCAGGCTCTGTCTTTATCATTGCACTCTTAATTCAAGAGGTTGATATTTACTTTACTTTCTCAACGATAGCCTTGAAAGCTTCCGGATTGTTCATTGCGAGGTCTGCAAGAACCTTACGATTGATTTCGATACCATTCTTGTGGAGAGCACCCATCAATTGGCTGTAGCTCATATCATAGAGACGAGCAGCAGCGTTGATACGCTGAATCCAGAGTGCGCGGAAGTTGCGCTTCTTGTTACGACGGTCACGGTATGCATAAGTCAAACCCTTTTCGTAGGTATTCTTAGCAACTGTCCAGACGTTCTTACGAGCACCAAAGTAACCCTTGGTCTTCTTTAAAATTCTAGTTCTCTTTGCTTTTGAAGCAACATGATTGACTGATCTTGGCATAGTTTTTTTCCTTTAATTTGTTTGACTAATGTTAATTAACGAAGATTCAACAGGTCACGAACCTGCTTCATGTTGCTACTGTCCACGATTGCTGAGTGAACAAGATTTCTCTTCTGCTTCTTTGTCTTCTTAGTCAAAATGTGACTGTGGTAAGCCTTGTTACGCTTAACCTTACCTGTACCGGTGAAGCTGAATCTCTTCTTTGCACCGGAATTTGTCTTTTGCTTTGGCATTTTTTTTATTTTTAAATTGTTATTATATTCATCTGTGGCAACGTATATACCAGGACGTTACGCACAGGTGCCTGTCAGGGTCTTCTTGTTGTCGAAGAGTTGTCAGGCTTTAATCTTCATTCTTCAATTTGCTGAGTACATCAGCACCATTCTTGGCATTTGCAAACAAGCCGTTATCTGCATTTCCTTCAGTTTCAGCCTTTTCTGCAATAGCTTTCTTTGCATTGCTTTCAGCTTCTTCGCGATCGCGACGCTGTTGGCTTTTCTTTTGCACGCCTGCTGCTTTCTTTGGTGCAAGGTAGAGGAACATCTTCTTGCCTTCGAGCTTTGGCATCTGCTCTACTTTTCCCAGTTCTTCCAAATCATTTGCAAAACGAAGAAGCAAAACCTCGCCTTGCTCCTTGAAAAGGATAGAACGTCCACGGAAGAATACGTATGCACGAACCTTGTTACCCTCATTGAGGAACTCCTGAGCGTGCTTTAGTTTGAACTGATAGTCGTGTTCATCAGTCTGAGGTCCGAAACGAATTTCCTTTACTTCCTGCTTTACCTGCTTCTGCTTCATCTCTTTCTGATGTTTCTTCTGCTGGTAGAGGAATTTTGAATAGTCGATGATACGACAAACTGGAGGTTGTGCGTTTGGAGAAATCTCCACAAGATCCAACCCTTCGCTGCGGGCCTGATCCAAAGCTTTACGGGTGGGCATTACTTCTGCCTCGCCTTCACTTACCACACGTACTTCTCGAGCCCGAATCTGTTCGTTCACTCGGTACTGCATCTTCATTTTGTCATTCTTCATTCAACTATATTAAATGTTTTTATTTTATTAAACGGCTGCAAAGTTACTATTTTTCAATATATTATCCAAATATTTTGAATACTTTTCGTCATTTTAGAGAGTGTTCCAAGACTTATTTTTACCTTATTTATATATAAGGATAAAAATAATGGCTTTTCATAATACATCCAGACTCATAAGAATTAAGTATGCAAAGAGTGCTGCAAGAAGAATATCACGGTCGTTGGTTACTTTTTGCAGGGTCTTGTCTTTAATTTTTCCATTCGCATACAGGAGGTTGTATAGAGTGAACAGCAGCCCCAATGAAAAGATGATTAAATGAATTATTTCTCTCATAATATTTGAATTATTAAAAAAATGTTGTGCTACACAAGAATGTATTAGAATTTAATTTGTGTATAAAGAACTTTCGTAGTAGATATTTAAGTCGCCTAAAACAGCAAAAGAAGCCATATCAGCACTCATTACGTGAGGCTGATATGGCTTCTTTGATTTTAAATATTTACTATCTGAAGTTGTCAGAGTTTACATTTCAAATTGATATTCTTTCTTAAAAGAAGAATATTTTATTCAAGATTCTTCATCTGCTCAGCAACTTCATCCTGAACTCGCTTTGCAAAATCAGCCATAGGCATAGTAGCTTGCTCGCCACCACCCTGAACACGCATTGAAACAAGACCTTCGGCCATTTCCTTTTCGCCCACGATTACCATATAAGGTACGCGCTTCAATTCGTTGTCGCGAATCTTACGTCCGATTTTCTCGTTTCGGTCATCAACCAATGCACGGACATCCTTGGTTTCGAGGAACTTCTTAACCTCTTCTGCGTACTCATTATACTTCTCTGAAATTGGGAGAATAGCCACCTGATCAGGTGTCAGCCACAATGGGAAATGACCTGCCGTGTGCTCGATAAGTACGGCTGTGAAACGTTCCAATGAACCGAATGGCGCACGATGAATCATCACAGGAGTCTTCTTTGTGTTGTCTTCGGCTGTATATTCCAGTTTGAAACGGTTCGGCAGGTTGTAGTCTACCTGAATCGTACCCAACTGCCAACGACGACCGATGGCATCTTTGACCATAAAATCAAGTTTAGGACCATAGAATGCAGCTTCGCCAATCTCCACACGTGCCTTCAATCCCTTTTCAGCACAGGCTTCCTTGATGGCATTTTCACTTTCTTCCCAAACTTCATCAGAGCCGATATACTTCTCTTTATCCTTAGGATCACGAAGTGAAATCTGTGCTTCGTAGTTCTCAAAGCCGAAGGTTACGAACACTTTCTGAATGATGTCGATAACGTCCTCAAACTCTTTCTTTACCTGTTCGGGGCGAACAAAGAGGTGGGCATCGTCCTGAGTAAATGTACGGACACGTGTCAAGCCGTGAAGTTCTCCACTCTTCTCATAACGGAATACAGTACCGAACTCTGCAATACGGAGTGGAAGATCTTTGTATGAACGTGGCTTGTGTGCGAAAATCTCACAATGATGAGGACAGTTCATTGGCTTCAGCATATATTCCTCGCCTTCTTCAGGAGTTTGGATTGGCTGGAAAGAATCCTTGCCGTAATGTGCGTAGTGTCCGGAAGTTACGTAGAGGTTCTTACCACCGATCCCCGGAGTGATAACTTCCTGATAATCGTAAGGACGCTGCAATTTGCGAAGAACTTCCTGAAGGCGAAGACGCACCTGAGTACCCTTCGGCAACCAGATAGGAAGACCTTTGCCAACTCTGTCAGAGAACATAAAGAGTTCCATTTCCTTGCCAATCTTGCGGTGGTCGCGCTTCTTGGCTTCCTCAAGCATCACGAGATATTCGTCGAGCATCTTCTTCTTTGGGAAGGTAATACCGTAAATACGCGTAAGCTGGTCGCTCTTGGCATCGCCACGCCAGAATGCACCGGCAACGCTTGTCAGCTTTACAGCCTTGATAAGACCGGTAGACATCAAGTGCGGACCACGGCAAAGGTCAGTGAAATTGCCTTGGGAATATGTCGAAATAGTTCCGTCTTCGAGATCTTCCACGATGTGCTCCACTTTATAAGCCTGACCATCAGCAGTAAATTCCTCAACTGCATCTTTCTTTGCTACCTCACGGCGGACGATAGGAGAGTCTTTCTTTGCGAGTTCAAGCATCTTCTGCTCAATCTTTGGAAAGTCGTTCTCAGAGATAGGTGTGCCGTCTGCTGTCTGAACATCGTAGAAGAAGCCATTTTCGAGTGCCGGACCGAATCCGAACTGAATACCGGGATAGAGTTCCTTCAATGCTTCAGCGAGGAGATGGGCAGAAGAATGCCAGAAGGTGTGTTTGCCTTCTTCGTCTTCAAACTTATAAAGCGCGATAGTTGCGTCTTTGTTGATAGGGCGGTTAAGTTCTGTTGTTACACCATTGATCCCGCAAGATACAACGTTGCGAGCGAGAGCCGGTGAGATGCTCTCTGCGATTTGCAGTCCAGTTACGCCCTGTTCGTATTCACGAACGGAACCGTCTGGGAAAGTGATTTTAACCATAATACAAATTAGTTTTTATAAATCAATATTGCAGCAAAGGTACAACTAAAATATGAGAATGGGTAATAAAATGTAGAGAAAATAGTTTGCAAGATTTGCAAAACAGCAGCATTTACGAGCAAGACCTCTCTAAATCTTTTCAGAAAAGGCATTATTGCCCAATACAACCTGTTTAATTGGGAACAAGTCTGTTAGTTTAATCTGTGAAACTAATAAAGTTTTATAAAATCGTGCTTTATCTTCAGCTCTCCTTCCTTAGACGGATTCGGAGTGTTCTTTGTGTCTTCTTTCGGCATTCTCTGCATCAGCCAACTGCCACGACTCAACGAACTGAGTTTTATCATATCTGTTTTGGCAGACTGCACCGGCTTGCGTTTCAGTTTTCTTCCCGACCGAATCTCCTCGTCCAGCAATCTGGCAGCTTCAAATTTAGGCCATCTGTTCAATATATATGCCAACTGTTTGGATGCTTCTTCCTTGTTTTGATTCATATAAAAGCTATAAGCACGATTGAACCAGAAATCCTGATTGTCGGGATTGATATCCAATGCCTTTGTATAAGCCATAATGGCACTATCGTACTTTTCTTCACGGATACAAGCCATTCCGTAAAGTTCAAAAATATCTGCGATATATGGCTGGAGTTTAAGAGCCTCCAAGCAATCCTCATCAGCTCCTTTGTAGTCTTCAAGATGGTATTTGGATAAAGCCATCAAGTACCACGCCTCATACAAATTTGGTTTTAAGGCTACAATTCTATTGAAAATCTGCAACGATGCCACGTAATATCCCTGATCGAGCGTGCGCCGTCCTTCCTCCATTAACTTCTTGATGTTGTACTGGGCAGAAGCAGGCAGCGCAAACAAAGCTATCAGACATATTACGAAGCATCGAAACATCGTTTATTTGTTTGCAGGCTTTACCTTGTAGTGGCAATTGAAACGTCCACTCTGCAAAGCCTTCATTTTCTTGGCAATCATCTGTTTACGGAATGGGGAAATGCGATCTGTAAACACCTTTCCCTCAATATGGTCGAACTCGTGCTGAATAACGCGTGCCAAATAGCCCTCAATCCATTCATCGTGTTCTTCCAGACTCTCATCAACATACTTCACACGGATACGGGTAGCGCGGGTTACATTCTCGTGTATGCCCGGCAACGAAAGACAGCCCTCTTCCATTGTTTCCGTTTCCGTATCGTCAAGTTCCAGAATATGCCCATTGATAAATGCGTGCTTGAATCCCTTGTATTCCGGGAAATGCTCTGAAATAACGTCAAGGTCAATCACAACGAGACGGATTGCCTTTCCAATCTGAGGAGCTGCCAAGCCAATGCCATCGCTTGCCGAACAAGTTTCAAACATATCGGCAATGAGCTGCTGCAAGTCCGGATAGTCCAAAGGAATATCCTCTGCCACTTTGCGAAGCACCGGTTGCCCAAATGTATAAATTGGTAAAATCATTTATTATTATTTGTTTTTTTATTGGGCAATTGGCCCCGTTCTTATGAGTGTGAAGAAGCTGCCGGCATCCTGTAAAGATGGGGCAGTTGGAATATTCCGATAGGGAAAAGTGTATTTATCCTCAACAAATTGAGGAGTCATATTCCTTTAGCCCTATAAGCCCTTCGACCTCATATAGTCCTGAAGGATGATAGTTGCTGAAATCTCATCAACCAATCCTTTATCTTCTTTGCGTGTCTTTTTCTTCACTCCGCCGGCAATCATCGCCTGATGTGCAATGGCAGAAGTGAAACGCTCGTCGTAATACTCTATCGGAATAGCCGGGACGGCTTTTCTCCAACGGTTCACGAATTGCTCCACACGAGCCAGATTCTCGCTGGGTTCGCCATTCAGTTGAAGAGGTCTGCCCACAACGATTCTGTCCACCGTTTCCTTTTTGATGTAATCGTTCAGGAAATCGAACAGTTCAGATGTGGCAACAGTCACCAGCCCATTGGCAATAATCTGCAATGGGTCGGTGACTGCCAGACCTGTTCTTTTCTTTCCGTAATCTACTGACAGTATTCTGCCCATTACTTAGAAAGCAACCAAGCGTCAGGGAACTGTGAACGCAACTGGTTACGGCTCTGAACGGCAGAAGCCTTGCTGTCGTATGTAGAAGCCACTACACGATACATATCTCTCTCAGAGTTGTAAGCAAGCTGTGCATCGTAGCCGGAATTGCGCATACGCTGCTGCAAACCGTCTGCGTTTGCCTTGTTGCGGAATGAACCAACGACTACGCTGTAAACCTTCAAGCCCGAGCCGCTAACCACGGATACGTTTTCCTTGCGGACAGTCTCGTTGTCGTAGTTATCGTAAACTGGAGTTTCGGTAACAGGCTGAGTTTCAACCGGTGCTACTACGGGTACATCTGATGACTCTGTTGCGTTTTCATTGTAACCTGTGCGCTCCTGTGATTTAGCCTTTTCATAAGCCTTCTTGTATGCGCTTTCGCTTGATTTACAACCTGTGAATGCCATTGCAACACATACCGCTGCACCTAAAATCATCAATTTCTTCATAAAACTTTTATTATTATCTTGATTATACTTATTTATTTTAGTTTCAAACTTTTATCGTGCGAAGATACAAAATAAGACGCTAATACCACGCTCTGACGCGCCTAAAGTTTGTTAAATAAATCATTTACAAGTTTTTTAACACAAAAAAGATTTATAAACATTGATGAAATGAGAAAGTTTTAGTACATTTGCGTTTGATAATAAACATTTAGTTTAACTTATAACATAAAAGAATTATGAAGACATTAGGCTATATCGGTGCTTTCCTCGGTGGTGCAATCGCAGGTGCCGCGCTCGGTTTGTTGTGTGCTCCTGAAAAGGGTGCCGACACTCGTACAAAGATTTCTGATGCTGTGGATGATTTCTGCAAGAAGCACGACATCAAGCTCAGCCGTAAGGAAACTGACGAATTTGTAGAAGACATCAAGGACGCTGCATCAGACGTTCTCTAATACAGCGTATGTTCTCTAACGACAACAATGTAGAAACCATTGCCCAACTCGTTGAGGTAGTAAAACATTACATCGGACTTCAGTCTGAATACGTGAAGTTGGATGTGATAGAGAAGGTTGTGCGCTTGCTGACGGTTATTGCCCTGCTGGCAGTATTCGTTGGCTTGCTCACGATTTCCCTTATCTACTTCTCGTTTGCCGCAGTCTATGCGCTCGAACCTTATATAGGCTCGCTCTCGCTCTCGTTTGCCATCGTGGGATTCTGCTATCTGGTTTTGCTCATATTGTTCATCTTCCTTCGCCATCGTCTTGTGGAGCGTCCTCTCGTAAGATTTCTGGCAGGTCTTTTAATGTCAAAATAGCCTATGTTTACCTCATCAGATAAGAATGAACCCGTTTACAAGACCTTGAGTGAAATCCGTTTGCGCAAGGCTCAGTTGCTTACCGACATTACAAAGGACAATAATCAGATGGCCATTTTATGGAACGGCATCTTCCATAAGCCTAAGGAAGGAGTGGCAACTCCCTCAAAGCGTTTTGCGGGTTTGATGAAATCAGGTGCGGGGATAGTTGATGGACTTATCCTCGGGTGGAAACTATATAGAAAATTTGGTGGAAATAAAGGTGGAAAGACTCCTTTCAGTCTCTTCGGAAAAAAGAAATAAGCAAATCTTTTTGCTTCTATCCATCAGCTATATTTATTTAACATTGCCTTTCAGCCCAACCTTTGTTAATTCTCTGCAAGTTTTTCACGACGGATTTTTGTAAAATTCGATTACCAAAAATCGCACATATTTTTTCAGCAATTTAGAGATTTCAACACCTTTGTTTTGACAGTTGAAATCCAATTTTCGTAAGATTGATTGCCGAATATCCGAAGATAGAAATTCAATCGTGCGAAGAATGCAATACGCTTTTCGCTAAAATGATACACTAAAAGACGACAGAAAAGCTCAAAAAAGAAGTCATTTACTCCGATTTATTCTTCTGTTCGAGAACTAATCAAAAGGAAATCATTGCACATAGCTCCATAATTCAGAGACAAGTTGCTGATATATAGTTGCTTATCTTTGCACTCTCATATTTCGCATATTTGAAAAATAAAAATATTCTGCTGAAAATAATGGAATTATAGAGACATATTTGTCAAGATTATTCATTTTCTATTATGGATTTCGGGACTATCCTTGAACTCGGAATGCAAGGCAGTAAGTGGATAAATTTACAAGCATATCATTTCGTAAATCCAAGAAATGACCAAAATACTGCAAAGATAATAAGACAGTCTGTCAATCTACTAAATCATCTGCCCTCTTGTCAATTTGTCAATAGTCATCCCTTGCTCCTAAAAGTTCAGTTAAACATCAACTGTTAAGCCGTCATAAGCCAACTTAACATTCATAGGCAAGAGTTTTTCTGCTTCGTTGTGCAGTCCGATTTTATCAGTAAGGTGAATCAAATAAGTTTGTTTTGCCTTTATCCTGTCGCTAAACTCGATGGCGTCTTTTACCAACTGGTGGGAGTGGTGTTCCTTTTCCCAACGCAAAGCACTCACTATCAACGTTTCTACTCCTTGCAGATAAGGTAACTCTGAATCGCTGATGCTTTTCATATCCGTGATATAAGCCAGTTTTCCAATCCGAAAACCGAGGATAGGCAACTTGCCGTGAAGCACCTCTATCGGCATTATATCTATCCCGCCAATGCGGAAAGCCTTGTGAGGTTCTATTGCGTGGAGGGTCAGTCTTGGCACTCCGGGATAGAGGTTTTCAGCAAAACAATAGGGGAAATTATGACGTAGGCCGTTGCAGGTGTCTTCTTTCGCAAACACATCAATATCGCCCAATTTGCAGTAAGGACGCAAATCGTCGATACCTCCCACGTGGTCGTAGTGAATGTGCGTTATCAATACGCCGTCAATCTTTCTGAATGGCAGCGGCAGCAACTGCTGTCTGAGGTCTGGTCCGCAATCTATCAGTATGCGCGTGTCGTCCGTTTCCAACAAAACAGACGTTCTGAGACGCTTGTCTTTGGCATTCGTGCTTCTGCAAACCTCGCAATCGCATCCTATTACCGGTACGCCATTAGAAGTACCTGTTCCTAAAAATTGTAGTTTCATTGCAGTTCTGATAACTTTTCCAAATACTGGCGAAGTGGCTTTTGAAGGCGGCTTTACCTTACATTCACTTCCGGATATATCTCTATGCCGAACTTTTCTTTCACGTCTTTCTGAACAGCTTCGCACAGGCGAACGATGTCGCTGCCGCTTGCACCGCCAAGATTCACGAGAACGAGTGCTTGCTTTTCGTAGACACCGGCATTGCCGAGCGACTTTCCTTTCCATCCACACTGTTCAATCATCCATCCGGCAGGTATCTTTTCGTGGTCGGTGTCTATCGTATAGTGCGGCATATTGGCATATTGTGCTGCCAGCTCATCGTATTTAGCCTTTGAAACAATGGGATTCATAAAGAAGCTGCCTGCATTTCCCAATTCCTTTGGGTCGGGAAGTTTCGCATTTCTTATCTCAATGATGGTTTTGCGGAGTTCGGTTGCCGTAGGGTTTTCAATGCCTTTGGCTGCCAATGCCGAACGGATATTGCCATAATCGAGCTTTGGTGCGTAGTTTTTGGAAAGCCGATAGGTTACGGAGGTTATCAGGTATCGGTCTCTCCATTCCTTCTTGAACTTGCTCTGCCGATAGCTGTACTCGCATTCCTCGTTCCTGAACACACGAATGTTGCCGGTAGCAATCTCAACGGCTTCTATTTCCTCTATCAAGTCCTTGGCTTCCACGCCGTATGCACCGATGTTCTGCACGGCACTGGCACCAACTTCGCCCGGAATGATGGAGAGATTCTCTGCGCCGTAGAGTTGATGCGTTACACAATAGTCTATGAATCTGTCCCAATCATAGCCCGAACCACACTTCACTCTTTCCTCGTCTATCTGTTTCAGATAGTTGATTCCCGAATGAAGCACCGTACCTTTATAATCATCTGTCAGCAGAAGATTGCTGCCTCCTCCCAAAATGAGCAGAGGACGGTCTTCATCCGTCAGCATTGCGGCGGCTTGCCGTGCCTCCTCCACGGATGTATATTCAATAAACCTTCGGCATTTTGCGTCAATGCCGAAGGTGTTATGCTTTAATAAACTATAATCTTTGAGGTCTTTCATTGTTCTAATTTAATCCTTTTGGTCAGAATCCATAAAGTAACGGGCTTCTCAGAGCTGTACTTCTGCAAGATTTCTGCGCCCGATGATTATGCTGCGTTGATTTTAACCAACTGCCATCTGTTGCCTTTCTTTTTGAAGATGAGCTGCGTTTCTATACCGTTAGCCAATCCTCGGAAAGTGAGGATTTTCTGATTGCTCTCCTTGTTCTTCTGACCATAGAGCACATTGTAAATCATATCGTTAGGAACAGACACGTAGTCTTTCCACGCACTTGCAGGAATCGTCGTGTTGATGTTGTCGCCTTCGCCTGTTTCGGGATTTGGACCATAGAACGGCAATGGGTTCTTTATGCAAGAAACATCCTTTCCGGCAAACAGTTTTGGCAAAAAGTGCAGGAAAGAACCGTTGTGGTTATCATCAAACGTAACCTTGCGTATCTGGTTCAACTTCCATTTTCCGTCGAAATGGTCAAAGCAGTACTGGTCCACCTTGCCTGCTTTCAGGTGGATCTTTTCTACTATCACACTGTCGATTTCAGTAGATTTTGAAATTTCCATCTGCTTCTCGTCGTCAAAAATCAAAGTGTAATAGTCCTGTGAGCGATAGAAGTGGTCCATTTTCCAGTTCTTCTTCTCGATGGTAGTTGTCTTTTTTCCGTCAATTACCTGTAAGGGGAAGTTCGTGCGTGCCAACTGCAATTTCTTACTGGACATAAAATTGAAGAAGAAATCGTCGAACAACTGGTCGGCAGCCTTTGGCATAGGCGTTTCCTCAACTACTGCCATTACTGAATCAATGGAATCGTTCACAGTAGTGTCCATCAATGCCGTAGCAACTTGTGGGGTATCCACCACCTCTGGCTTCTTGTTCGTACAGCCGGTAGTTACAACTATCATCGCTGCACAGATTACAACAACGAATAAAACTGCTTTTCTCATAATAATCTTAGTTCTCAAATTTTGTACAAAAGTACGATATTTATTTTTAATAATGTAGTAAAAGCACATTTTTTCTTATGGTGTCTTCCTCGTTCAAATTATAAATTGTACCTTTGCACTAAAATTCAAGAATATGATCTTAGAAAAGATAGAAGAACTCCTGAAAGAAGTAAGCACCATTTCGGCTAAAAATGCTGAAGAGGTGGAACTGCTTCGTCTGAAATATCTCAGCAAAAAAGGCGAGATTAATGCGTTGATGAATGAATTTCGTAACGTAGCTGCCGATCAGAAGAAGGCAGTCGGTATGAAAATCAATGAACTGAAGACCATTGCGCAGGATAAAATCAACGACTTGAAAGAGAGCCTTGAAACGAAGGAAGCGCAGAGCGACGACATCGACCTCACACGCACGGCTTATCCTGTCGGCTTGGGAACCCGCCATCCATTGACGCTTGTGAAGAACGAAATCATAGACATCTTCGCCCGTATGGGATTCACGCTCTATCAGGGACCGGAGATTGACGACGACAAGCACGTATTCACGATGCTCAACTTCGCTGCCGACCATCCCGCACGAGATATGCAGGATACATTCTTCATTGAGCGTTCAAACACGATGGACGTTACAAAGAACGTTATTCTCCGCAGCCATACTTCCAACGATGAGGCGCATTATATGTCTACCCACGAGCCGCCAATCCGCGTTCTCTGTCCGGGTCGTGTATATCGAAACGAGGCTATCAGCGCACGTGCCCACTGTTTCTTCCATCAGGTAGAGGGGCTTTACGTAGACAAGAACGTTAGCTTTACCGACCTGAAACAGGTTCTTCTTACATTTGCCCGTGAAATGTTCGGTGTTGATACCAAGATTCGTCTCCGTCCAAGCTATTTCCCATTCACAGAACCAAGTGCGGAAATGGACATCAGTTGTAATATTTGCGGTGGCGAAGGCTGTAGTTTCTGCAAGCATACCGGTTGGGTGGAAATCCTCGGTTGTGGTATGGTAGACCCACACGATCTCGAAGCCTGTGGAATTGACTCGAGTGTATATACTGGCTATGCTTTCGGTATGGGTGTTGAGCGCATTACCAATCTTAAGTATCGTGTCAGCGACCTCCGTATGTTTTCCGAAAACGACGTAAGATTCCTGAAAGAATTTGAAAGTGCACTTTAAAGGCAAGTGAGGCAAAAGAATAAGAAAGCAAAAATAAAAGGATAAGAAATTAATATCTTCTTATAAATGAACAAGGTGGAAAGCAAATAATGTGCTTTCCACCTTATTTTTTAAGTCATTCTTTGAGAATACCCGAAAGTTGGTATAAAGGAATACCTAACTTAGGTTATAAGAATGCTTGTTTTGAGAAAGTTTTTTAATTCAAAGGAAGTTATCCTACATAAATATAATGAATTAAGAATAATTCAGAAGTCTTAAAATCGTAGTTTTTAGGTATTGCGAATATTCTTGGAAACTGATAAATTTGCAATTTCAAAAGAATTATTCTTGATGAAAAAGTTAATTATATTCTCAATACTATTTTTTACGATAACCCTTTCGACTCTGGCACAGCAAGCTGTTATTGCAGGTAAGGTGCTGAACGAAAAGGACGGAAAACCTATTGAATTTGCTTCCATCTTGCTGAAGGAATCGGGCTTGTGGGCAATCACCAACGAAAAGGGAGCGTTCACAATCACTAAAGTGCCACGTGGGAAGTCTACATTGACGGTGCAATGTCTGGGCTATGCGACCAAGTCTACTATGGTCTCTGTGGGCAATAATCGCATAGACCTCGTTATCAAGATGAAGGAAGACAATCTAAAATTAGACGAAATAGAGGTTGTGGCAAAACGAAAGGGCGACGAAGCCACCACCTCTTATATTATAGACCGTATGGCACTCGACAATCAGCAGATTATCAATATTGGAGATATTGCAACTTTGCTGCCCGGTGGAAAGACTATCAACAGTTCTCTGATGAACGATAACCGAATTATGCTGCGTGCCAATGCAAATGAAATGGGAAACTCATCGTTCGGAACGGCGATAGAAGTGGATGGGGTGCGGCTCGACAACAATGCCACATTAGGTTCTACGCTCGGTGCAAGTACGCGAAGTGTGAGTTCGTCAAACGTGGAAAGCGTGGAAATCGTAACGGGAATTCCATCCGTGGAATACGGAGATTTGAACAATGGCGTGGTAAAAGTAAGCACGCGAAAGGGTAAATCTCCCTTCATAGTGGAAGGAAAGCTGAATCAGCACACACGTCAAGTAGCACTGCACAAGGGTTTCGACCTCCGAAACAATAATGGTATGCTGAATGTTTCTCTGGAACACGCCCGTTCATTCTCCGATGCCGCATCGCCTTTCACAGCCTATCAGCGCAACAATTTCTCGCTTAACTATATGAATGTGTTTATGCGTGAACGTTTTCCACTAACGCTCAATGCGGGTGTTTCGGGAAATGTGGGTGGATATAACTCAAAAAATGACCCTGATCAGGAACTTGACGATTACACCAAACAGCGCGATAACAACTGGCGTGCGCAGTTATCCTTGGACTGGTTGCTCAATAAAACTTGGATAACCAACTTGTCGTTGAAGGCTTCCATCGACTACAAAGACCGTAAATCAGAAGTCTATGAAAATACAAGCAGCGCAGCTACTCAAGCAGCCATCCACTCAAGGGAGAACGGTTATTTCGTAGCCACGGAATACGACGAGAATCCTAATGCCGACATCATACTCGGTCCTACCGGATATTGGCATGAAAAATCGTTCAACGACTCACGCGCACTCAGTTATTCCGTAAAAATGAAAGCCGACTGGAGCAGGCAATTCAGCATTTTCCGAAATAAACTTCTCCTCGGCATCGACTTTACGGGCAGCAAGAATTATGGTAGAGGCACCTATTATGAGGATATGCGATTGGCTCCATCGTGGCGAGAATACAAGTATATTGACCTCCCGGCACTCAACAATGTGGCACTTTACGGCGAAGAGAAAATCGGAATCAAGACCGGCAAGCGTTCCGGTTTTGAACTTACGGCAGGTTTGCGCAGCGATTTCACATTCATTAGTGGGTCGGATTACGGTACGGCTTCCAGTCTTTCGCCACGTATCAACACCCGATATATCTTTTGGAAAGGTCGTGAGGCTTGGGTGCGCAACCTGAGTATTCACGCCGGTTGGGGAAAATCCGTGAAACTGCCATCGTTTCAGGTGCTTTATCCGTCGCCATCGTATACCGACAGATTGATTTTCACACCGGGCAGCACGGTGGACAACAAGGCTTTCTACGGCTATAACACCTACGTTTCTTCAGCCTTGTACAATCCCGAATTGAAATGGCAGTCTACGCATCAAACCGACGTAGGTGTGGAAATGGATGTTTTGGGCAACCGTATCACGATTTCCGGTTTCTACAACAAGACATTCCACCCCTATATGGCAACCGTTTCCTACTCGCCCTACAAATACAAGTTCACAAGTCAGCGTGCTTTGGAACACCTTAGTATTCCTTCAGCCAACAGACAATACACCATTGATCAACAGACAGGTATCGTAACGGTTACGGATAAAACAGGAGCGCAGCAGCCTGTTCAGTTGGACTATACCGAGCGACAGGCTTATTACAGTAATATGAAGTATGTCAATGGAACACCTCTTGAGCGTTATGGTGTGGAATGGATATTCGATTTCAAGCAGATAAAGTCGCTTCGCACCTCAATCAGAGTCGATGGGAACTTCTACTATTATAAAGGTAGGAACGAAATGCTCTTTGCTGATATTCCCTCAAGCGTGAACGGTATCGTGATGAGCAATGGACAGCCGTATCAATATATTGCTTATTACAAGGGAGCAAATGCCACATCCACTTCATATTCAGCCCACGCAGCCATTGCAAACGGTGCAATCAGCCACGAAGCAAACATCAATACAACGATAACGACACACATTCCGAAAATAAGAATGGTGGTAGCATTGCGCATAGAGGCTTCACTCTATGAATACAGTCGTTCGATAAGCGAATATTCTGATGGAAGTCGTGCATACGTTCTCGAGAAGCGAGGAGATTATTTCGGCACTCCTTACGACCGTTCGCTGCGCGATAAGTATTTGGTAGTATATCCTGAATATTACAGCACTTGGGAAAATCCGGATGAATTAATTCCATTCCTTGAGAAGTTCAAGTGGGCAAAAGATAACAACCGTGCGCTCTACAACGATTTGGCACGTATGGTGGTGCGCTCAAACTATGCCTATGTGATGAATCCCAACCGTCGTTCGGGCTATTTCTCTGCCAATTTGAGCATTACAAAAGAGATAGGCGACCACGTTACACTATCGTTCTATGCCAACAACTTCTTCAACAATATGGCGAAGGTTCGTTCTTCACAGACAGATTTGGAGACCACTCTCTTCGGAAGTGGATATATTCCCAGATTTTACTATGGCCTTTCGCTGAAACTTAAATTGTAATTGAATATGAAAATCAGACTTATTATGCTTGCCCTGTTTGCTGTTTCCTTCACGGCTTGCAGCTACGATGAAGATATGGAAGTGTGCAACGTGTCGGTAGAACTTGTCTTTCCCAACGGTTCCGAGCCTTATGCCGGTGCGAGGGTGGAGCTTATAGACGGCAAGGGATCCATATTTGTAGATTCAACAGATGCTAATGGCGTGGCACACTTCACGGTAACGCCCGGAATCTACGAGGCACGTTCGTCCAACACGCACGAAACCTACGATTACCGCTACTTCTTCAATGGTGTGAAAAGCCTGATAGTAATATCTCCGGATAGCACCAATCATATTCCGTTGAAGCTATCAATGTCTAAAAAGCGAATCATACATTAATCAGTAAAAGAAAAAATTGGACACAAACGTTCAGTCTTAATTTAATCAGTAATAATATGAAAAGAAAATCATTTAAAACATTGGCTATTGCTCTTGCCTTAGCTTTGCCGGGACAAATCTTTGCCGGTACTGCCGAAGAGACAATAGAAATGACCTATTTGGTCGTTTCACAGAGCGATGGCACGGAGAGTTCCTATGCTCTTGACACGAATCCTCTGGTTACGTTCAGTAAAGAAGCCCTCGTTGTAGCCTGCAATGGCGACGTTGTTGAGTTAGCTATCAAAGACGTGAAAGATTATCACTTCACGGTTAAGAAAGTATCAACGGGCATCAACGACCTAAACGCCGACAATCCCAAGACTTCAGAACCATCATTCAGTTTCCAGACAGCAGAATTCAA